>CANBQJ010000026.1 GCA_947371645.1 Burkholderiales bacterium | reverse complement strand
TGGTGTCTGGCATGCAAAGATTGGACAACATTTCAAGCGTGAAATGGCCGACTCGGCCACTCAGCGCACCACCATCTCGCCCGTGCCCAGGCCGGAGCCTTGCAACCACGCGAACACCGAGTCCACCGTGACGGTGCGGATGCGGCCGGTGAAGCGCAAGACATTGGGGTGGTCATCGAAAGCGACATTGGCCATGGTCATGCGCGCACCCAGCCGGGTCATGGCCGACAGGTGCAGCTCGGTGGGCACGTAGTCCCGGGCTTGCAGCCAGTCCTGGGCGGCCTCGCGGCTGGTCTGCTCGGCGCCCATGGCCACCGCCAGGGTCTCGATCGCCCACTGGTTGCTCTGCTGGTAGGTCTGCGCCCACGGGTAGGCCAGCATGCTGTAAGCCCGGGTGTGCAGGCCAGCCACGGGCGCTGGGTTCTTCAAGAGCGGCAGCAGGTGGTCCTGGGCCTCGGTGCTCAGGGGCACCACACCGGCCACGTATTCATGGGGCGTGTCCAGGAAGAAGTCACCCAGGCCTTCGCGGTACACCGAGGCCTCTGCACTGCCGCATTGGTTGAGCTTGTGCAACACCCGCCACCGGTCCCCATCTTTGTAGGCCAGGCCCAGGTGCGAGTAGCGCAGCCCGTATTCATGCAGGTCCTGCCCCGCTCTGGCCAACACCACCACGCGGGAACCGGTGGCGTCCAACGCCTTGGCGGTGCGCTCGGCCAGCGCCAGTCCCTGGGTGACGGCACGCAGGGTCAAGGGCTCGTTGCCGCAGGCGCGACCGGCCAGCGCCGACGGACTCGCAAAGGCCGCAGACAACGCCAGGGCAGCCAGCAGAGCGCGTGAGAAGGTGAGGTTCATGTTGATGCCCCTGGCTCAGCGGATGACGCGTTCGTGGTGCAGCAAGGCCTGGCCCAGCGCATTGGGGATCATGGCCAAGGCCACGCCAGCCGACGACAGCACCCAGCCTGCGCTGATGGCGGTGACCGCGATGACCGTGCCCACCGCCGTGGACGCCATGCCCGCCGACAGCGCCGACCACTTGATCACCACGCGTGAGCCATCGGCCGCACGCTGCAGCACCCAGACGGTGCCATCGGCCACCACCTCAACGGCCACCAGCGTGAGCACAGAGCCTGCCGCCACCAGCGACACGGCAGGCGCAGCCACCGACACCGCAACGGGCAGCAGCGACAAAGCACTGGCCTCCGAGGGGTTGAGCGCATCGGCATGGGCCGGTGCCACGGAGGTGCCGAGGGCCACGGCGATCAGCAAACACTGGACACGGCGTTGAAAAGACTTGAAGAGGAAGTAAGCAGACATGGTGGAACTCCTGAAAACGTGGGCGAGGCGAGACCTCATTGCGCAGAAGGGGCGGGACAAACAGTGGTGGCCAGCCTGGCCTCATGGGCATCACGCAGGGTCTTGGCCAGGGTGAAGGCGCTGGACAGCAGGAAAAGCCAGCACACCATCAGGAAGGCCTTGAAGCAGCTGTCGATGGGCATCTGCCACAAGCCCCAGCTGGTGAGGCCCAAGGCCAGGCCAAAGCCCAGCCACACCACCAGCGACCACATCGGGCTGGTGGCCTGTGCATTGGCCTGGTCGCGCACATGCTTGGACAGCACGAACACGGTGGACAGCGAAAACACAAGGCCCATGACCATGAAGGCCTGCTCCATGGGCTTGCCCGGCAGCCAGGCCAAGGCCGTGGCGCACAGGAAGGCCGCGATGCCGAAGGACACCCAGACCTGCACTTGCCATGCACGGGTGTCGCGTTGAATCAGGGTGCTCATGATGGGGTGACGGGGGTGTTGAACATGGACGCGATTCTTCTCATCGCCCGGTCCACGGTCAATCAAACGATACGGAGTTCAATCACGGCACACATCAGGTATCGAAATTCGATACCATGGCCCCATGAGCACCAGCCAGGACCTCGTCATCGCCCTCAAAGCCGAGCTGAAAGCCGCCGGAATGACCTACGCGCAGCTGGCCCTCAAGCTGGGCATGGCCGAGTCCAGCGTCAAGCGCATCTTCGCCAAGGGAGACATGCCGCTGTCACGCGTGGACGAGGTCTGCAAGGCACTGAAGCTGGACTTCGCCGACCTGGCCCGCCGCGTGGCCGATGCCCAGCCGCTGCGCCGCGAACTCACGCTGGCGCAAGAGCGCGCGGTGGTGGCCGACCGCAAGCTGCTGCTGATGGCGATCTGCTGCCTCAGCCAGTGGACTTTCGAGCAGGTTGTGGCCAGCTACGCCATCAGCGAGGTCGAATGCATCCGCTACCTCACACGGCTGGACAAGCTGGGCATCATCGAGCTGCGCCCCTTCAACCGCTACCGCCTGCAGGTGGCCAAAACTTTCCGCTGGCGCCCACACGGCCCGGTGATGCAGTTCTTCCGTGATCACGTGGTCGATGACTACTTCGCAGGTGGCTTCGAAGGCGAAGACGAGTTGCTGCTGCTGGTGCACGGCTCACTGGGCCCAGGCCAGGCCTCGGCCTTGGGCGAACGCCTGCAGCGTGCGGCCGAAGACTTTGCGCGTCAACACGTGGCCGACCAGCGCCTGCCCGTTGCGCAGCGCAAGCCCTACACCCTCGTGGTGGGACTGCGTTCGTGGTGGTTCCAGGCCTTCGTGGACCTGTGGCGGCACCCGCAGGCGCCGGTGTGATCCGAGGGCCGCTCAGGCCTTGGGCGTCAAGCGACTGAGCACCGCTTCGGTGTCCTCGCCCAGCGTGGGCCCACGGCGCTGGATCGCGCCCGGTGTGCGCGACAACTTGGGCACGATGCCCGGCACCTCCACCGTCAGGCCATCGTGGGTGGTCACTGGCAGGATCATCTCGCGGGCGCGGTAATGCGGGTCTTCGGCGATGTCTTGTGCGTTGTAGATGCGGCCCACGGGCACGCTGGCGGCGTTGAGCACCTCCAGCACCTGCGTCACCGATCGGGACTGCGTCCACGCGCCGATGGCCACGTCGATCTCGGCCACGCGCTTCACGCGACCGGGGTTGCCGGCCAGCTCCGGGTCGGTGGCCAGGTCATCACGGCCGATGGCGATCATCAGTCGCTTGAAGATCGAATCGCCATTGCCACCGATCACCACCATGCCGTCTGCGCAAGGGTAGGCATTGCTCGGCGCGATGCCCGGCAGGGCCGAACCCGCTGGCTGGCGGATGGCCTCGAAGGCGCTGTACTCGGGCAGCAGGCTTTCCATGCAGTTGAAGACCGCCTCGTAAAGCGCCACGTCGATCACCTGCCCCAGGCCCTTGGGCGCCTCGGGGCTGATGCTGCGCTGACGCGCCTGCAAGGCCAGCAGGATGCCGATGGCACCATGCAGGCCCGCCAGGGTGTCGCCCAGGCTGACACCCGCGCGCACCGGCACACGGCCGGGCTCGGCGTTGAGGTAGCGCATGCCGCCCATGGCCTCGGCCACCACCGCAAAGCCGGGTCGCTCGCGGTAAGGGCCGGTCTGCCCGTAGCCGCTGATGCGCAGCATGACCAGGCCGGGGTTGCGCGCACTCAATGCCTCGTAGCCCATGCCCCACTTTTCCAGGGTGCCGGGCTTGAAGTTCTCGATGAGCACATCGGCCTCGTCGATCAGGCGGCAGGCCGTTTCGCGGCCTTGGGGCGTGCGCAGGTCCAGCACCACGCTCTGCTTGTTGCGGCTTTGCACCTGCCACCACACGCTGGTGCCGTTGTGGAGCATGCGCCACTGGCGCAGCGGGTCGCCGCCTGGGCCGTCGTCGGTGGCGGGGGGCTCCACCTTGATCACCTCGGCACCAAAGTCGGCCAGGGTCTTGCCCGCAAAGGGCCCGGCGATCAGCTGACCCAGTTCCACCACCTTCAGCCCGGCCAGGGCTTGCGGCGGGATGAGGGCAGGGGTGGCCGCGTCGGTGGCGGAGGGGGCAGGTGTGGTTGGGGCAGCGCTCATGGGAGCGCATCGTAAAACACCCGCAGCCTGGCGCGGTGCTCAGTGCAGGTTGAAGTTCAAGGTCACCGTGGCCCAGGCCGCACGCGACTCACCCTGCACCTGGTGCGGCACGAAGCGGGCGCGGCGGATCACGCTGACGGCATGCTGGTCCAACCGCGGGTAGCCGCTGGACTTCACGCGCTCCACCTTGATGGGCACGCCCTTCTCGTCAACCAGCACACGCAGCGTGACCGAGCCCGACTCCCCCAGATCTTCGGAGCCGGGCGGGAAGGTCAACACCGGCTGCACCAGGTAACTGATGCTGGCGCTGGGCATGTCCACGGGCCCCTTGCCCTCGCCACCGGCCGCCACCGTGGCCTGGGTGGTCAGGTTAACCGCCTGGCTGTTGGCGCCCAGGCCCGAAGGCGCTGGGGCCGTTGAAGGTGATGGTGCAGGCGTTGGCGTGGGGTGAGGCGCGTCGGCAACCGGTGCGGCATGCGCACTGACGGGGGCCGGCGCAACCGGACTGACGGGCGAAGGCGCAGCCACGGGCAAGGCTGTTGGCGCACGCGTTGCCGGCACGGGTACAGGCGCTGCTTGTGGCGATTGGGGCGCTTGGGGCACTTGCGCAGCAGTGGCAGCGGCCACCCTCGCGCCACCTCGCGCGGCGGCAGGCTCAGGCCGAGCCGCTTGCGGTGCAGGCACCATCGTGCGTTGGGGCCGCGCCGCAGACTGGGGCGCATGCGCGACCGGGCTCACCTCGGTCAAGCGCACCGTCATGGGTGTGCTCACCGCCAGGTGCGTGGCGTCGTTCGGCGCCAGCCACCACGCCAGGGCCAGGCCCGCATGCAGGAGCAGCACCGCCAGCGCACTCAGCCACAAAGGCCGTCCGCCCCCACCCAAGGGGGCTGTGTGCGCGGGTGCCGACGTCGTCATGCGCGCAAGTCTAGGTGAACTGGGACCGCCCACCCCCAAGGGCGAGGCCGATCGCCGCGCTTCATGGGAAAATTGCGCCCTGACCGGGCGTGGCATCGCACCATGGTGCGTGTCACCCACGCCTTGCACGTCAGCACAAATCAGGGACCCCATGGACATCCAGACGCTGTTGCAACCGATTTCGGTCGCTGCCCCCTGCGGGCAGGACCTGTCTTTCTCTACGGCCTTCGATCAGATCGCGGAAATGCGTCGCGAAGATGACCCCACCCTGGAACAGGGGGAGTGGGTGACCGCACTCAAGGTGGCCGACTGGCCCGGCGTGGTGCGCCGCTGCGCCCAGCTGCTGCAAGGTGAGACCAAGGACATCCGTGTGGCCATGTGGCTGGCCGAAGCCTGGTCACATGCCGATGGCTTTTCGGGCCTGGCCCGCGGCATCGAGCTGTGCTCAGGTTTGAGCGAGCAGTTCTGGGCCGGCCTCTACCCCCAGCCCGATGGGCAGGACCAGGAAGAGCGCGTCGGCAACATCGCCTGGTTCCTGCAGCGCATCGTGGGCCTGGTCGACACCCTGCCCGTGGCCCGCAACCGGCAGGGCCATGAGTTCAGCCTGCGCGACTGGCAACAGGCGCGCCAGCTGGCGTCGGCCCCGGCGCCGGCCTATGGCCAGCCAGACCCTGCTGCCGACCCGCACCGCCCCACGCTGGACCTGCTGCAACGCGCCGCCCGCGACACCCCCAGCGCGACCTGGCGAGCGCGGCTGGCGGCGGTGCGCACCGCCGAGGCCGCTTTGCTGCACTGGCAGGCGGTGATCGACGCCCGGCTGGGTGCCGATGGGCCCGGCTTCGTCAAGGCACGCGAGGCCCTGGGCTCGGCACGCCACGACATCGAGCGCCTGGCGCGTGAGGTGGGCGTGAGCGATGGCAACGCCACAGGGCCCGGCGAAGCCTCGGGCGCGACGGGTGAACCCTTGCAAACGGCTGCGGGCGAAGACAGCGCCGGCGCTGGCCTGCCCTCGCCGGCGTCGGCGTCGGCCGAGTCCGGCCCTCCCCGCTCGCGTGCCCAGGCCCTGCAACGCCTGCGTGAGGTGGCGGAGTTCTTCCGGCGCACCGAGCCGCACAGCCCCGTGGCCTACCTGGCCGACAAGGCCGTGAAATGGGGCGACATGCCCCTGCACGAGTGGCTGCGCCAGGTCATCAAGGACGATGGCGCCATGTCGCACCTGCAAGAGTTGCTGGGCCTGGACGCGTCTTCGGCCGACGGCGGGCGCTGAACACGCCGGATCAGCCACCCACACGGAACTCGATGCGGCGGTTGCGCGCCCGGCCCTCATCGTTGTCGTTGCTGGCCACAGGCTGGTCCGGCCCCATGCCCAGCGTGCTGACCATCGGGGCCGACACGCCCTTGCCCACCAGGTAGGCCTTGACGGCCTGCGCACGCGCCATCGACAAGGCCACATTGCCTGACCGGGCACCCGACGCATCGGTGTGGCCGATGACCTCGAAACGCTTGCCGTTGAGTTGCAGCATGGCCCGCGCCATGTCGTCGAGCACCGGCAGCGCCACGGGCTGCAACACGGCACTGCCCGGCTCGAAGGCCACGGTGCGGTTGGCCAGGGTCTGGTCCATCAGAGACTGTTCCTGCACCGCCACCCGCAGGCCGTTGCGCACTGTGTAGCTGGGGTTGAGCGCCTGGGCGATGTCGTTGATCACCTGCTGGCGCATGGCCTCGTTGGGCACTTCGCCCTGAATGTCGATGGTGTTGCCCAGGATGTTGAGGCGACCATGGCTGACCTGCCTGAGTGAGTTGCCCAGCAGCTTCTGCACGTACGAGGTCCACTGCGGTGGCGCGACCACCGAACCCAGGGTGAGCTGGTCCACCACGCGCTCTGCGCCATAGAGCTCACGCAGGCGGGCCAGCACGGTGGCCCGCGAGGCCTCGTCCGGCACCGTGCCCGACGCCACCACTGGTTTGGCCGCGCCACCGCCGTTGACCGATGCCCCGGCTGCGCTGGCCACCGTCTGTGCGTGGCTCCAGGAACCGCCCATCGTCAATGCCATGCCCGACAGCACGGCACACAGCCTCAGCGCGCATGCGGGGCGAAACGGGCGCTCAGGCCTTGCGTGCAGCGTCATGTCATGCCCCCAGGAAGACTTCGCGGAAGGTCTGCACCACCTGCAACAGCGGCAAACCAGGGTCTTTCAGGTAGTTGGACAGCTTGCGCAAGCCATAGTCGTGCGCCACCTCTTCTTCCACCCATTCGGCCTCGCCCAAGCCCACGCTGTGCTGGTCCAGCACGGCCGGGTCGAGCACGGCGTGCAGCGTGGCCGCCGACGCGCCCTGAAAGCCCAGCACCAGCATGGGCCGGTTGTCCTGGTTGCACACGAAGAGGCCCAACTCGATCTCGTGCCGCTGGAAGAAGCCCAGCACCAGAAGCAGCCAGAACGAGGCCACCGGGCCACGCAAGGCCGGGTCTTGCACGACCGGCAGCAGCAAGGCCTTTTGCAGCTTGGCCGCGCCCTGGGTCATGGCGGGTTGCAGCAGCACCCCCAGGGCCAGCACGGCCTGACGCAGCGACATGCGGTGCCCGCTGGCCGACAGCATCTGCTCCAGGCTGGCCACGGTGTGGGTTTCCAGGAAGTCGGCCACGGCCCGCTCGGCGGCCTGGGGCACGATGTCGACCTGCAGGGGCGCGTTGAGCTTGTCCTGCACGTCGGACAGCTCCTGAGCGGACTGCGTCAGGCGGGCCACCTGCTCCAGGCGGGACCACAGGCGGCCCATGGCCACCGGGGCGACGGCCGCGAAGCTGCGCGGGGCATCCAGGTCGAAGGCCGCCGCAGTGATGAAGGGAAAGCGCCGCCCGGACGCGTCCTGGCTGGGCAGCCAGTGGCCGGCCAGGCCCACGCGGTTGCCGGTGCCCAGCACCGCGAACTGCAAGGCAGGCGCACCGTCGTAGATCAGCTTCCAGCGCGGGTGGGTGGCCAGGCGGTCCATGGTCTGCGACTGCCAGGTGTCCAGGCTCTGGATCAGCGCCCCCAGGGCCGAGCTGCGGATGAAATCACCGCGCGAGGGCACCTTGCCAAAGTAGAGCAGCTCGGTGCTGCTGGCCGCGCCGGCGCTCATGGGTGCGCTCATGGGTGCGCTCCTGGTTCACGTGATGAGGTCATGGTGGTGGTGGCGGCAAGGGCTGGTGCGTGGGTTGGCCCGCCCGGCTCGGGCGATGGCGCATCGGGCGACGTGACGGGCGCCACCGAGCCACCTTGGGCAACGGCCATGGCCGACACCGGCGCGTCGGTGCCCGCCACGAGGGGTGGCAACACACCTGGCGCCGACACCGGCCCGGCGGCCGGTGCGGCCCCGGCTGTGGCATTGGCTGTCGGACCTGGGCCTGCAGCCGGTGGCGGGTTGGCCGCCGGGTTGCTGAGGATGCGCAGTTGGATGCCCACCGACAGGCCGGCCTGCGTCCAGCGCAGTTCGAACAACTGGGGCTCCAGGCGCTTGCGCTGGGCCGAGCCAATCAGCTTTTCCAGCGCGTACTGGCCGGCTTCACTGAAGAAGCTCACGGGCTTGCCGTCCAGCGTCACGCCGGTGACGTGGGCGCCGCGCTGGCCCGGACCTGGCCAGACCATGGGCGCCCAGGCGGCCACGCCGTTGCGGTAGCGCAAGGTCTGTCCGTCAATGTCCACGGCGAACTCGGACAGGCCAGGTGCGGCCAGCGGCAGGATCTGGAAGGTGGTCTGTCCCTCTGCAGGTGTGGCCGCACCGCCTGCACCGGACGTGCCACCTGCGCTGGCCGTGGCGCCGGGCCCCTGCCCGGCCAGCGGCGCCACCCAGGCGCCCAGGCCGGTGGTGAACTCCGGGCGCAGGCGCACGCCCATGTCGGCCCAGGTGCGTGGGGCCAGGGCGTCGCCACGCTGGGTCACCAGGGCACCCAGTGACGTGGCCACGAATTTGGCAACGGCACCTTCGCTGCCAAAGACCTTGGCGATCTCGCCCGGGCTGGCTTCCAGCCGCGAAGCGCGGTCGAAGGGGTACTTGTTGGCCAGGGTGCGTTGGTAGGGCTCGTAGACCTGGGCCGTCCAGGTGCGGTTGAGATCGGCCTCGGCCGGCTGCACCACCACGGCATAGGCCTGCATCAGCGGGCGCACCAGCAGCGGCCTCAAGGTCTGCCGCGTGGCATCGGGTACGCCGTTCATCATCTGCTCGTCGATCAGTTTGAGCGTCTCCGCAAGCTCGCCGCCGCCTTCCAGCGTTTCCAGCATCCACTTGCGGGCGGATGGGCCTGGGTCGCCCTGGGTCTTCATCTGGTTGAAGCGCGAGCGCACTTTGGCCAGGCCCTGCAGGTAGCCGTTGAACAGCGGCTCGCCCTCACTGCGCGGCGCCATCAGGGCATTGAGCGCACTGAAGGACTTGCCGATCGGCCCCATGGGCACGGCTTCACCTTCACCCGCCTTCACTTCAAGGTTGATGGCCACAGGTGCCGGCGACAGGCCCAGCACCTTCTGCTTGAACCAGTCGATGAAGGCCAGCTTGCCCTGCCCCAGGCGGTCGTTGAGCGCGGAGGGGTTGTCCCATGACGTCTGGTCGTACAGCGTGCGAAACACCTTGCCGATGGGCGAGGCCACCGGGTCGCCCAGACGGTTCATGCCGGCCTGTGCCTGGTCGAAGCTGTCGAAGGGCTGAATGCTCACACCCTGCATGAAGCGTTGCCATTCGCGCACGTACTCGGCCTTGTACATGGCCACCAGGGACTTTTCGATTTGCTCCGGGCTGCCTTCCAGGGTCAGGTCATCGGAACCGGCCGTCTTGAGCACCCAGTCGGTGGACTGCAGCTCGCCATGGGCGGCGTCCTTGATGGCCTGCTTGATGTAGGACTGCCAGGCCTCGCGCGTGAACACGCCCGACACCGCGTTGCTGCCGGCGATCAGGCCACGATCGCCATCGCTGACCAGGCCCATCACGGTGACCGCCGGGAAGCGCGTGGCCGCGCGGGCCTTGATCTCGCCGTAGACGCGCTCACGTGCCGGCATGCCCTTGATGACGCGGCGCAGGTTGCTGCGGGTCTGGTCCAGCAAAGTGAGGTTGAGTTCCAGTTGCGGGAAGTCGGGCTCGTTCATCTGTGACACGGCAAAGGCCATCAGGTGCTCTGCGCGGCGGATGAGCTGTTCACGCGGCAGCTTGCCCCGGTTGGCGTCCAGCCAGGTGCGCCAGAAGCGCGTGAGCTGGTCGCTCATGTGCCCGGCCTCCAGGCGCTGTCGATCGCCCAGCATCAGGTAGGCCTTGAGCGCGTTGTAGGCCTGGGTCACGTCGGTGTTGGACGCCTGGGCGTAGGGCGAGTTGGGTGGACCGTCTGCGTTGGTGCTGACCTTCTGGGCGCCAGCTGCAGGCGCGTCACCCTCAGCAGCAGCATCGGCCAGGCGCTGGATGGGCTGCAGGTCTTCGCTGTGGGCGTTGACCTCGGCCAGGTAGCTGGCCATGGCCTGCGCCGTGGGCTGCAGCATCACGGCTTGCAGGCCGGCGTGGTATTCCTCTTTCAGGCGCTCGGCCACCACGTCGCCCTGGTAGAGGCCCAGGCCCAGTTGCCAGGGGCGATGCGCGCGCTGGCGCTGCACCTGCTCCAGGCGGTCTTGCAGGATCTCCAGGGCTTCGAGGCGCGAGGCCAGGTCGGTGCGCTGGTCCTGCACCTGCTGGGCCCGGGCCAGGTCGGCCTGCACGTTGTCCACCCAGGCGCGGTTGCCGGTGTAGGACCAGGTCCAGCCGGCCAGCATGAGCCCCAAAGCGAGCGCACCACCGGCGAAGGTCGCGTAACGCAGTCGCGTCTTGTTGCGGCTGGTGTACTGCTGCACCAGTTGCCGGTCGGCGAAGATGACCTTGGAGAACAGCTCCTTGAGGAAGAAGCCGCTGTGCGCGTACACCGCCGCCGAGGTGCCGGGCTGCAACTGCAGGCCGAACTGTTCGGCCACGCGTTCGCTGGCGCGGCTGGTGGATTGGCCCTCCTGCACGGCGCTGGTGAAATAAAAACCTCGGAAGATGGGCCGAAACTGATAGGGGTTGTCTTCGAACAGCGTGTTGATGAAGGTGCGCAGCGCGGGCTTGAGCGCGGCAAATTCCAGAGGGAAGGTCAGCACGCCAGGGGGCAACTGTTCGCCACGGTGCAGCGACATGCGGGCCACCGAAGCCTCTTTGAGGCCTTGATAGAGGGTGTCGAAGTGCTCGTCGAACTGGGCCACGGCATCGGTCTTGCCTGCCGATGCCGTGGGGGTGTAGGGCAGCGTGGCGCCCCAGACCTTGTCGCGCTCGCCACGGTCGCGGTCTTCGAAGAAATCGACAAAGCCGGCGATCAGGTCGGCTTTGGTGAAGACCACGTAGACGGGCACGAAGACTTCGAGCTTCTCGGTGAGCTCCTGCACACGCTGGCGCAGCTTGATGGCCAGGTCGACGGCGAAGTCGGAGCGGTGCCCGCCCAGTTCGGCGATGCTGACGGCGATGATCACGCCGTTGAGCGGCGCCTTGGGCCGGTGGCGCTTGAGCAGGCCCAGGAAGCCCAGCCACTCGCTGCGGTCTTCTTCGTGCACGGCGTAGCGGCCGGCGGTGTCCAGCAAGATGCCTTCGTTGGTGAAGTACCAGTCGCAGTGGCGCGTGCCACCGATGCCCTGGATGACCTGCTCGGTGTTGTCGGCAAAAGGAAACTTGAGCCCGGACTTGACCACGGCCGAACTCTTGCCTGCCGCCGGGTTGCCAATCACCGCGTACCAGGGCAGCTCATACAGGGCGGCGCTGCCCGAGGTTTCGCCCAAGCGTGATGACTTGATGAGTTTGATGGCCTCGGCCATGCGTTCACGCACCGCGGCCACTTCGTCTTGCTTGCCCTGTCGGGCGGCCGCCTTGACGGCCTTGTCGGCTTCGGCGTCGAGCGCGCCTTCAAAGGCCTGCGCGGCCTTGCGGGCCTGCCAGCGGCGCCAGGCCCACACGCCAGCCCAGCCCAGCAGCACCAGGGCCAGCACCACCACCGCCCAGACCACGCCGATGCGCAAGGCATCGGCCCCCAGCAACAGCAGGCCGGCGAGCGCGGCCAGGCCAATGACCGCCAGCACGCGAGGGTCAAGGAAAAACTGCCAGATCTTGTCCATGGGTACTTCCAGTGAGGGTCACGCGGCCGCCTGAGCCTGGGGCTCGGCGGCTTGCAGCACACGCGACCAGGGCGCCAGCGGCACCACCACGCGCTCGTGCGAGGATTGAAGGTGCACAGCCAGGGCCAGGGGCAGGCTTTCGGGGCCATTGGCGGGCGCAGGTGCAGAGGCACTGCCGGCGCCGCCCGCACGCAGCCAGGCGCTGGCCAGCACGCTGGGCACCAGGGCACCGGCCACCCCCAGGTCGCCACAGGCCTGGCCCACCCGGGCGATGGCCAGCATCGGGTCGACCTCCGGGCTGACGGCCGCCACCGACTCGTACAGCTCGCCGGTGCGGCTGGCGCGGTGGTCGGCATCGGCCACCACCTGCAGTGCATCGGGATGCGGTCGGTGCAAGGCTTGCACCTGCGTCAGGGCGCTGGCCAGGGCCTGCACACCCAGGCGGCCATGGGCGTCGGCGGATTTGTCGCGGCGGGTGCGCAGAGGGCGCCACAGGCGAACCGCCACATCCTGCCCGCCGGCGACGGCATCCGCCGGCGTGGGCGCGCCCACGGGCAGGCCCAGCCAATGGGCCGTGCCCAGCAACAGGCCCGCCGCAGCCTCACCCGGCATGCGCCCCACCTGGTGGTGCGCCGTGAACAGTTCGCCCCGGGCCTGCATGCGCTCCACCACCTGCGGGGTGATGGCCGTGTCGGCGGCCAGCAGCAGCAACAGCTCGGGGCGGCCTTCGCGGTGCCAGCGCACCAGCATCTGGTCGACATCAGTCCAGAGGTCTTCGTTTTGCATCAAGGGCTCAACCAGCCAGTTCACGCCACGGGCCGACATGGACTCGGACCAGTCCAGCAGCGCGCCACACTGGGCCTTGACCCAGGCCACAGCCTGGTCGCGCTGTGTGGCTGGCCAGCTGGGTGGCAGCACCAGCCGGATGTGCAGCAAGGGCGCCTGGGCTTTGCGGGCCAGCTGGGCGGCGGGCGGCTCCGGGCGGGCCACACCGGACAAGTAGGTGGGCTGCGCGGCATCTGCTGCCGCAGGAGGCGCAAACAAGGCGGCCTGGCGAGAACGCTGCTGCCAGGCCAACCACCCCGGGGCGTCGGGTCCAGCCTGATCAACCAGGGCCGCCAGCGCCTGGTGCAGCACGGGCTCCAGCAGGGCCAGGGTGCGCGCGACCTCGGGCAGCCAGGGTTCGGCGGCGGGTGCGCCTTCAGCCCATGCGCGCGCGTCCAGCTCCGGGTGGCGGGCGGCGAACACGGGCATGCCGTCCACATCCTGCAGTTCGGCGTCCAGGCCCGGCCGCGTCGTGCCGGCGCGCATGGTTTCCAAGGCCTGCAGGGCATCGGGACCCAGGCTGAGGTTGATCTGCTCGGCCAGCACCACAGCGCTGGCCCAGGGCAAGGTGGCCTCCGGGGCATCTTCAGCGATTGACGCGGCTTCAGCACCGGGCACGGTGGTCGCCGCAGCAGGCCGCAGCGGCGGCTTCACAGGCGCCGCGGCCTCACGGCGGGTTCGCCCCACCAGCCAGATCGACATGGCCAGCACGGCCGCCAGCGCCAGCGGCAGGAGCACCAGTTGCAGCAGGATGTCGCTGCCCCTCACGTCGGCGCCCTGGCCTTGCCAGCGCCAGATCGTCGTCAGCCAGACCATGGCAGAGACGATCAGCCACAGCAGGGCCAGCTGGACAAAGCGAACACGGGTCATGGGCGCAGCAAAAAAAAGGCAGGAAGCGGAAGGACCAGGCTCAGATGCCGGTGGACACGGCCTGGGCCGCGATCAGCACGGCACCACAAGCGCACTTGTCGCCATGGCGAGCAGCGGGCTGGCCATCGATGACCATGGTTGGGTCCCCCGACACGATGACCGTGGTGCCATGGCCCAGCCTGGGGCAAGTGACCTGATCACCCACGCGGGCAATGCGCTGGCCGTGCGTGTCGGTGGTCCCGGAGGAGCCCACCACCTTGCCGCCGTGGTCGGTGCTGTCCCCCAAGACGATGAATGGACGTGCCATCGCGCCTGCTCCCTGCCTGTGTTTGGTATGTGTCCGGATCGAGCCGGTGCGCGGGAGTCTAAAGGCTCGGGGGCAAGTGCCCTCCCCCCGCGAGAGGGGGCACACCGTTACAAACGGTGTCATTGGCAACAGCAAGCTGTGCCGGCCGCGCTCAAGGCGCTGAGGTGCTTGCCAGTTCGGGCGGTGCACCCAGCTTCACGCCGGGCTTGCGCCATTCGGTGTGGCCCAGGTCCATCATTTTCCAGCGCCCGCCCCAGGTCAGGCCAAACTGCTCGGCCGCCTCACCAAAGAGCTGGTAGCCGCGCAGGGCCCAGGGGTCGCGCTCTGTGATGACCAGTTTGCCCTCACGCCAGAAAGCGCAGTCGACCGCCAGGCCATGCTGGTGGTAGCTCTGCCCCGCGCCCGCCTGGGTGACCTGAGGGCCTTGCGCGGCCAGCACAGCCTGCCGCTCGGGGCTGCGAAAGCCCTCCAGCAGCACCATCTCGTAGCCATGCTCGTCACGCATCCGCTTGAACACACGCAGCACGCGCTGCACGAATTCGGGGTCGAGTTGTTCCCAGCGGCGGTCGGCGCTGGCCAGCAGGGGGCGCTCCTGAAACACTTCCCGTGTGAGGAAGACGTCGGGCGGCAGCGCAGGCGGTGGCACCAGGTGCTCGCCCTCCAGCAAGGCGACCAGGCGGCTGTCCTGCGGACCGATGGTGTCGTCAAAACCATCCAGCTGACGACCGCCGCGCTGGGCCCACCAGAAGGTCAGGCCCGCCGGCAGCAGGATCAGCGTCAGCGTGATCACCACCCAGCGCGCGACGGGCCGCCGGGCAGCACCCATCCACGCCCCACGCGCCCGGGCCGGCCGGTTGGCGTGCGCGGCCGCGCCCGGCAATGCCCGCCCAGAGGACGGCAAGGCCCACACGCCGATCAGCACGCAGGCCAGCACAAAGGCCCCGGCCACCACCCACCAGATCAACACAAACCGTCCCCTCCGCCGCATTGTTTTGTAACGCCAGGTGTGTATGCCGGCCATCACCCTGGCGGGTGGGTGGCGCCCTCCGTAGAATCAGCCGATCTGGAGACCAACAGGGAGACAGGCGTGAGCCTCACCCGCGGCCGGCAACTTGTCCGGCAAGCACCACCGAAACGGCTGGAACGCCCCAGCTTCGATCGCCCCAGCCTGTTTGCAGGCATGGAGGCGGGCGACAGCATCGTTCCCGAAGACGACGAGCAGCCGCGCGGCGGCATTCTATCGACCCTCGAATCCGTTCGGCAACGCAAGCCCATGCCCGGGCTGCGCCCCGCTCGCCCGCGCAAGAACTGGCAAACCCGGGCCCTGGTGGGGCTCATGGGCTTTGGCGTGCTGGTGCTCCTGGGCAGCTTCATCATGGTGGTGCGCCATGGCCAATCGCCCCAGCAGGCCGCCGAGCTGAGCGCCGCCACCGAGCAAGCCGTGCTGCGCACCGCAGACGCCGGCGCCTCACTGCCCGTGGTGGGCAACCCTGAGGCCGCGGCGGCAATCACGCCGGCCGCGCCTTCGGCAGCCGTGATCGAGAACCCGGACGGCAACCCGCTGGCTGCGCTCGGTCCCGCCGCCCCATCCAGGTCGACCACAGCCACGGCGAGTGCGACCCAGGCACCCGCCACCGCCCCGGCCGCGATCACGGCGATCACGGCACTCGCACCACCAAGCACGCCACCCTCCGCGCGCGCGGACCCGCCAGCGGTGGCCAGGGCCGATGCCCCCCATTCGCCCGCCAAAACCAGACGCAGCAGCGCCAGCAAGCACCCGGCAGATGCCGACGTCGCCTTGCTCGAAGCCATGCTCAGCCACACGCCCAGCCGTGCCGGCACCCCGGCTGCGGTGGCGCCCGTGGCCGAACAGCTGAGCACAACTTGCGGAAGCCTGAGCGGGGCAGCAGCCGCCACATGCCGGGCCAGGATCTGCGTCAACAACCCGGGCGCGCCCGCCTGCCACGGCGGCGAGTGAAGGGCCAGACAAGCCCAGCCCGGCCCGGCCCGACCGGCGGCAGGATGTCGCGCTTGTGTCAGCCAGCGCACAGCCTCGTCTCTGCTTTGCCGCCACAATGCCACCTGAAACTGCGGGCCTGATCGCCCGGTGCGCTGCACAGGCCCGTCGGCCTTGCTAGCATCGGCCACCCATACGCTGCGGGACCGCCCATGACCCCACCCAAGCTCCACGCCATTGACGGGCTCCCCCAGCCGTCAACGCCAGACGACGACATGTCCAGCTCTCCTGAGACCACCCCGTACGACGAGGGCACGCCCATGTCGGTGCGCATCCGCGAGCGCATCAAGGCCGCGCAGAAGCGCTTCCATGCCAACGACAACATCGCCGACTTCCTGGAGCCGGGTGATCTGGACCAGTTGCTCGAAGAGGTGCAAGGCAAGATGGCCGGCGTCCTGTCCAGCCTGGTGATCGACACCGAGAGCGATCACAACACGCAGGACACGGCCCGCCGGGTCGCCAAGATGTACCTCAACGAGATCTTCAAGGGGCGCTACCACGTTGCCCCGCCGGTCACCGAGTTCCCCAATGCCGAGCGGCTCAACGAGCTGATGATCGTCGGCCCCGTCACCGTGCGCAGCGCCTGCTCGCACCACCTGTGCCCCATCATGGGCCGGGTGTGGATCGGCGTGATGCCCAATGAGCATTCCAACCTGATCGGTCTGTCCAAGTACGCCCGCCTGATCGACTGGGTGATGAGCCGCCCGCAGATCCAGGAAGAGGCCGTCACCCAAGTGGCCGACCTGCTGCAGTCGCGCATGAACCCCGACGGCCTGGCCGTGGTGATGGAAGCCGACCATTTCTGCATGCACTGGCGCGGCGTCAAGGACATGGACTCCAAGATGATCAACAGCGTGATGCGGGGTTCCTTCCTGAAGGACGCCAACCTGCGCCGCGAATTCCTGTCCCTGGTCAACCGCCGCAAGGACTGATCCCATGCTTGTTCGCCTGCTTTACGCCAGCCGCGCCGCCACGACGCTCACCCCGGAGGCGGTGGAGTGCATCCTGTCGTCCTCCCGCGCCGGCAACATGGCCAAAGGCATCACCGGCCTGCTCTGCCACAGTGGCGACATCTTCATGCAGGTGCTCGAAGGCGGACGCGATGCCGTCAACGCCCTTTACCTGGGCATCGCGCGCGACCCGCGCCACACCGACGTGATCCTGCTGCACTACGAAGAGATCACCGAGCGGCGCTTTGCCGGCTGGACGATGGGCCAGGTCAACCTGGCCCGCGTCAACCCGTCCATCTTGCTCAAGTACTCCGAGCGCCCGGTGCTGGACCCTTACGCCGTGCCCGGCAAGGTGTCGCTGGCCCTGCTTGAAGAGCTGATCGCCACCGCGTCCATCGTTTCGCGCCCGTGCTGAGCCGCACGCCGCACACGTCACCGGCACCGCCTCCGCCCCTTCCTGCCCCCCTGCCCACCTTGTTGCTCGGGCTGGATTTCAGCTGCGCGCCCAGCAAGCGCAAGCCACTGACCCTGGCGCGCGGCCGACGAGTTGGCGCCGTGGTGGTGCTCGATGGCGTGGACGAATGGCCGTCCTTGAGCGACCTGGACGCCCTGCTGACACCCGGCCACGTGCCCACGGCCGACGGATTCGTGCTGGCCTGCGACTTCCCCTTCGGCCTGCCCCGCCCCTTTGTCGACGCCTTGACCGCCCATGGGCCGAGCGACCTGCGTGCCGCGCTGAAGCGCCCCTCCACCCACCCCGTCGACGCCCTGATCCAGGCCCTGCACAGCCAGGTGGGTGACCGCGCCGGTTTCCAGCGCCTGGTCGACGACTGGGGCGTGGGCTGGCAGCCGGAGCGCCCAGGTGGCGCCAGGGAGGGCAAGCTCATCCACCGCCAGACCGACGCGGTCACTCCCGAACTGCGCAGCACCAGCCCACTGCAGACGCGCTACGTGCCCGTGGGCAAGATGTACTTTGAAGGCGTGTCTCGCCTGGTCCGCGCCGACCTCACCCTGCCCGGCCAGCGCACAGGCCGCCCCCGCCACATCGCGCTCGAAGCCTGGCCTGGCCTGCTGGCCGCTCAGGTGATCGGCCGCCAGCGCAGCTACAAGAGCGACGCCGACGCCACGCCCGAGCGCCTGATCGCCCGCATGGACCTGGTGGACGCCCTGGAGCAAGGCCGCTCACCTTTCGGTTCGAGCCTGGGCCTGCGCCTCAAGCTGCGCCCGGCGCAGCGAGAACACCTGGTGCAAGATTCCAAGGGAGACCGCGTGGACGCCGTACTCTGCCTGATGCAGGCTGCCTGGGCCCACCAGCGCGCAGAGACCGGTGACGCACACTGGGGTCTGCCCGCTCACATCGACCCCGTGGAAGGCTGGATCCTGGGCAGCCAGGGCACGGCCTCATGCCCGGCCAAGGCATGATGCGCGCTGCCGCCAGCACCCCACCTTTTGCCCCACCTGCCCCACCAGCCCCATGACCGCCACCCCGAACGACGCCCACTTCATCACCGTGCTGGACCAGCCTGCCTTGCGCCTGCGTGCACCCAGCGGTGCCCAGGCCATCGTGTCCCTGCACGGCGGCCAGGTGCTGTCCTGGACCACCCCTGCCGGTGAGGAACAGCTCTACCTCTCGCCGCAGGCCGTGGCCGGCCCGGGCCTGGCCATCCGCGGCGGCGTGCCGGTGATCTTTCCGCAGTTCGAGCTGATGGGCCCCGACCGCAGCCTGCCCCGCCATGGCCTGGCCCGCACGCGCCTGTGGCAGCTGGAGAGCCAGAACGAGGGCGGCGAACATGCCCAGGCCACCTTGGTGCTGCGCGACGACGACGAAACCCGTGCCCTGTGGCCACACGGCTTCGTGCTGGAGATGACCGTGGCCGTGAGCGCCGAGCGCCTGGACCTGGAGCTCTACGCCGAGAACACAGGCGACACGAGCTGGCCCTTTTCAGCTGCGCTGCACACTTACCTCGCTGTGTCCGAGTTGACGCAGGTGCGCCTGCAGGGGCTGGAGGGCTGCCATTTTCTGGACCGCGTCAACGGCGACGAAACCACCGAGGACAGCCCGGAGAAACGCTTCCATGGCGAGATCGACCGCATCTACGCCAAGGCCAATCACCTGCTGCTGCGCGATGGCCCCCGTCGCATCCTGATCGAAACTGCAGAGATGCCGGACGTCGTGCTGTGGAACCCTGGCGCCGACAAATGCGCATCGCTCATGGACATGCCCGAAGACGGCTGGCAACGCATGCTGTGCGTGGAAGCTGCGCGCATCAACAAGCCCGTCACCTTGAGCCCAGGCGAGAGCTGGAGCGGCCGACAGAGCCTGGTCTTGCAAGCCAGCTGAGGCCCAGATCTCCCGCGCCTCAGCCTTTGCGACTGGGGCTGGGCGACACCTGCAGCAAAAGCTGGCGGATGTCGGCCGTGAGGTCTTCGACCTTGGTGCCATAGCGCACGAACAAGCGCACCTGGCCGTCCGGGTCGAAGAGGAAGGCACCGGCCGTGTGGTCCATGGTGTAGTTGCCCGCCGCCGTGGGGACCTTCTGGAAGAAGACCTTGAACTCGCGCGCCGCGGCATCGACCTCCGGTAACGCGCCGCGCAGGCCCAGGAAGCTGGGGTCCATGGCCTGCAAATAGGCCTTGAGCACGGGCGCGGTATCACGCTCCGGGTCCACCGTCACGAACACGCCCTGCACGCGCTCGCCATCGGCGCCCAGGCGCTTGCGCACCTCGGCCAGCTCGGCCATGGTCGTGGGGCACACGTCCGGGCACTGCGTGAACCCAAAGAACACGAAGACCACCTTGCCTTTGAACTCGCCCAGGTCACGCTTGTGGCCCTCAACGTCCGTCAATTGCAGGTGGTGGGCGTAATCTGCACCCGTGATGTCGACGCCATGGAAACTGGGTGCGACGGCCGAGGTGCCCGTGCCCGCCAGCTTGTCGCAAGCGCTCAACATCACGGCCGAGCCCAGCACCAGCGTGGCCACGCCCATCGCGCCCATCGCGCGCACAGCACGCACACCCATCGATCTCGACACGCTCATCCCCAGGTCCAGTAGTGGTCACCCAGCAAGGCAGCGAACATCAGCATCAGGTAGATGATGGAGTAGCGGAAGGTCTTGCGGGCCAGGGCTTCACTGTAACTGCGCCACAGCCGCACGGCGTAGCCCAGGAACACCAGGCCCAGCACCAGCGCAGACACCAGGTAGGGCACGCCGCTCATGCCATGGATGAAGGGCAGCAAGCTGCCCAGCAGCATGATGACGGTGTAGAGCAGGATGTGCAGGCGCGTGTAGGCATTGCCGTGGGTCACGGGCAGCATGGGCAGGCCGGCACGGGCATAGTCTTCGACGCGGTAGAGCGCCAGCGACCAGAAGTGCGGCGGCGTCCACAGGAAGATGATGAGGCACAGCATCCAGGCTTCAGGGTCGAGGGTGCCACGCATGGCGGCCCAGCCCAGCACCGGTGGCATGGCACCCGATGCCCCACCGATCACGATGTTTTGCGGCGTCAGCGGCTTGAGCACCACGGTGTAGACGATCGCGTAACCCACGAAGGTGGCCAGCGTCAGCCACATGGTCAGCGCGTTGACCCACACGAAGAGGATGGCCATGCCGATGGCGCACAACACCGTGCTGAACAGCAAGGACTGCTTCTGCGAGAGGTCTCCCCGCGCGGTGGGCCGCCAGGCCGTGCGCTTCATGCGCGCGTCGATGCCCTGCTCCACCAGGCAGTTGAAGGCCGCAGCCGCGCCGGCCACCAGCCAGATCCCCACGCAGGCCGCCACGGCACGCAGCGCCTCGGCGGCGCTGGGCACACCCGGCACCGCCAGCAACATGCCGATGACGGCACAAAACACGATGAGCTGCACCACGCGCGGTTTGGTGAGCGCGGTGTACTGGCGCCATCGCGACAGCGGGCGCACCACCGAGGTGGGCAGAGGCGCCACAGCGGCGCCATCCAGGGGTTCGTCTTGAGGGGTGATCGCGGTATCGCTCATGAGGGTGCGCCGGAAGTCGAGGCCACGGACGAAGAAGACATGGGAGGCAAGTTGTGGGCAGCGCGGCGCAAGGGGGCGGTACCTCCGCCCATCATGCCCATCAAACCGACCAGGCGCCACACCAGCAAGGCCGCACCCAGGGTGTGGGCCAGGGCCGCAGGCAAGGGCCAGCCCAGCACGACATTGCTCAAACCTGATGCCAGTTGCCAGGCCGTCAGGCCCCACAACCACGCACCTTCAGTGGACGTGGCGGGTTCACGGCGCAAGACCGCGCCCCACCACAGCAAGGCAACCACCACCACCGCCGCCATCAAGCGGTGGGCCATGTGGATGGCGGTGAGCGCGGCCAGCGTGATGTAGCCGCCCTGCCCGTCCTGGCCCAGGGCACGCAGGAGGTGGAAGCCCGAAGCCCAGTCCATCTCCGGCCACCATTGGCTCTGGCAGGTCGGGAACTCGGCACAGGCCAGCACGGCGTAGTTGCTGCTGACCCAGGCGCCCAGGGCCAGTTGCACCACCAACAAGGCCAGCACGCCGGCGCTGCCCAGGCGCACGCGCCGCGCCCGTTCAGCCGACCGGTTCGACGACTTGTCCTCCGTTTTGCCCATGTACGCCGAAGGCAGCGTGTGCAAAGCCCGGATGCACGCCACCTGCCAAGTCAACACCGCCACGCCCAGCATGGCGCCCAGCAAGTGGCCGGTGACCACGATGGGTTGCAGCTTGAGGGTCACGGTCATGGCACCAAAGGCCCCTTGCCCACACACCCAAATGAAAGCCCAGGTGGGCCAGGTGGGCGACAGCATGGCTGGCTTGCCACGCCCCAGCCAGGACAGCGCCATCAGCGCGGTCAGCAAGGCCCCGACGCCCGTGGCCAGGTAGCGGTGAACCATCTCGATCCAGGCTTTGGACGGTGACACCGGACCGCTGGGTAAGGCTGCATGGGCCTCTCGGATGGCCGTGTGCGCGGCCCAGGGGCTGCTCTCGCCATAGCAGCCGGGCCAGTCGGGGCAACCCAAGCCGGAATCGGTGAGGCGGGTGAAGGCGCCGAAGACCACCAGGTCCAGCGTGAGGAACAAGGCCAGCACCGTCAAAGCACCCTGCCAGGCCGCCCAGCCCTGCAGGCCTTGCCGATGCTGGCGCCAGGCCATGGCCAGCAGCGCCAGCACGGCCACGACCGCACCGATGCCGGCCACGCTCAGGGCCGGGTCCAGGTTGATGCGGCTGAGGGCGCTCATCTGTCTAGCTGTCGGGGCTCAGCGGCCCGCTTTGTCCCAGGACTCGCTGGCCTTGAGCAGCTTGATCAGGTCCTTTTTGACGCGGGTCGGGTCGGCATGGGCGGGAAAGCGCATCATCCAGTCGCCCATCGGGTCGACCAGGTAGAGGTGGGCTTCCTGCGCCTGACCGGCTTCGGGCTTCAGCCAGGCGCTCAGCTCGGCAGCGGGCGCGCGCAGCACCCAGGCCTGGGCCATGGCCGGCAGGAGGGCCTGCCGCACGGGCTCGGGGGTGGCGCCGGCATCGGGCACCAGCCAGACGCGGTCCAGGCGGTCGCGGTCCTTGCCCAGCACCTCACGCAGCTGACGCTGGAGGTAGAGCTGCTGCTCGCAACCCGCGTCACAAGCGCCCGGGGCCACCACCACCAGCAGCCACTGGCCCTTCAAGGCATCGGGCGCCACCACTTGGCCATCCAGCTGCGTGAGGTGCAAGTGGCTGGCGGCCGGCAGGGGCGCCGGCGGGGTGATCAGGCTGCCGTAGTTGTTGCGCCCCTGCGGCTTGATGACGTAATAGCTCAAGTAGGAAGCCACCACCGGGGCGGCACACACAGCCCAGACCAGGAGCATCTTGATGCGTCCCATGCGGGTGCGTTGGCGCAAGGCGGCTTCAGGCTGAGGCAGCGTGTGCACGCTCAGGCCAAGCACCTGATCAGGCGTGGAGGTTTGAGGCAGGGACATCGTGAGCAAGGCGGCGCGGGCGCACCACCAGAAACCAGACGGTGAGGCCCACCGTCAAGAGGCACAAGGCAGCCCATTGTGCGGCGTAAGCGCGGTGCCGGTCGGGGCTGGTGCCCTGCCAGCCCACAGGCCAATGTCGACTCAAGCCTGCGACACCGGGTTCATGTTGACGCAACACCCCTGGCGACACCCGCCAGGCCACCGCCTGGCCATGGCTGGCACGCGTCAGCCAGCGCTGCCAGAAGGCGTGGTCGGCGTTCTGCCGGATCTGGGCCGTGTCGGGGAAAGCCTGCGCCGGGTCGGCCTCTGTGCCCAGGGCGTAGACCGCAGACACCTGCGGCTCCAGGTGGCCCGCCACGTCCACATCACCGGGCTCTGCGGGCAGGCTGGGCAGGTGATCACGGCGAGCGGGGTCGCGTGGCGCCCAGCCACGCTCGACCAGCACCACCTGCCCTGCACACGCTGCCGGTGCGGCAAGCTTCAAGGGCGTGAGCACAATGAAGCCGGCGCCATCATCCATGGTGCGGTTGTCCAGCCACACGGTCTGGCCAGTCAACCACTGGCCTCGCAAGCGGGCGGGTTGAAAGCGGGGCAGCTGGCTTGCGCCGGCCTCGGAGGCCTCGCAAGGCCATTCCGGATTGCCCCATGCGGGCGCGTGCTGGCGAGCTTGTGCCAGTGCCAACTGCGCCACTTTGGTTTCGGCGCGCCCCCATTGCCAGTCGGTCAGCCTGGCCGTCAAGGCGATCATGCCCAGCGCAGCCAGCCACACCACGGCTGTGCGCCATGGGGTCGCGACGCTGGCGTTCAGAAGGCACCCCCGACATAATCCCCAAGCATGAAGATCATCATCGTTCTGGCCCTGCTGGGCATCATTGGCGCCATGTTCATGGCCGGTCGAGCCATGCTCTCGGATGGCCGCAACGGCCAGCCCAAGACCAACCGCATGGTCAAGGCCCTGGCCTTGCGCGTCGCCTTGTCGGTCGGTCTGTTTGTCTTCATCTGGTTCAGCTACCACATGGGCTGGATCCACCCCAACGGCATCCCCCTGGGGCGCTGAGCCCGGTTGGCCCTGAACTCAAGTCAAGGGCATCACCAGGCTCACCGCTGGATCACAACCAGTACACCACCACGTACAGCCCCAGCCAGACCACGTCCACGAAGTGCCAGTACCAGGCTGCACCTTCAAAGCCGAAGTGGCGGTCAGGCGTGAAGTGCCCCTTTTGCAGGCGCAGGGTGATGAACAACAGCATCAGCATGCCCACGAAGACGTGCATGCCGTGGAAGCCGGTGAGCATGAAGAAGGTCGAGCCGTAGATGCCCGACGACAACTTCAGGTTGAGGTGGTGGTAGGCCTCGTAGTACTCATAGCCCTGGCAGCACAGGAAGCATGCACCCAGCAACACCGTCATCCACATGAAGGAGATGGCGCGGCCACGGAGGTTCTCACGCAGCGCATGGTGGGCCACGGTGAGCGTCATGCCGGATGTCAGCAGCAAGGCCGTGTTGATCGTTGGCAGCGGCCACGGGCTCATCGTGCGGAAGGGCTCGACGGTGCCCGCCGGCGAAGCGGTGATGCCGGCCATTTCAGAGGGCCAGATGGCCTTGAAGTCGGGCCAGAGCAAAGCGTTGTCCAGGCTGCCCAGGTTGGGCAGCGCGTGCAGGCGTGTCCAGTACAGGGCGCCGAAGAACGAGCCGAAGAACATCACTTCAGAGAAGATGAACCAGGCCATGCTCCAGCGGAAGGACACGTCAACGCGGTCACTGTACTGGCCGCCTTCGCTCTCGGAGATGGCCTGCGAGAACCACTGCTTGAGCACCACCAGCCACCACACCAGCCCCAGGGCAAAGCAATAGGGGGCCCACTCGATGCCATTGACCCACTGCCCGGCACCGAGGATGACGAAGAACAGGCCAATGGCGGCCATGACCGGGTGCCGAGACGGCCCAGGCACGTAGTAATAGGGGGCTGCCCCCTTGGCATGGACACCGGTCACTGCACTCGACATGTTGTGTGCTCCTGAAATCAATCATTTCGTGAAGGCTGGCCAAGAAGCCAGACCCCCACCCCATCTATGTCGCAACGCCGCTGGCCACCACCCAGTGGATCAGCAGCACCAGTGCCACGACGAACAACAGCGCGGCCACCACCCCGATCACGATGACGTGCAGCGGGTTGATCTTGGCCACGTCCTGCGCGTAATCGCTGGACTTGCGTACCCCAAAGAACGACCAGCCCACCGCCTTGGCGGTCTGCCAGAAGGAACCCTGGCGTTGTGAGGCCTCTTTCAAATCATCTGACACGGGCTGCCTTGCTGCGCCTCACACCGGCGGCGCCGCTGGCACCTTGCCGCCCACCTCAAAGAAGGTGTACGAGAGGGTGATGGTGGACACATCCTTGGGCAATTTGGCGTCGATCACGAAGGTCACCGGCCACCGCTTGCTCTCACCCGGTGCCAGCTTGTGCTCCGTGAAGCAGAAACACTCCAGCTTCTTGAAGTGGTTCGTGGCCTGCTTGGGGGCGTAGCTGGGGATGGCCTGGGCCGACATGGTTCGGCTCTGCTTGTTTCTGAACTCGTACATCACCGTGACGATTTGGCCCGGGTGCACCTGCACGAAGCGGCTCTCGGGCTTGAAGTCCCAGGGGCCACGGGCATTGGCATCGAACTCGACGGTGATGGTGCGCGACAGGTCAACCTGGGTGTTGGCCTTGACGTTGGCCGCGGCGCCCGGCACATCCTGCTCGGTCAGCGACAGCACATTGAGGCCCAGGGCCTCACAGATGTGCTTGTACATGGGCACCATAGCATAGCCAAAGCCAAACATGAGCGCCACGATGAGCGCCAGCTTGCCCGTCATGTCCAGGTTCGCGCGCTGCAACAGGACCCAGCGCCGACTGGGCACAGGGTCGAGGGCTGGGCTGTGGGGGGGCATGGGCTGTGCGTCCGCGGTGAAGAGATCAGTGCGCCGTGAAGACGACCACCTTCACCACGAAGCCGACAAAGAACACCAGCGCCGTCGAAGCCAGGATCAGGGCCAGGCGCAGGTTGCGCGCACGGAGTTGCCGGTCAGTGGACAGCGCTTGGTTCATGCCTTGCTCCAGGTGTGTGCTCACAGCGATCACCCGATCACGCGCGTGGCGGTCGCATCCAGCTTGGGCGGGGTCTCGAAGGTGTGGAAGGGTGCAGGAGAAGGGATTTCCCACTCCAGGCCTTCCGCCCCATCCCAGGGCTTGGCCGGCGCCGGCTCACCCTTGCCGCGCATGGCCGGGATCAGCACCACGGCGATGAAAAACACCTGGGCGAAACCGAAGGCGAATGCCCCCACGGATGCCACAGCGTTGAAATCGGCAAACTGCATGGGGTAGTCGGCATAGCGGCGCGGCATGCCGGCCAGGCCCAGGAAGTGCATCGGGAAGAAGGTGACGTTGAAGGCGATCAGCGACCACCAGAAGTGCAGCTTGCCCTTCCACTCGGGGACCATCACGCCCGTCCACTTTGGCGCCCAGTAATAGAAGGCGGCGAACAAGGCGAACAGCGAGCCGGCCACCAGCACGTAGTGAAAGTGGGCCACCACGTAGTAGGTGTCCTGCAGCTGGATGTCGATGGGGGCCACCGACAGGATCAGCCCCGTGAAGCCGCCCATGGTGAACACGAAGATGAAGCCCACCGACCAGAGCATGGGGCTCTCGAAGGTCATCGAGCCACGCCACATGGTGGCCACCCAGTTGAAGATCTTCACGCCCGTGGGCACCGAGATCAGCATGGTGGCGTACATGAAGAAGAGCTGGCCGGTCACGGGCATGCCGGTGGCAAACATGTGGTGGGCCCACACGATGAAGCTCAGGATGGCGATGGACGCTGTGGCGTAGACCATCGAGGCATAACCGAAGAGCTTCTTGCGGGCAAAGGCCGGCACGATCTGGCTGACGATGCCAAAGGCCGGCAAGATCATGATGTAGACCTCGGGATGACCGAAGAACCAGAAGATGTGCTGGTACATCACCGGGTCACCGCCGCCAGCGGGGTTGAAGAAGCTGGTGCCGAAGTGGCGGTCCGTCAACGTCATGGTGATGGCGCCGGCCAGCACCGGCATCACGGCGATCAGCAGGTAGGCGGTGATCAGCCAGGTCCAGGCGAACATCGGCATCTTCATGAGCGTCATGCCAGGCGCGCGCATGTTCAGGATGGTCACGATGATGTTGATCGAGCCCATGATGGACGAAGCGCCCAGGATGTGCATCGCAAAGATGCCCGCGTCCATCGAAGGGCCCATCTGCAGGGTCAGCGGCGCGTACAGCGTCCACCCCGCAGCGGGTGCACCGCCAGGCATGAAGAAGGAGCCGATCAGCATCAAGGCCGAGGGGATCATCAGCCAGAAGCTGAAGTTGTTCATGCGCGCGAACGCCATGTCGGATGCGCCGATCTGCAGCGGGATCATCCAGTTGGCCACCCCCACGAAGGCCGGCATGATGGCGCCGAACACCATGATGATGCCGTGCATGGTGGTGAGCTGGTTGAACAGCTCGGGGTTGACGAACTGCAGGCCTGGCTTGAACAGCTCGGCGCGGATCATCAGCGCCAGCACGCCGCCGATCATCAGCATGGTCAGCGCAAACAGCAGGTAGAGCGTGCCGATGTCCTTGTGGTTGGTGGCGTAGACCCAGCGGCGCCAGCCGTGCGGGTGGCCGTGGTCATCGTGTCCGTGGGCGTGACCACCGTGGTCGAGCACTGCACTCATGTTGAAGTCCTTTCAGTCCGGTGGGTCATCACTTGCGGGCAGCGAGCACTTCGGCGGGCTGCACGGTCTGGCCTGTCT
>CANBQJ010000025.1 GCA_947371645.1 Burkholderiales bacterium | reverse complement strand
AGCAGGGTGGTCTTGCCCGAGCCGTTGGGGCCGGCCACGGTGATGATGGCGCCGTCCAGCGGCAGGGTCAGGCGCTGGCAGTAGTCCCAGTGCAGCAGTTCGAGGCTTTGCAGGTGAAACATCGGTGATCAGGCCTGGCTGTCGGTGTCGGGAAGCGCCTCTGAAGCGTCTTCTTCGGGGATGTCTTCGATCTCTTCCAGCGGGGGCTGGGTCAAGGCCAGGGGCAGGTTGCCCACCAGGTTGCGGGCCTGGGCCAGCACGTCGCCCAGGGCGCCTTGCAGGATGCGGGGCGCCAGGGCGTCGTAGTCCAGCAGCAGGTCCAGCAGCGGGCCTTCGACGATGTCTTCGCCCTTGCGCAGGATGAAGCCGTGGTTTTCCAGGCGGCGCAGGTTGGTGTCCAGGCGCGTCTTCTTGCCCAGCTGCACGCCAAAATCGGCCAGCAGGGCGCGGTAAGACACCAATGGGCTGACGCTGGCGGCCGTGGGCAGGGGCTTGTCCTTGCCGAACATGTCGTTTTGCGTGAGGCCGTCCTGGCCGGCGGCGCGGGCCTGCTGGCGTTCGCGCTTGGGCAGCACGATCAGCGCCCAGAGCACCACCAGCAGAGACACCGCGTCACGCGGCAGGTCGATGTTGTTGTTGCTGTTCAAGCCAGCCTCGCCAAACACCGAGGCTTCGGCCGGGCGCAGCAGGGCCACGCTGACGTGGTCGGCGTAGAGGTTGTCGATCAGGCGCAGGCCCACCTGGGCCAGGCGCTCTTGCGTGGCCTGCCACAGGTCGGCGTCGATCAGGGCGCGTTTGACCTTGGGGTGCTGGCGGGGCAGCCAGCGGCGGGCCAGCAGTTCGGCGGCCAGCAGGGCGGCGTCGTCCAATGCGCTCATGGGGCTTTCTTCGTGTGTGCTTGTGTGGGCAGTGGCGACAGGAGGCTCAAGGCTGGGCCGGCGTCGTGTCGGCCGGCGCGTGGCTGTCTTCCCGCGCCACGGGGTGCAGCAAGCCCTCGCTGATCAGGGCCACGGCTTCATCCGAGGTGCCGGTGAGGCGGGGCGTGGCTTCCCAGCGCCAGGGGCTGCGGGCCAGGTCACCCGTCTGGCCCTTGAGGGTCTGGGCCTGGCTGTCGCCGAGCAGGGGCAGCAGCTGCAGGCGGTAGGCGGCCTGGGCGAAGCGGCCGCCCAGCACGGCGTCTGACAGGGGGCGGGGGGCCGTGGGGGCGTCAGGCGCGTCTGGTGTGGTGTCGGTGGCGTCCAGCTCCTGCCAACGGCCCAGCAGGTGGATCAGGCCGCCCAGTTCGGCCGGCAGGCTCAGCGAATCGAGCGTGCCGAGCGCGGCCTCGGCGGGCGGGGGCAGGCCGGCATCGCCCTGGGCGCCGGGGCGGTCGCGCTCGAACTCGCCTTCGGCCACGTCGACCAGGTCGTGCGGGCTGACCATCACCGGGCGCACGCCCAGGTGCAAGGCATCGCTCATCAGGGTTTCCAGCGCGGGGTGGGCCTGCAGCCAGGCGCGCACGTCGGACGTGGTCAGGCCGGTGCTGCCCAGGGTGACGCGCTGGCGGTCGGCCTGCTGCAGGGCGCGGGTGAACTGGCTGGCCATGGCCAGCAGCCGGGCCTGGGCCTGGGCGATGGCGCGGGCCTCGCGCTCCAGGCGCGGGTCGGCGTGTTCGGCGCGGATCAGGGCGGTCAGCGCCTGGCCGGCGCGGTCCACCAGCTGCAAGGCGCGGTCAAAGCGGGGCTGGGCGGCGCGCAAACGGGCTTCAGAGCCGCTGGCAATGGCTTCTGCAAACTCGTCGTGCAGGCGGCCCAGCTGGGCGTGCAGGTGGCGCAGCTGGTTGGCGTTGACCAGGCCCAGCGCCTGGGCGCCGGCCACCTGGGCCAGCAGGGCGCCCATCTCGTCATCACCCGCGTCTGTCGAGGCCACGGGGCTGGCCAGCGGCGCCAGCAGGGGGTGCAGCTGTGCCGCCAGGGGCGAGAGGTGGTGGTCTTGCGCCGTGGCGTCCCACACCAGGATGCCCAGCTCACGCAGGCGCTTGAGCGCCGTGTCCAGCGAATCAGGCAGCAGCGTGTGGAACAGGCGCTGCAGGTCTTCGCGGTTCAGGCGGGCCTGGGGCTGGCCGGTCAGCTCCAGGAACACCCACAGGCGCAGCTGCACGGCCGCCTGGGGGCCGCTGAGCAGGCCGCGCAGGGCGTCCAGCAGGGGCGCGCGCTGCACCAGGGCCCAGGCCTGGGCCGACTCGGCCGCGAGTTCGGGCGCGCGGAAATGCGCCTCGAAGCTGAGGCTGTCGGGTGGGTCGGGCTGGAGGAGGTCTGGCGCGCTCATGGGCCTGCATTGTGCAGGCTGATCAGGGGTGCGCCGCTCAGCGCGGCCGGGCGGGCTCAGGGCTGGGCTTCGTTCACCAGCTTGGTCGGGTCATAGCCTTGTTGCTGCAGCAGGCCTTCGATGATGGCGCGGTCCTGCGGGTCCAGCGTGGGGGTGCGCGACAGGATCCACAGGTATTGGCGCGAGGGCTCGCCCACCACGGCGTAGCGGTAGTCGTCGGGCAACTGGATCACCCAGTAGGGCGCCCACACCAGGGGCAGCCACGACAGGAAGGACGGGGCAAAGCGCACCTCCAGCTTGGCCGTGCTGGGCGCGGGGCCCACTGGCACATTCAGGAACCGAGGCTGCTTGGGGCGGGCCTGACCGATGGCCGTGGACGGGCTGCCGTCGGCCGTGCGGCAGGTGTTGGTCACCGTCACGGTGCCATCGGTGCGCAGGGCGTAGTCGGCGGTGGTGCCGCCCACGCACTGCTTCTGGAAGCTGTTGGTGTAGTAGGCGATCTGGTACCAGGTGCCCATGTACCGGTTGATGTCCACGCTGGGCACGGATTGCAGCGCGGGCACGGCGGCGGCCTGTGCGCGACCGGCGCTCAGCAGCAGGGCTGCGCCCATCGCCAGCCCCAGCACCAGGCCGGACAGCAGCCCTGACCGTGAAGTGCCAGCGGTTTCCCCCGCCGTCCCGGCCAGGGCATTTTGAAAAGTGACTGGTTGGTTCATTTGTGCACCAATTGGTAATTTTTCCCTACGGTAGCGCAATCAAGCAGGTGTGTCCAGCGGGGGCGGCCTCGAACAGGGGCTTCAGTGCGACGCGCCCAGCGCGCGCTCGATGCGGCGATCGGGGACGAACCACATCACCGCCACGGCCACGTACAAGGCCTCCGACAGCCAGGCGCACCAGGGTGCGACCGCGATGGCAGCGATGTAGAACACCGGTGACGCCTTGCCCTTCCAGTCGCGGCCCAGGGCCTGGCGCAGCACGGACTGGCCCTCATCGGCGGCCATGATGGCCTGCTGCAGCAGCCAGTAGGCGATGGCCGCCATCAGCAGCACCAGGCCATAGGCCATGCTGGGCCAGGTGCCGAAGTGGTTCTCGCCCATCCAGCCGGTGGCGAAGGGCAAGAGTGACAGCCAGAAGAGCAGGTGCAGGTTGGCCCACAGCACCAGGCCGTTGACGTGCCTGGCCGTGTGCAGCAGGTGGTGGTGGTTGTTCCAGTAGATGCCCACGTACACGAAGCTCAGCACGTAGCTCAGGAACACCGGCAGCAGCGACAGCAGGTCTGCCAGCGTCTCCCCGTGCGGCACCTTGAGCTCCAGCACCATGATCGTGATGATGATGGCCAGCACGCCATCGCTGAAGGCTTCCAGCCTGTTCTTGCCCATGTGTCTGCCCGTTCCAGATTTGTGAAGCATCAAGTTTGACGCCTGTGGGGCCGATATCCCTGGGCCAGGTCCTGCCACCCGGATGGGGATGTCAGGCCAGACGACCGGAGCCCACATTGAAGACGCCCATCCATTCTGACCAAGCCCACAAACCCGCCCTGTTTGCCAACACGCCCATCGGGGTCAAGCTGCTGTGCAATGCCCTGCTGCCCCTGCTGCTGTTCATGGCGTTCACCGCCTGGCAGCAGATGCGCCTGGCGAAGGTCGAACACAGCGTCAGCCGCGACATCGCGGCCACCGTGGCCCACGCCGTGGCCGCCAAGGACCTGCAGCGCGACGTGGTGCAGGTGCAGCAGTTCCTGTCCGACGTGTCCGCCACCCGGGGCCTCAATGGCCTGGACGACGGCTTCAAGGAGGCCGCCGCCCACCGCGACTCCTTTTTGCGCGCGCTGGCCGAATTCCGCACCTACCTGCAAGCGCAGGGCGACGCGCCCGGCCTGGCGGCACTGGAAGCACTCGCTGGCCACTTCGAGCCCTACTACCAGGCCGGTGTGGCCATGGCCCATGCCTACGTCGACGGCGGCCCCGAGCAGGGCAACACCCTGATGCCGGCTTTCGACAAGGCCAGTGAAGTCTTGCAAGTCAACCTGGACGCCTTCGTGGCGGCCGAGACCCAGCGCGCTGAGCGGACCATCGCCCAGGTGGACGGCACCACGCACACCCTGCTGTGGGCCTCACTGGCCGTCTGCCTGGTCACCACATTGCTGGTGGCCACCAGCAACTACGTGGTGTACCGCAGCGTGGTGCGCCCCATCCAGGTGGCCGCCGACGTGGCCGTGCGGATCGCCCGGGGTGACCTGCGCCACCGCTTCCTGCCCAAGGGCCGCGACGAAATCGGCGTGATGCTGGGTGCGCTGTCGGAGATGCAGGACAACCTGCGCGCCCTGATCCTGCGGGTGCGCCAGGGCGTCGAACAGGTGGACCAGACCTCCACCACCATTTCGCGCGCCAACAGCGACCTCAGCGGCCGCACTGAAGAGCAGGCCGCCGCGCTGGAGCAGACCTCCTCGTCCATGCAGCAACTCGACGCCGTGGTGCGGCTCAACGTGCAGAAGGCCGAGTCCGCCCGCCAGACCGCCGAGCGGGCCTCGGCCGTGGCCAGCACGGGCGGCGCGGTGGTGGGCCAGGTGGTGCAGACCATGACGGACATCAGCCAGGCCTCGCGCAAGGTCACCGAGATCATCGGCGTGATCGACAGCATCGCCTTCCAGACCAATCTGCTGGCGCTCAATGCCGCGGTGGAGGCCGCCCGTGCCGGCGAGCAAGGCCGCGGCTTTGCCGTGGTGGCCAGCGAGGTGCGCCAGCTGGCGGGCCGCTCTGCGCATGCCGCGCACGAGATCAAGACCTTGCTGGCCAACAGCCAGCAGACGGTGGACCAGGGTGCCGTGCTGGTCGACCAGGCGGGCAAGACCATGATTTCCGTGGTCCAGGCCATCCAGGAGGTGTCTCAGGCGGTGATCGACATCAGCCAGGCCACGAACGACCAGGGTGACGGGCTCAGTCAGGTGTCGGAGGCCGTGGCCCACATCGACCACGTGACCCAGCACAACGCCGCCCTGGTGGCCGACACCGCCAGCACCGCCGTGCACCTGGCCCGCCAGGCCCACATGCTGGTGGACGCCATGCGGGTGTTCGACCTGGGGGACGACCTGGGCGACGCTTGAGCCAGGCCGCCAGGCCCGTCAGACCAGTCGACCGGCCTGGAAATCGGCCACGGCCTGGAACACCTCCTGGTGGGTGTTCATGACGAAGGGGCCGTACTGCGCGATCGGCTCGCGCAAGGGGTGCCCGGCGATGATCAGGGCGCGGGCTCCTTGCTCGGGGTGACCGGCGTCTGCGCTCAGGGCATGCAGGCGCAGGCCGTCAAAGCCGCTGCTGTTGCGCAGGATGGCCATGCGCTGGCTGCCCACCGTCGGGGCTGACTGAAGCTCGCCTTCGGCCAGGGTGTCCTGCCCCACCTGCACCTCGCCCCGGTACACATAGACCAGCGCGTTGTGCGCGGCCGGCAGCACCTGATCGAAGGTGCTGCCCACGGGCATGTGCACGTCCAGGTAGAGGGGCAGGGTGCGGGGCCGCTGCACCGCACCGTCCACGCCATGGCTGGCGCCTGCGATCACCACCACCGTCACGCCTTCACGGGTGCGAAAGCGCGGCAGGTCGTCTGCCGTGAAGTCGCGGTACCAGGGCGGGCACATCTTGTCGTCACTGGGCAGGTTGAGCCACAGCTGAAAGCCTTCCATGCGGCCTTCGGTCTGCATGGGGATCTCGGAATGGACGACGCCCCGGCCGGCCGTCATCCACTGCACGCCACCGTTGTCCAGCAGGCCTTCGTTGCCTGCGCTGTCGTGGTGCCGCATGCGCCCGGCGATCATGTAGGTGATGGTCTCGAATCCCCGATGCGGGTGGTCGGGAAAGCCGGCGATGTAGTCATCGGGCTGGTCGCTGCCAAAGGCATCCAGCATGAGGAAGGGGTCGAGCCGGCGCTGCAGGTTGTGCGTGAGCACGCGGGTGAGTTTGACGCCGGCGCCATCGCTGGTCGGCTCACCCAGCACCAGACGCTCCACGGTGCGCGGGTGCAGCACCGGGTCTTCGGGCGGGCAGGGCAGGTGCGACAGGTGCGGTGGGGCGTCGGGCATGCTCATACCTTGATGCTACGGCGTCAACTTAGACCTGATGGCTTCTGAGGTCAAGAAGAGCCCGAGGATTTGCCCATCCCCCTGTTCATGGCATCTGACCCCCGCCACGCCCCCAGATTGCCGGCAAAGGCCCCGCAGGCTGTGCCATCATGGCTGCAACAGCCACCCCGGAGGTTCATCATGAAGTTGATCGATGAGATGCTGTCGCTGAACCTGCTGAGCCCTGATCAGCATGCGCAAATCGGTGACTGGGTGCGCGGTGCGCGCACGCCAGAGCGCATCATGGCCATGCCGCCCGACCTCTGGCGGGCACTGGAACTGGCCAGCGTGCTGATGGACTTCGAGCCAGACCGGTCACCGGTGCACTGAACGCCCCGGGCGCGCTTCATACGCCTGTCACGCCGAGCCGGTTCACTGGCCTCAATCAAGTGATGGGTTTGTATGCACGTCGGAGAGCGCTTCAACACCTGGACCCACCTGCTGGGTCTGGTTCTGGCCGTGGTGGCCCTGCCGCTGATGATGGCCAAAACCTGGCCCAGTGGCGATGCGGCCAGGATCGCTGGCGCCTTGGTCTTTGCGCTGTCTTGCGTGCTGCTGTATGGGGCGTCCACGGTGTTCCACTGGGCGCGTGGCCAGGCCAAGCTGAGGTGGCAACGTGTCGACCACTGCGCCATCTTCCTGCTCATTGCCGGCAGCTACACGCCCTTTGCCCTGGTCACCCTGCGTGGGGCCTGGGGCTGGGTGCTGCTGGCTGCGGTGTGGGCCATGGCCGCACTCGGCATCTGGCGTGAGCTGCGGCCCACGCCGGCCGAGCCCTCTGTGGCGCTCTACCTGGGCATGGGCTGGGCGGGCGTGCTGGCGGCTGCCCCGCTCTTCGCCCACCTGGACTCCGGCGGCCTGGTCTGGCTGGTGCTGGGCGGCGTGCTCTACAGCGTGGGCACCGTGTTCTACGTGAACCGGGCCGGGCACCGCCATGCCCACGGCCTGTGGCACCTTTTTGTGCTGGGCGGCACGGCCAGCCACTATGCGGCGATCGCGGGCTTCGTGGTCTGAGCGAGCGGCCAGGGTGGGCCTGCGGCACACTGTGCCCAACTCCACACCGTTGGCCCTGCCATGGACCTCACCGCGCTGCCCCTCTTCCCCTTGCACACGGTGCTGTTCCCGGGTGGATGGCTGCCCTTGCAGGTCTTCGAGGTGCGCTACCTTGACCTGATGAAGCGCTGCGAGCGCAGCGGCGAGCCCTTTGGCGTCGTTTACCTGCAAAGCGGACACGAGGTGCGGCGTGCACCCACGGTGGACGGTGCACTGCAAGCCGATTCTTTTGCGAGCGTGGGCACCTTGGCGCAGCTGGTGCAGGTGGCGCACCCCCAGGCCGGCTTGATGTTCGTGGTGGCGCAAGGCACGCAACGTTTTGGCCTGAAGCAGGCGCGCCTGCTGCCCCATGGCCTGTGGGTGGCCGAGGCTGACCTGCTGCCTGAAGACGCCGCCGCGGCCCTGCCCAGGGAGCAAGCCGAGCTGGGCGAGCGCCTGCACACCGTGCTGCCGGCCATGGCCGAAGAAGATGGCCTGCCGGCGGTGCCCGCCGCAGACGCCGCCTGCTGGCAGGACGCGGGCTGGGTGGCCAACCGCTGGGCCGAGCGCCTGCCCTTGCCTGCTGCAGAGCGGCAACGCCTGATGAGCCTGGACAACCCGGTGTGGCGGCTGGAGCTGGTGGCCGAGTGGATGGAGCGTCTGGCCTCAGCCGCCTGATCCGGTGTTGCCTGGCTCCGCGGTCGGTTGCCGGGCCTGCCATGCCCGCAAGGCCTGCCGGTACTCGTCCATGGCCATGTCATGGCGGTCAAAGACACAGGGGTCGCAGCCATTGCCGCAGCAGTCGTCGAGGTCGGGTGGCACAGGGGACTGGGGCATCGGGTCGGGTTGAGGCGGGGTGGCGTTCATGGGTCGCCATTGTGCAAGGTCAAGGCGGGTAAGCCTGCCGCGTGTGCCAATGGACAGTGGTACACCTGCGTTGCCAGCACACGCAGAAGGTTTCAACATGGCCCCCTTGTATTCGCCCTGGCACGCGCTGGGCACGTCCATGGACGTGGCCGCGCTGCCCGTGTTTGGCAAGCAGCTCTTGTCCAGCAGGCAAAGCGCGCGTTTGCGCAACTTGCTTGAAGCCGCTCGCCAGTCTCGCATCTACCAGCCACACCTGGCAGACCAGGACCTGTCCCGGATCGTCTTGAGTGACCTGCCTGTCGTGCACAAACGCGACCTGATGCGACGCTTTGAAGACTGGGTTGTCGACCCCGACGTTCACTGGGCAGACCTGCGCCGCTTCCTGGACGACCGCCAGCAAATTGGCCGCCCCTTTCTGGACCGCTATGTGGTCTGGGAAAGCTCAGGCAGCACGGGCGAGCCCGGCATCTTCCTGCAGGACCAGGCCACCATGGCCGTGTATGACGCGCTGGAGCACCTGCGCCGTCCGCCCTTGCGCCCCTGGCAGCACCTCATGAACCCTTTCGGCCTGGGCGAGTGCGTGGCCTTTGTGGGGGCCACGGAGGGCCACTTCGCCAGCACCGTGTCCCTCCAGCGGCTCCAGCGCATCAACCCCATGCTGTCGAACAAACTGCACAGCGTCTCGTTCATGCAGCCTCTGGCGGGCCTTGTGAAGGACTTGAACGCGCTGTCGCCCACCATCTTGTCCACCTACCCCAGCGCGGCCGTCATGCTGGCCGCCGAACAGCGTGCGGGCCGGCTGCATTTGAAGCTGGACGAGGTCTGGACAGGGGGCGAGATCTTCACGCCCGCCATGCGTCAACTCGTGACCGAAGCCTTTGGCTGCCCCATCGCCAACAGCTACGGGGCTTCCGAGTTCCTGACGCTTGCCTTCGAGTGCGGCCATGGGCAACTCCACCTGAACAGCGACTGGGTCATCCTGGAGCCGGTTGACCACCTTGGCCAGCCCGTGCCGCCGGGGCAGGCGAGCGCGACCACCTTGCTGACCAACCTGGCCAACCATGTCCAGCCTTTGATCCGATATGACCTGGGCGACAGCATCACCATCCACCCGGCGCCTTGCGCCTGCGGCTCTGTCTTGCCTTGCATCGAGGTGGCGGGACGCAACGACGAGATGATGTGGTTGGGTGGCCCAGGCCAGGCTGCGGTCTGCGTGCTGCCTCTGGCGATCAGTTCGGTGCTGGACGACGAAGTCGGCCTGTCCGACTTTCAGCTGGTGCAGCAGGGCCCCCAAGACCTGTTGCTGCGCACCGGCATGCGCGGCCAGGTGAGCGCGGACACCCTGAAGCGGGCCAACCTGGCGCTGGTCGCATTTTTTGAACGCATGGGCGTTCAGGGCGTGCGCATCCATTGCCGCAGCGGTGAGCCGGCGCAGACCGGGGCCAGTGGCAAGCTGCCCCGTGTCATGGCGCTGCCACGCTGAGCTCAAGCCCGCGCGCCCACGCCGGGTGTGTCGAGCATGCCCATGGGTTGCATGGTGGGTTCCCATGCCCTGCCCCGCGTTCATGGGGGGCCGGGTTTGATTCGGGTCACCTCGGCCTGTTGGGGCAGTTGACGCCCGGTGGGGCACGCACTAATGTGGCCTCAGTCTTCATTTTCCGGGAGTGGGCGATGGCATTGCGTGTGGTGGTATCGGGCGTGGCGCTCGCTTGTGCTGGGGTGGTCTGTCCAGCCATGGCGGCTGGCGGGCTGGGCAGCAACCTCATCGTCAATGGCGATGCGGAGCTGGACGCGGGCTCAAGCTCGGGCAACGTCGTCCCTGTCACCGGGTTCACGACCACCGGCGAGTTCACCGTGGTGCAGTACAACGCGGGGGGCGGCTTCCCGACTGCCACCGACCCGGGGCCCCTGGACCGTGGTTTGAATTTCTTCGGCGGGGGCCCCAGCAGCGGCAGTTCATCGGGCTCGCAGCTGATCGACCTGGGCTTTGGCAGCAGCGTGATCGATGCGGGAGCGGCCAGCTTCAAGCTCTCGGCCTTCCTGGGCGGCTTCGCCAGCCAGGGTGACAACGCGGTGCTCACCGTGCAGTTCGAAGACGCCCTGCACGCCGCCTTGGGTACGGCCAGCATCGGCCCTGTGAGCAATGTGGACCGCGGCGACCAGACGGGCCTGTTGTTTCGGGAATCGGCCGGTCTGGTGCCTGTGGGCTCGCGCTTTGCGGCCGTGAACCTGCAGTTGACACGCACCGCCGGTTCTTACGACGATGGTTACGCCGACAACCTGTCTCTGGTGGTCACGGGCGCCGTGCCTGAGCCTGGGTCGCTGGCGCTCTTGCTCGCAGGCTTGGCGGTGGCCTGGGGTGCGCGCAGGGCGCGTGCGGCGCGCTGAGTCAAGTGCGCCCCCAATATCACCCAAACAGGGGCTAGGCCGGGCCACCCGATGCCGCTGAAATCAAGGCGAATGGTTTCAGGAGTGGCCGCATGAAGTTCCCGTTCAAGCCCAACGCCCCCGCGCAGGCTTCGGCCGGCTTCCCTCATGTCGTCCAGCAGGCCGCCGCCACCGCACCTGTGCGCCACATGGCCGGCGTGGTGACGGACATGGGTTCGGGCCTGGTCACCTCGCGGGCGGAAGCCATCCGGCACCAGACCGATGAAGAGATGATCTGGCGCGAAAAGCCATCGCTGCTCATCCTGGCACCCCAAGCCCTGTTCTATGGGCTCATCCTGGCCTGCCTGCTGGCATTGAATTCGTGGATGGCCGCCCAAGCTGAACAACGCGAGGCTGCACTCAGCCCACCTGCGAGCGACCATGTCGCTGTCGCCCCGCACCCCATGAAGAAGGCCTTGAAGGCGGCGGCCAGGAAGGCGCCCCACCCAGCTGAGGGCCCATCGGGTCAAGACCTGCATTCACAGGCGCAACTGCTGTCCTGGCTCACCTGGGGCATCGCGGCCCTGCTGGGTGGCAGGCTCTTGATTCGGTTTGTCCGGCTCAAGGTCACCACGTATTCGGCATCCAGCCAGCGCCTGTTCGTGGAGTCGGGCATCTTGCGCAATGTGAACCGCCCTCACGAGCTGCACCTGCTGGGCGACGCGACCATCGTCAAGCCGCTGCTCATGCGGCCTTTCGGCATCGCGCACATGGCCATTGGCTTCAATGGGCTGCAACTCCTGGGGCTGCGCAATGCCGCCTACGTGCGGGACATCCTGCGCAACAGCGGGCAGCTGGAGGCGCAACGGGTGGACAAGATCCGCTGGCGCTAGACACCAGGCAAGGCGCGCCATGAAGCCCCCAGTGAACGCCCTGTTGAACGCCCCGTTGAAGTTCCGTTGGGGCCTCCTCGCCCTGTTCATGGCCACGTCTGCCGCAGGGGCCGCCGAGGTCGCCACGCTGAACATCGACGGCGTGCGCCTGGGCATGAGCAAGGCCGAGGCCCTGGCGGCCTTGAAAAAAGCCAACCCGTCCGACAAGCCCGTTGACATCTATGCCGGCTACGTGGCCATGCACGGCCTGGTGATGGTGCCCAGGCAGGCACTGCGGCCCGCAGACGTCGACATCTTCGCGGCCCTGTCGGTTGGCCCGACTGCTGAAGCTTTGGGGTGCTCGCCCTTTCGAAAGTCGAAGGCGCCGTTGAGCAACACCACCGTCTTGTTCACCGCCGACCTCAAGGCCCCTCAAGTGGCCTACATCGAGAAGTACACCGGCCATTGCGGCGACAACCTGCCTGTCAAGGCGGCCATCGGTGGGCTCATCGACAGGTTTTCTGCCGATGTGGCGCGTGCAGAAAACGTGGACCTGACGCTGCGCAGGATCAGTGGCGAGATGCCCGGCAACGTGGCTTTGCTGGAGTGGCGGTGGGGTGCCAGCGGGCCGCTGCGCAACCAGATGGGCACAGGCCGCGAGTTCACGGTGTCCAACATCCCGTCGGACCTGGGCAATGCCAAGGGCGGCGTGGTGGTGCATGCCCACATCGAGTCGGAGCCCGGCAACATCAACTACCTGAAGTCGACCACGCTCTACCTGTGGGATGACGTGCGGATGGCCACCTACTACCAGGACCAGGCCGCGGTGCTCCGGCAGGTGAACGCCATGGGCTATGGCGTCGGGGATCTGGACAAGCCGGACGTGGTGGCGCGTGTGATGGCCGCCGTGGCGCCGGCACCCGCGCCAGACCCGTCCCGCACGGCCAGCGCAGTCGGCAGGTCGCCGGCGGGCCGGGCGCCCGATGCCATCGTGTCGCTGCCTGCGAAGGTGGCGTTGCACGCGGTGGGCATGCCGCAAGAGGTGGACATTCCCGGCGGGGTGGCCTGGCTGGACCTGTCGCCCAAAGACGCGGCCCTGCTGTCCAAGGTGAGCCTGTCCACACCGCACGTCTGGTTGAGGTTCGACCCGCAGCAGTGCCTGCCCTCAGGTGGCGTGGCCAGCCCCTGGCGTGTGGGCGCCTTCCCTTGTGGTGCCAGCATCCCCGTGCCCCTGGACGCGCTGGGGTCGCCAGCCGATGAGCCCAATGCGGCCGGCGTCATGAGGAAGGTCTACCGCAGCACGCGGCCGTTCAAGACCGTTCACCTTCAGCGCACAGGGTTCATCGACACGGGGGCCAGGCTGTTCAAGGCCGAGGGCATCAGCGCCAGGCCCGCGGACCGCGGCTATGTCTGGGCGGATGACCAACCCTACACCTGGTTCATGCTGGACCCGGGGGACTGCAGGTTCGGCAACGAGACCTTCGACTGCAGCCAGCCCATCGCGCTGCCCAACGAAGACTGGAAGCCGGCGCGCTAGCCATCGGCCCTGTGCGCCGCCTGGTCAGCCGTCATCGAACACGTCTTCGATCCGCACCTTCAGGAAGCGCGCGATGCGAAAGGCCAGCGGCAGGCTGGGGTCGTACTTGCCGCCCTCAATCGAGATCACTGTCTGGCGGCTGACCTGCAGTGCATCGGCCAGCTGCTGCTGGGTCAGTTCACGCGCTTGCCGCAGTTCGCGCAAGCGGTTCTTCATGCCGCCACCAGGCCATCGGCGGCGATCTGCGCCACGTGGTCGTTCAGCGTCTGTTCAGGGCTGCGGTAGGCCAAGCCCAGTTCATGCATGCTGCGGGTGTTGTCGAAGCGGATGTCAAAGCCCACATTGCGGGCCACATAGGCGCGCTCCAGGCCCACCCATGGCGCCACCAGCCACATCAGCCACTTGGGCGCCTCGCTGCGCGGCAGCTTGTTCTTCAACCCCGCTGCCTCGGCCTGCATCAGCCGGGCCATCTCCAGAAGGCGCAAAGACTGCGCCACCACGATGTAGCGGCCATGGGCGCTGGGTGTCAGCGCGGCGCGCTGGTGGGCCAGGGCCACGTCGCGCACGTCCACCACGCCCAGCGTCAGGCGGGGCACGCCCGTGCGGAAGGAGCCGTTGAGGAACTGCACGGCCATGTCGACGCTGGTCGCGTCCGTCCGCGCCGACAGCGAAGGGCCGAAGATCGCGCCGGGGTGGATGGTGATGAGCTCCCAGCGCTGCTGCTGGCGCTGCTGCGCCCAGGCGGCCTGTTCTGCCACCGTCTTCGAATAGGCGTAGCTGTTGTGCTGCGCATCGGTGTTGGGGTTGAGGTCGGACTCGCGGACCATGTGGCCTTCGACCTGGGCCAGGTCGCAGGCATCGTTGTACAGCGCCACGACGCTGCTGGTGAGCACGACACGCCTGACGCCGGGCTCGCGTTCGACCGACGCCAGCACATTGAGCGTGCCTTGCACCGCAGGGTCGACCAGCTGGCGCTGCACGTCCTGGGGTTTGTCCAGGAAGTAGGGGGACGCCAGGTGGATCACGAGCGAGCAGCCGCGGATCGCCTCGTCAAAGCCATGGGCCTGAAGGAGGTCGGCCTCGAAGAGGCGCAAGCGACCGGGGTGCTGGCCGGCGAGCGCGTGCAAGTGCCGGAGCTTGGGCCCATCGGCCAGGCTGCGGACGGTGCCGTGCACGGTGTGCCCGCTTTGGAGCAGGCCTTGCACGACCCACGAGGCAAGGTAGCCGGCGGCGCCGGTCACGAGGATGGTCTGGTTCATGTGGCTGCGCTCAATCTCAGTGGTGGGGGCGGTCTGCCCACATCAGTTGCACGCCCCACAGGGCCAGCAGCAGGCCCAAGGTCCAGAACTCGTTGTAGACAGGGATGACACCGTTGGCCTGCAGCACCCCCGCGACGCCACTGGCCGCGGCCAGCCAGGGCAGGGTGTTGGCAGACGCCTGGCGGTGGATGGCCTGCCGAAGCTCATCGGCACGGCCGTACAGCCAACGGGCCCACTGCAGCTGCAGGCCCATGGACAAGACCAGCACGGCGATCACGCCTTGGCGTGCGGTGGCGCCCATCGCCGCCTCGGGAAGGCCCAGCGCGATCAACAGTTCCAGACCCAACAAGCCCAGGCCCAGCAGCACTTTGCTCAAGTAGCGCAGTTGCACCCTGGCGGCATTTTCTTCAAGCATGATCAAGCCCCGTGATGTAAAGCATGCTTGACATTGTTGGGGGTGTGCGTTGCCGTGTCAAGTGCGCCCTTGCCACGATGCCCATCGGCATTGGCCTCAGCTGGCGGCCCAGGCGCTGAGCTGGGCCTCAGTGGATCAGCTCTTCGATCGCGAGCGTTCGGTAGTAGATGCCCAGCGTGGCGCCGCCCTCATGGGCAAGCTTCGCGGCTGCCGAGGCGTGCACGAGGTCATCGGCCTGGACCAGCAGCCAGCGGTAGCCCGCCTGCGTGAGGCTCACGTAGCGCCGCAGCACCGTGATCTCGTAGCCAAAGCCCGCCAGGACACCGGCCTTGTCGACCATGGCCTGCAACTCGGCCTCGCTGTCCTGGGGTGAGAACTGCCGCAGCGCCGACTTGGGCCATCCGGCCTCACTCAGGGCCGTGACCAGGGCGTTGAGCTGTGCCTGCGTCGGCAAGCCCAGCATCACGTGGCCAACGGGCTTGAACACGCCGAAGGACGTGGGCAGGTCGTTGGCGGCTGCGGCGTCGATGATCTCGGCGCCACCGCCCGCCTTGTCATCGGCGTGCGCAACCGACAAGCCGGATCGGCTGTCGGCATCAAGCTCGGGTGCAGGCGTGGTCATGGTGTGCGCATCCTCGTGTGCAAGGTGGTGTGGTCATCGTCGGCCCGCGACGGCATGCGGTCTGTGCGTTGCCGAACGGCCAGGGTGCGCCCCCGCACAGACCGCAGGCGGGGATGCGGCCAGGGTGTGCGCTGGCGGATGCCGCCCGGGAGCCCGATGTGAAATGCACCACCTTTGCTGCCATCGCCATGGCCATGGCAGCGCCCAGCTTGATGCTGGCCGCCTGCGGCGATACCGCTCTGCTGTCTGTGGCCGAAGGCACCGGGCTGCAGCCCCGGTGGGTGGCACCGCACCCGACGCTGATCCCCACCGTGAACATCGCGCCGGCCCGCGCCTGGCAGGCGGGTGCCACACCCAAGGCGGCCGAGGACCTGCGCGTTGCGGCCTTTGCCAGCGGCCTGGACCACCCGCGGTGGCTGCTCGTGTTGCCCAACGGCGATGTGCTCGTGGCCGAGACCAACGCACCGGCGCGGCCCGGCGATGGCCAGGGCCTGCGCGCCACCATCATGGGCATGGTGATGAAGCGTGCCGGCGCGGCGGTGCCCAGCGCCAACCGCATCACCCTGCTGCGCGACAGCCATGGCACCGGCGTGGCCGACGTCCGCAGCGTGCTGCTGGAGGGGCTGAACGCGCCCTTTGGCATGGCCCTGGTGGGCACAGACCTCTACGTCGCCAACACCGACGCCATCCTGCGCTTCACCTGGACACCGGGGCTCACCCGGATCACCTCGCCCGGCGTGGTCATTGCGAAGTTGCCTGCCGGGTCCATCAACCACCACTGGACCAAGAGCCTGCTGGCCAGCGCCGATGGCCGCAAGCTCTACGTGAGCGTGGGCTCCAACAGCAATGTGGCCGAAAACGGCATGGCCGTGGAAGCCGAACGTGCCGCCATCTGGGAGGTGGACACCGCGACCGGTGACCACCGCGTGTACGCCAGCGGTCTGCGCAACCCCAATGGCATGGCTTGGGCGCCTGGCGGTGCCTTGTGGACCGTGGTCAACGAGCGCGATGAGATCGGCAGTGACCTGGTGCCCGACTACCTGACCTCGGTGCGTGACGGCGGCTTTTACGGCTGGCCGTACAGCTACTTCGGCAGCCACCTGGATGTGCGCGTCGAGCCGCAGCGGCCAGAGCTTGTCGCCAGTGCGCTGGTGCCGGACTACGCGCTGGGGCCGCACACCGCCTCACTGGGGCTGGCGGCCTCGGCCGGCACCACCTTGCCGGCGCGCTTCGCCAGCGGCATGTTCGTCGGCCAGCACGGTTCGTGGAACCGCCGGCCGCACAGTGGCTACCGCGTGATCTTCGTGCCCTTCGACGGTCCAGGGCCTACAGGCGCTGCACCGCTGGATGTGCTGACCGGCTTCCTGGATGACGAGGGCAATGCCAGTGGGCGGCCTGTGGGCGTGGCCGTCGACCAGCAAGGCGCCTTGCTGGTGGCCGACGACGTGGGCAACGTGGTCTGGCGCGTCACGGCCGCAGGAACGACAGCAGCGCGTCATTGAACGCCTGGGTGTGGGACACGTTCATCCCGTGCGGCGCACCCGGCACCCGCACCATCTTGCTGTGGGGCACGGCGCGGTGGGTGCGCTCGCCAGACCCTTCGATGGGCACGATCGCATCGGCCTCACCATGGATCACCAGCGTGGGCACGGTGACCTTCTTCAAGTCTGCACGGAAGTCGGTCATGCCAAATGCATCCATGCAGGCCAGCGCCGCATGCGGAGCCGACTGGAGGCACAAGGCGACGGCATCTGCACGCTGTGCCTCGGACACCAGCAACTCACCATGGGCCGAGAAGAAGGTCTTGGTGAACCCATCGAAGTAGGCCTTGCGGTCACCTTCCAGCGCGTGCCGCTTCTCTTGCGCGTCTTCTGGCGTGAGCGGCCCCTCCGGGTTGTCGGCCGACTTCATCAGGCAGGGCGGCACCGCTGAGGCAAACACCACGCTGCGCAGCCGCGATTCGCCGAACCGCGTGATGTAGCGCGCCACCTCGCCACCCCCCATCGAGAATCCCACCAGCGTCACGTCCTGCAGCTTGCACGTGTCCAGCACGCGCTGCAGGTCATCGGCCAGTGTGTCGTAGTCGTAGCCGGATCCGGGCTTGTCGGAGCGGCCAAAGCCACGGCGGTCATAGGCGACCACGCGGTGGCCCGCGGCCCGCAGCACCGACACCTGCGGTGCCCAGGCGGCGGCCGACAGCGGCCAGCCGTGGATGAGCACCACCGGCCGGCCCTCGCCACCGCTGTCTTCAATGTGAAGGCGAACCCCTTTTGAGGAGGCCGCGCGCCCACGGGGCGCTTCATCGCTGCCCACTGCGGCCGCGGCGGCGGCGCCACCCAGTGCGCCCGCGACGGCACCCACCGTTGCCCCGACCACCACCCCCACCGGGCCGCCCATCGCCACCCCGATGGCGGCACCCGTGGCCACACCGGCCACCAGCCCGCCACCCGTCAAGGTCGACTTGGCCTCGCGGCGGGCTTCATCGGGATCCAGGGCAACTTGTGCGGCCGGGTCCGGGTCTTGCGACGGCACCCCGTGTCCGGGGCGGGCCTGCTCGGCCAAGTCGGCGTCGACCGGGCCGGAACGGCGTGAAGGTGCTGATGTGGGGTTCATGGGGATGGGTCCTTGATGCAAGTGCATGCTTGCAGCACGGCGGCGGCCGGTCTGTACTTCAACGCACGGAGCCAGCGCGCCTGGACGTCAGCCCTCAACCAGACACCGACCTGCGCAGCACATGCATCTCGTGGTTGATGCTGTACACGCTCAGGCCATGGCGTGCGGCCAGGGCCCGCAGGCTGGCGGCCGTGTGCAGGCTGATGTGGCCATTGCGTGGTGCGATGTACCAGTTGCTCAAGGCCATGTCGGCGTCCAGCAGCTCGGTGCTCAAGAGCACGGTGCCCTGCGGGCCCAGGTGCCCGAGCAAGGTGGCCAGCCAGCTGTCGAGGTCGGCATGGGGCACATGCTCGATCACCTCAAAGCAGGTGATGAGGTCGTAGCTGTTCAGCAAGCCGGGTGTGTCTTCGCCATGGAACAGGTCCACGGTGTGACACCGGTGCCCCATGGCCACCAGCTTGCGTGCGAAGGCACCATCGCCTCCGCCAAAGTCCAGCACCACGGTGTCCTGCAAGGCCCTGTTCCACAAGGCGGCCACCATCTGCGCGTTGCGCAAGGGCCGCACGTCGACGAAGACAGGGTCGGCACGCACATAGTCGCCGTTGTAGATGTGGGCCTTGAAGTCCTGTGGCGACCAGCCGTCCAGCGCGACCGTGAAGGTGAACTGGCAGGTGCCGCACCGGTGGTAGCGCACAGGGGCGTTGGCCGCCGGGAACTGCGCCTGCCCTGCGAAGTGGTCGTTGCAGCTGTAGGCAAAGTCCTTGTCGCCCAGTGCCTGCGGTGAGTCGGCACCACAGGCGCTGCAGCGCAAAGGCGCCTGGTGAGACAGGGCAGGCAAGGCGGTGGCGGGGGCTGAAGGGGGTGAAGGGGGCATGGGCATCCACCAGGCAAAGGCCCCCAGTGTAGAGAGAAGCCGCACGCGCGGACCGCTGCGGCCAGCAGGCCATGCCGCACTGCGTTCGTTGGCGCACAGACCTCGGGGCCAGCGGCGAAATATCGTGGGGTTCGGTTCTCAGCTGAGTGCATCCAGATGGCCACACAGCTTGCCAGATGCCTGCCGCTCAGTCCCTTCAACCCACCTCAGGAATGCTCATGACCACCAATTACGTCACCCGCGACAGCTACGGCATGTATGCCAACACCTCAGACGGCCCCGGTCCCGCGCTGATGGGGGCCAACACCTTGCTGGGCAACGACGTCTACAACACCGACAAAGAAAAGCTGGGCGACATCAAGGAGCTCATGGTCGACATGGCCTCCGGCAATGTGGCTTACGCCGTGCTGTCCTACGGCGGCGTGCTGGGCCTGGGCGACAAGCTGTTCGCGGTGCCCTGGTCGGCGCTGTCGCTGGACACCCAGCACAAGCGTTTCACGCTCAAGGTCAGCAAAGACGCCTTGAAGGACGCGCCGGGCTTCGACAAGGCCCACTGGCCGTCCATGTCGGACAAGACCTGGGCAGGCGGTGTGCACACCTTCTATGGCACGTCGCTCACCCCGTCCTGACCGCGCGGCCACCTGACCGCGCAGTCACACGTTTCTTCCACCACGAAAGGCAAAGCCATGAACAAGGACCAGATCAAGGGCGCCGTCAAGGACGCCGCAGGCAAGGTGCAAGCGCAGACCGGCAAGATCGTCGGCAGCACCGATCAGCAGATCAAGGGCCTGCAAAAGCAGGCCGATGGCCAGACCCAGAAGGCGGTCGGCGACGTCAAGGAAGTGCTCAAGGACAAGACCCACAGGTGACCGGTGACCTGGCCCGCGCGTGCGGGCCGGGCATCGCCCGCCACCACACCCATTTGCCAATCAGAAAGATGACATGACCCACAAATCCAATTTCAAGCTGGCCCTGCTGACGGCCACCCTGCTGGCCATGCCCCTGGCCCACGCGGCCGACATGACCAAGGCCGACTACCAGTCGTCGAAGACGCGGATCAAGGCCGACTACAAGGTGGACAAGGCTGCCTGTGACGCGCAGTCCGGCAATGCCAAGGACATCTGCGTTGAACAAGGCAAGGCCAAGGAAAAGGTGGCGCTGGCCGAACTGGAGTTCAGCTACAGCGGCAAGCCCGCTGACGCTACCAAGGTCCTGGTGGCCAAGGCCGAATCCGCCTATGACGTGGCCAAGGAGCGCTGCGACGACCTGACGGGCAACCCCAAGGACGTGTGCGTCAAGGAGGCCAAGGCCGCCGAGACCAAGGCGCTGGCCGATGCCAAGCTGGGCAAGGAAGTTGCCGAAGCACGCAAGGACGCCAACACCGACAAGCGCGACGCCGACTACAAGGTGGCCGCCGAGAAATGCGGAGCACTGGCGGGCGACGCCAAGACCAGCTGCATGTCCAGCGCCAAGATGACTTACGGCAAGAACTGAGTATGCGCAAGCGGGCCTGAGCCCCGCAGCGCCTGATTTAGACTGGCTCCCGCCTGTCACCAGACTGCTCCGCACACGACCGGGCAGCGGGTGGCGCAGGCGGGAGACGCCAGAACATGCACGAGATCATTTGCCCGCATTGCGGCAAAGCATTCAAGGTTGACGAGACCGGTTACGCGGACATCCTCAAGCAGGTGCGCGACAGCGCGTTCGAGCAGCAGCTGCACGAACGCCTTGAACTGGCCGAGCAGGACAAGCGCAATGCCGTTGAGCTGGCTCAGACCAAGGTCGCCAGCGAATCGCAGAAGGCCGCCGCCACCAAGGACGCCGAGATCCAGTCCCTGAAGGCCAGGCTGGATGCGGGTGAGGTCACGCGCAAGCTGGCCGTGGCCGAGGCCCTGAGCGCGGTCGAAAAAGAACGCGACGCCCTGGCCAGCGAACTGGCACAGGCCAGGCGCGACAAGCAGGCCGCCACCGAGCTGGCCGAGGCCAAACGCGTGAACGCGCTGCAGACGGCCGCGGCCACGAAAGAGGCCGAGATCCAGGACCTGAAGGCCACCCTGGCCCGCGCCGAGCTGGAAAAACAGCTGGCTGCCCAGTCGCTCAAGGACAAATACGAAACGCAGATCAAGGACCGTGATGACGCCATCGAGCGCCTGCGGGACATGAAGGCGCGCCTGTCCACCAAGATGGTGGGCGAGACCCTGGAGCAGCACTGCGAGACCGAGTTCAACCGCATCCGCGCGATGGCGTTCCCGAGGGCCTACTTCGAGAAGGACAACGACGCGCGCACGGGCAGCAAGGGCGACTACATCTTCCGCGACGTGGACGAGGCGGGCACCGAGATCGTCTCGATCATGTTCGAGATGAAGAACGAGAGCGACCGCACCGCGACCAAGAACCGCAACGAAGATTTCCTCAAGGAACTGGACAAGGACCGCAACGAGAAGGGCTGCGAGTACGCCGTGCTGGTGTCCCTGCTGGAGCCCGACAGCGAGCTCTACAACACCGGCATCGTGGACGTGTTCCACCGTTACCCGAAGATGTACGTCGTGCGGCCACAGTTCTTCATGCCCATCATCACGCTGCTGCGCAACGCGGCGATGAACTCGCTGCAGTACAAGTCGGAGCTGGCGTTGGTGAAGGCGCAGAACGTCGACATCCACAACTTCGAGAACGAGCTGGAGTCGTTCAAGGCCGCGTTCGGCAAGAACTACGACCTGGCCAGCAGGCGCTTTCAAACGGCAATTGACGAGATCGACAAGTCGATCGACCACCTGCAGAAGACGAAGGAAGCCCTGCTGGGCACCGATCGCAACCTGCGCCTGGCCAACGACAAGGCGCAGGACGTGACGATCAAGAAGCTGACGCGCGGCAACCCGACGATGGCGGCCAAGTTCACCGAGCTCAAAAGCCAGGGGCCGTCGGACGCTGAGTGACGCAGCCCGCCCCCTCCCCAAAAAGCAGGACCTTTCAAAATGAAGTTCAAGTGCATGCTCTTGGGCCTGGCGGTGTTCGCCAGCGCCTGCTCCACCCCGACACCCGGCGATGACGGCCGCATGGCGGCGGCCACGCGCATTGCCGAGCAGGCCTCGGCGCCGGCAGCCGCTCCACCCTCGGGGGGCTCACTGCCCTGTGTGCTGCTGGCCGGCGGCATGGGTGGCCGGTTCAAAGAGCCCAAGATCGACGCCATCTGGATGGAGGTCAACCGCCAGGTCAGCGGCTACCTGATGGACGACCTGTGGAACAACGGCTATGCCGTGTTCAAGTACATCGATGACCCGGCTGCCACCGTGACGAACCCGCCCGCTTCGGTGCTGGCGCTGGCGCGGCACGGCTGCCGCCAGATGCTTCAGGTGAGCCATGTGGTGGGCGAAGACGGCACGGGCAGCTTCTTCGGCTTCGACATCGACGTGCTGCGGATGGTGCCCACCGGCGCCCCGAAGGTGAACGGCAACATCCCGGTCATCGCGACCTCGGACTACAGCAAGCACTACCGTTACCCGCGCACCACGGCCGAGCTGGACACCTTCCGCACGGGCACGTTTGCCAACCAGGTGTTCTTTGACCTGGAAGCAGCCAGGACGCTGAGCGGGGCCAAGCGCGGCACCGAGGTCACGCCCATGCTGGTGCGTGCCAACTACGAGCGACGGGTCGACCTGCACGGCAAGCAGGAGTACCTGGTGCGGCACATCCTGGTGCGCACGCGCGACCAGGCTGCGGCGGCCTTGAAGCGGATCCAGCAAGGCGAGGCCTTCGACAAGGTGGCGCAGGCCGTGTCGATGGACGCGGCATCGGCCAGCCGTGGCGGTGATCTGGGCTGGTGCGTGCCCCACGATTTCGTCCCGGCGTTTGGCGACGAGGTGCGGCGACTGGGGCCCCAAGGCCGTTCCGCCGAGCCCGTGCAAAGCCCCTTTGGCTGGCATGTGGTGGAGGTGCTGCAGGTGCGCCCCACCAAGGTGCCCGACTTCGAGGCCGTCAAGGGTGAGATCGAGCGCTCGCTGCGTCAGCCCGCGCGCCCCTGACAACGGGGGAGCGTGGCATGCTTGGCGGCGCAGGTGCCCCAGGCTGCGTCCACAGGAGAACGACCATGCCCAGCAAAAACACGATTTGCCTCTGGTACGACGGCACGGCGCTGGACGCCGCGCGGTTTTATGCCGCCACCTTTGCCGACAGCGCGGTGGGCGCCGTGATGACCGCGCCGGGCGACTTCCCCGATGGCAAGCAGGGCGATGTGCTGACGGTCGAATTCACCGTGCTGGGCATCCCTTGCCTGGGGTTGAACGGCGGCCCGGCCTTCCAGCACAGCGAGGCCTTTTCCTTTCAGGTGCTCACCGACGACCAGGCTGAGACCGATCGCCTGTGGCATGCCATCGTGGACAACGGTGGCCAGGCCAGCAGTTGCGGCTGGTGCAAGGACAAATGGGGCCTGTCGTGGCAGGTCACGCCGCGCGTGCTGATGACGGCCATGGTCGACCCGGACCGGGGGGCGGCCAAGCGGGTGTTCGACGCGATGATGGAGATGGGGAAGATCGACATCGCCGCCATCGAGGCGGCCTGGCGGGGCTGAGTTGGGCTGAGCAGCCGGCGTGCAGGCTTCAAGCTAGGGGGATGACCGTCTTTCGAGCCTGACGGAAGGGCTGGCGGCTATGCGGGCCTGATGTGACCGGCTAGAGTGGTCCCGCGACGCCGTTGTCGCGACGAACAAGGCTTCACCATGTCCGCTGTCGCACCACCGTTCGGCCTCCACCTCGTCAGGGCCGCTCTGGCCTTGGCGGCGCTGGGTGCCACCGGCTCAGCCTGGGCCAATGCCGGCGTGCTGATCCTCAAGAACTTCGGCCCTGACGTCAACGACTACGCAGATGTCAGCGTGAGCCACAGCGTGGACTACAGCAGCGCGCTGGCCGACAACCTGGCGCAAGGGGCCGCGGCCCTGGACACCGGCACCCTGAAGGCTGCCGCCACATTTCAGCTGTTCGACACCTATTACTGGCTCAATGGCACCCGGCGTCCGGAGGTGCTGTCGCTCATCCAGGACACCGTCACCTTCAGCGGCCCGGGCCCCAAAGTGGCCGTGACCCTGGCGATGCATTTCGATGGCAGCTTCAACATGACCGGCGCATCCGGCCTGGGCGACATCCAGATCAGCCCCTTCATCGAGCTGCAAGGGTATGGGGCGCTGTCTGCGGGCGTGGATCGCCTGTACAACCCCTCGGGCATCAGCAATGGCGGGGTGGCGCAGGACCTGGTCAGCTCGGAGTTCGTGGGCACACCGGCCGCGGGCAGCTTCCTGAATGCCTCCCTGACGGTGGTCGAAGGCCAGCTGGTCATGACCACCCTGGTGCCCACCAACACGCCGATCTCGCTGAACGCGCAATTCGATCTGGCGTTCACCCAGCTCACGCCGGGCGTCCGGGCCCAGGCCGACTTTGGCCACACCGCGACGCTGTCCATGGCGCTGCCGGCTGGCTACAGCTTCACCTCTGCCTCCGGCCTGCTCTTGACTGCGGCACCCGTGCCCGAACCCAGCACGTTGGGGCTGACGGCGATGGGCTTGGTGGCGTTGCAGCTTCGGCGGCGGCGAACCCGGCGCGCACCGATGGCATGAGGCCGTCGCCTCACTCCAGCAAGCACCCGACCAGGCACAAGCCCGCCGTCAACCCTGCTGTGCACAGCCAACGCATGCCCAAGCTCATGTCATCGGCGTGCCACAAGAAGAACCCGCTTCCGGTGGCCATGAGCAGGAACACGATCACAGCGGCCATGCGCGCGCCCATGCTTGCCGGTGGGTCGTAAGGCGCCCGTTGCAGTTCGAAAGCCGGATGAGGAAAGCGCTGCGCCACGTCCGCTGGCCGCCAGCCGGGGGCCTTGACCAGCACGCGGACCTTGTCGGACCAGCGTTGGGTGTGCCACGCGTCCCGAGCGAGCGCCAGATATACCTGCGCCACACCCCACAGCGGATTGAAACTGCGCAGCGGCGTGCGCGTGCCAAAAACGCAGGGCTCCGTCTCGGCAGCGTAGGTGCCAAACAGGCGGTCCCACAACACGAACACACCACCATAGTTGCGGTCCAGGTAGCCATCGTTGACGGCGTGGTGCACCCGATGGTTGGATGGCGTTGTCAACACACCGTCCAGCCAGCCCAACTTGCCGATCTGCTCGGTGTGGGCCCAGATCTGGTAGTACTGAACCCCCAGAAGCACGAAGCCGAATGTCACCGGTGGCACGCCCGCCATGGCCAGGGGCAAATAGAAGGGCCAGCCCAAGAGGGGGTTGAGGCTTTCCTGGCGCAGCGCGGTGCTGATGTTGAGTGACTCGCTTTGGTGGTGCACGGCATGCGCCGCCCAGAAGATGGCCACTTCATGGCCGACGCGGTGCAACCAGTATTCGCAAAAATCAAACATCAGCACGGCGATGGCGATGCCGTACCAGGTCCGCCAGAACGCAGCGTCTTCGCGGTGGCCCAAGGCAGAAAACACCATCGAATAGATGCCGATCTGCAGCAGAGGCGTGCACGCTGCAGCCAGTTGACTGATCAGCCCCTGGCTCAAGTTGGCCAGGGTGTCGTTGAGCCGGTAGGTTTTGCGTTGGCGAATCGCGCTGACACCGAATTCGAGCGCCACCAGCAAGGCCAGAAACGGGATGGTCCAGATGATGGCTTGTTCCATGGGGGGCCGCGAGAGAATGGATTGGCCACCATTTTGATCTGAAGCGCTCACATGTCTGGCGGCAGCGGGCTGAAGTCTTCAGGCCTCATCGGGTGGTTGCCGGAACCGGCGCGCCACGACCAAGGCCAGGCCCGCCACCCAAAGCACCGCCGCGTCCGGCTCTGGCACCGCAGTCAGCACACCCAGAACGCCATGGGCCTCCGCATTGGGCCCCGCCGAGTAGTACAGCAATGACGAACTGCCGGCGCCGCCACCGTTGCCCGGGGTCAAGGCCCACAAGCCATCGATGACCAGCGGCGAGCCATCGGCCGCCTGCACCTGCCCAAGGTAGCTGTTGGAATGGATGTCGAAGGCGCTGATGCGGCCATCGCCGAAGTTGCCGACCAGCAAAGCACCCGCCAGGCTGCCAAACGAAGATGGCGCAATGGCCAGGCCCCAAGGCGCGTTCAGTGAGCCGCCACTGGCCACACGGCTGACCAAGGTGCCCTGCAGGTCGTAGGCATCGACATAGCCCAGGCCAGCCCCGGCGACCTCATCGGTGCTGCCCGCATCGTGCCGGGCATAGGCCACGTAGACCTTGCTGCCCAGGGTCTGAACGTTGAAGGGCGCGTAGCCCGATGGCAGGCCGGGGTCGACAAAGGACCCGCTCAGTGCGGGGGCCGCCGCGGTGCCTTTCAAGACATCGACCGTGCCGTTGCTGAAGTTGGCCGCATACAGGTAGCTGGTGCTGTTGACCGTCGCGATCGCAGCGCCCTTGTAGACGTTGGCGGCACTGGCCGTCTGCAGGGTCTCTGCGGTGGTGCCCAGCGCGGACCGCCAGCCGGAGACGGTGCCGTCTTCGCTCACGAACAGGAACCTGTCGCCGTTGAAGCTGCCGGTGTTCGGGTTGTAGACCTGGCCGGTGACCGAGCCGTCACCTGGAATCGACACGACCAGGGCATTGACGGCCGTGGCCTGCGTGATGGGGTTGACCGCGTACAGCGTCGACTTGCCCGTGCCGTTGGCCGAGGCCCAGAAGGGGCCGGTGGGCGTATAAGACAGCCCCCAGTTGTTGACCAGGTTCGGGTCTGTCACTTGCCCCGGGTTGGCCGACTGGGCATCGGTGACCAGAACGGTGGCCTGGAAGGCCCCCGCGAAAGCCGAGCCCGACAGGGCCAGCAGGCACGTGGACACGAGCGACGCCAAGGCGTTTGCGCGCACAGAGATCATGGTGTGTTCCCTTGAAACAAGACGTTTGCGGCAACCGTCCTGGCGGCGGGGTGCGGTGGACGGATCTCGGTACTTCGGGGGCCAATCTAGTGGCTTATGGCGACGCGATGTGAAAAGCCTCTCGAAGTTGGTGGGTATCTGAATGTGAGATGGGTGTGCGCACCACGCAGAGCCTGAGCTCAGGCGACCAGGCTGGGCCAGACTTGCGCCAGGCTTGGGGCCAACAGGGCCTGTTCCGGCGCGCTCATCCTTGCCTATGGCTAGCCATCAGCGGTGCTGATGCGCTGCGCCCGCTCGCGCAGCAGTTGCTGCTGCACCGCGTTGTCGCTCAGTGTTGCCGCGCGCAGGTAGGCCGCGCTGGCCTCGGACACTCGGCCCAGGCGCTCCAGCACATCGGCCTGCGCGCCGGCCAGCCAGGGGTAGCGCTGCAGGGCCGGCTCTTGTGCCAGCGCTTCCAGCAGCGCCCAGGCGGCCTGCGGCCCTTGGGCCTGGCCCACGGCCACTGCGCGGTTGAGCGCCACCACGGGCGAGGGTTGCAGCGCGTACAGCGCGTCATAGCCGCGCACGATGGCGGGCCAGTCGGTGTCCTCGGCGCGCGCGGCCCGGGCGTGGTGGGCCGCGATGGCGGCTTGCAGGGCATAGACGCCGGGCCTTGGCAGTGTTTGCGCACGCGCCAGCGCGGCCAGCCCCCGGCGGATCAGCAGGCGGTCCCACAGCCGCCGGTCCTGGTCGGGCAGCAGCACGGGCTTGCCTTCGGCATCCAGCCGCGCGGGCAGGCGAGAGGCCTGGATCTCCAGCAGGGCGGCCAGGCCGTGCACCTCGGCGTCATCGGGCAGCAGGTGCTGCAGCTGCCGGGCCAGGCGCAGGGCTTCGTCGCACAGGGCCGGGCGCAGCAGCGCCTGGCCGCTGCCTGCGCTGTGGCCCGCGTTGAAGATCAGGTAGACGACGGCCAGCACGGCGCCCAGGCGGGCCTCGCG
>CANBQJ010000024.1 GCA_947371645.1 Burkholderiales bacterium | reverse complement strand
GGGCGGTACCGCCAGGCATGACAAACAGCCCTGGCACGCCTGGGGCTGCCTGCACGCCATGGGCATCGGCACGCCCCGCCAGCACGCTGGACAGGCCGGCTCGGTTGTCGACCTGCAAGAGGCGGTGCAGGCGAGGCCCACGCAGGTCGGCATCGATCACCAGCGTGCGCCCCCCCATCTGGGCCAGCGACACCGCCAGGTTGGCGGCCAGGAAGGTCTTGCCGTCGCCCGAGTCCGGGCTGACGATGGCCAGGGCACGCTGACGGTCGTTGTGCCGGAACACGTGCCGCATCATCTGGCTGCGTATGCCCCGCACGGCTTCTGCCTGTGCGGAGAAGGGCTGGCTCAGCATCACCAGCTCACCACAGGTCTTGTGGCGGTCCTTGGGGGCAAAAGGGTATTGGAACTGCTCGGCCAGGGCAATGAGCACCGCCTCTGCAGAAGCCAGGCCCAGGGACACGGCGGCATCGCCAAAGCGCATGTTCGTGGCTTGAGACTTGGCGAGGATGTCTACCACCTGCTGGTCGCTGAGGCCAAGCTGGCCGCGCAGGATGTCGCCGATGGGGCGTGCGGGCCCCATGGCCTTGTGGGCATGTGGGGGCATGGCGCGTTCGGGCTCCATTCGAAGCAAAGGGCCGTGGTTCATGTCCATGATTGCCCCTTGCGAACTGCCGTTCTGGCCAGTGGTGGATGTCCGCCCACCAGCGGTATGCGGCGGGGTGCAAAGCTGCCCTTGGCGCCGGGCTTGGGCAAGACACCCAGCAGCGGCTGACCCAGCAGGGCAAACGTGGCCTCTTGCGTGCGGATGCGGGGATCCGCCATTTCCAGCAGGATGGCCGCGCCCATGGCCAGCACCAGCCCCACCACGCCTGCCAGGCTGATGTTGACCAGTGCCCGAGGCGACGAGGGGTTTTGCGCTGGCGTGGCCTCCGCCAGGACGACGGCGTTGCCCAGGGTGGCGTGGCTCTCCAGCGTGGACTGGCTCAGGCGGGCTTGCACGTTGTCATAGGCGCGCTGGGCGTTCTCGACATCGCGCAAGAGCACCAGGCCCTCTTCGCGCATCGACTTCAACTGCACCACGCGTGCACGCTGGCTTTCCAGTGCACCACGCACCGTCATGACCTGTTGACGCCGCAAGTTGTCGCTGGCGATTGCATTGCTGCCTGCGTTTTGCAACTCGGTGTTCAGGCGCGCTTGAAGGGATGCCACGGCGGCACGGGCTTGCACCACCTGTGGGTGGTTGTCCCCCCAGCGTGTGCTGAAGTCCTGCAGTTGTGCTTCGGCATGGGTGATGTCGGCACGCAGGCCATCCATCGCCGCAGCGGTGAGGCTGTTGCTCACGACAGAGCCGGTCAGGGCCTGGGCTTTGCTGCCGCGAAGCTCGGAGGTGTCGGTTCGCGCCTGTGCCAGCTTGGCAGAGAGCTCACCCATGTGCGCGAGTTCGCCATCCAGCCGGTCGTCGGTCACGATCACGCCCTTGTCGCGCTGGAAGGCGGACAGGCGCTCCTGGGCTGCCGTCACCTTGGTGCGCAACTCGGTGGCCTGGCCTTCGAAGAAGGACGAGTACAGGCGAGCCGGATCGGCGCGCAATTTGACGCTGAGGGCCAGATACGCCTGGGCGAAGGCGTTGGCCACCGTGGCCACATCGTTGGGGTCGGTGCCCTCCACGTCGATGTTGATCACGTTGGAGTCGCGTGCGGGTGCGGCCTCCATGGCCTTTTGCAGTCCGTGCGCCAGCCACACTTCAAAGCTGACGTTGCGCGCGGTGCCAGACCATTTCTCGCGCAAGTCGGCCCGGTCGGTGAGCCGCAGCTTGCGCACCACGTCCAGCGCCACCCGCTCGCTCTTGATCACGCCGATCTGTGTGGCCAGCACGGTCTGCGCGACGTTGTTGCTGTTGTTGGCGGCGCCTGACAATGGGTCGGGCTTGGCGGCATCGATGATCAAGGTGGCCGTGGCCGTGTACACCTTGGGGATGAGCAGTGCGGTGATGGTCGCTGCCGAGACCGTCACCAGAAACACCGCCATCACCAGCCCCATGCGGGCTCGGAGGATGGCCAGGAATTGCTGCAAGGTCATGTTTGCCTTTCGGAGGTGAGCTCAGACATGGGCCAGCCAGTTGCGCACGCGACGCGCTTGGTCATAGCACCAGGGGCTGCGTTGCAGCCATTGCTTGACGGTGTTTCTGGCCGTCACGCTGGCGGGGGCACGGCCCACCAACCCAAAAGGGCGCACATGGGTGGCAAAGGTCAACTTGTACGCTTCCATGCCAATCGAGAAATCGAATTCGAGGTGACCTGCCCGGTGGCTTTCATGCAGCATGTGGTGCAGCAGCTGGCGGCCGAGCGAGTAGCGTGCGTAGTCGGGGTTCGGGTTGAAGGCGAAGACCCAGCCTGACCACCGGCGCAGGTGGACGGCACCCAGCCAGATGGCCAGCAACTCGCCGTCGCGCGTGCGCAGGGTGGACGCCCGCAGCAGCCCCGCCGCACGCAGGGCGTCAAAGAACTGCCCGTTGGCAGCGGTGGCGAACAAGTCGATGCGGTTCAGTGCCTTGTCTCGCTTTGACTTCCAGTCGCGGCAGGTGGGCAGCACGTCCGCAGCCACGTCATCCACCTGGAAGACCGTCGGCCCCAGGTATTCGTCCATGCGCTTGCGCCGCCGGCGGTCTTCTGCATCGACCTTGCGCGCACGCAGCAGGCCCAAATAGTCGTCCCATGTGGCAAAGCCGGACCACAGCACGGTGGGCGCGGCTTCGGTGTTGGCGCAGTCGGCTTGTGCACGAAATCTCTCCAGGGGCATCAAGGCGCCGGTGGCCATCAGGCGTGGCAACTGGGGCAGCCTGGGGCTGCGGGCCCAAGCCCTGCCCAGCGTCTCGTGCAGGTCCAGGAATGTTTGCTGAAGCAGGGGGCCTTGCCCCGCCACGTGCAGCAGCCGAAACACCTGCCCACCTGCCACGTGGTCTTGAACGTGGCAGGGCTGCCCTGGAAAGTACACTTGGGCGATCACGGCCAGGAAGGCTTCGCTGGTGTAGAGGTTCACCTCGGGCAAGGGGCCCTCTGCCCGATGAACATGGGCCGCCGCGCTCATGGCGTCATGCCTGTGGACCTGCCTCTGACCAGCAGGTCGCGCACGATCCACCCCAGGATGGCTGGCCGCCTCAGCACCTCGCCGATGGCGTAGGGCAAGCCGGAGCGGCCATAGGCGATGTACACCCGGGTGGGCACACTCAGCTGATCGGCCAGAAAATCCAACCTCGGCAGGGAGCGCATCTGCTCCAGAGAGCAGGGCGTGTGGCTGGCCAGCAGGTGTTTCAATGCCGGCTCTGCGACACGGCGGTCGTGGGTGGCAACGCCCACGTGGACGGCACGCCCTGCCAGGCCGTCCACCAGTTTCAGGTAGGCCGTGCGCGGGTCGATCTTCGGGTGATCCGGATCGCCTCCCTGGCCTTTGACCAGGCGGATGGGGATGCCCATGGCGATGAATCGCTCGGCATCCTGCGTCGACCGCTGCCAGCGAGCGGGCAAGGTGGCCGACACCTCGGCGCCTTGGCTCAGGGTGTCTTGCAACATGGCGTGGGTGCGGTCGGCCGTCTCGAAGGCCTGGGCGTCGAAGTGCAGGCGAACGCGGTGCGCCTTCGCAGCCTGGACCACGTTGCGCCACAAGGTGACGTCGAAATCGAGCTGGTCCACCTTCACCGACATCGAGCACACCAGGCCGGTCTGGCCGATGGCCTCGATGCCCCTGACATAGTGCGATGCGATCGATGCCGCCGATTCTTTCGCCTGAGGCCAATAGCCCAGGCTGAACAGCCGATGGGTGGCTGACTCGGTGCGTGCAGCATTCAAGGCATCGTCCACGGTCAGGCCGCTCACATGTTGCGCACCGGCGGCAAGGAAGCGCCCCAGTCTTTGCTCTGCCGCCGTGAGGGCCAGGGTCAGCGCCACACTGTGTGCAGCCTGTCTGGGGCTGATCAAGCCCTTGAGCCTGGCCCGCCGATTCTGTGCGCGTGCCATCACCTGCGCCGGGCTCACGCTGAAGCGCTGCGCGATGTGCTCGACAAGCTGTTCGTAGGTGTGCGGCATGGTCATGCCAAGGCGGCTTGGGCCAAACCGTGTGTCGTGCCGGCGTGTGGCACGTGCGGCAACTCGCTGAGGCCACGCGTGCAACGTGCACGGTCGAGCAGGCCGGGCATGTCCAGGATGGTGATGTCCCGGTTGAGCACCTTGATCAGGCCTTCGCCTGCCAGGTTCGAAAACGAGCGGCTGACGGTCTCGTGGGCGACGCCGAGCAGGCTGGCCACGTCGCGCCGGCACATGCGCAACTGAAAGCGCAGGGGCGATTGGCCCACTGCGGCAAAGCGACGGGACATCCACAGCAGGAACCTGGCCAGGCGCACGTCAGCCGCCACGGCGGCCATCAGGTCAGCGATGTCGCCTGCGCCATCCAGCTGGCGGCTGATGGCCATCTGCAAGGCCATGTCGAAGGCGGGCGACTGTTGGCGCCGGCTGTCCAGGCCCTTCACTGGCAGCGCAAACACGCTGGAGACCTCCATGGCGATGGCGCTGTTGCGGTGCTCGCCTCGGTGAAGGGACTCGAAACCCAGCACCTGACCGGGCCCGGCAAACGCGACCACCTGGTTGTAGCCATCTTCGGAAAGCTTGACGCATTTGAAGCTGCCCGACCTCACGACGAACAGGCTTTCCGTGGCGGCACCTTCGTGAAACAGCACCGCACCCTCACGCAAGCACCAGACGTGAACACCGAGCTGGGCATCCCAGTTGTGGCCCGTGTCGCTGTCCGCGCCCATCACCCGCAGCAGGTCGGCCATGTGCGCTTGCCCGGACAGCGGTGCCAGGCGGCGCCTGGATGCATGCCAATAGGCGTGATCGTTGCTGCCAAGCGTGCTCGCACTGGGATGCATGTGAACCTCCTGATATGGGGTGTGACGAAACATCTCGTACACAGGCATTCAGCATCCGGCTTGCACCCGCCGCCAGCAATCGGAGACCACCGTGAGTCCGGCGGCGAATGTGCTGGTTGTAACCAAGCAAAACGCCTACCGGGTGGCAGGCGTTTTCCGAGCCCGTTCAAGGGCTGGGGGCGGGGCTTGGGCGTGTGGGGCCCGGCGGCATCAGTTGATGCGAACGGTGCTTCCCATCACGAAGCGGGCCGAAGCAGCCTCCCAGACCTGGGCGGCTGCGGGGTTGTCGGCGTTGGCAAACCGAACGGCAAAGCGCGCATCCGAAGCCGTGGAGGTGAAGATGTCGGGCGCAGACAACAGCACGTCATAGTCGCCGGTCTGGGCACCCGCAGGGATGGGCACCGTCACGCTGATGCGGGTGGAGCCGCTGGCCTGAGAGACCAGCGTGCTGAGGTCGCCAGCTGCCCCCGTGATGGTGGCGCCTGAAGTCTTGTGGCGCAGCGTGACCACCAGCTTGCGCGGCGTGAACATGCGGGCCCACCCCACATTGCGCAGGTCCACCGCGAACGAGGCGGTGCTGCCCAGTGCTGCAGTGGTGTTGTGCGTGAGCGCATCCAGCTGCAGGCGATAGCCCATGGTGCGAGACACCTGGCTGTAGCAGCCGCCGCTCTTCCAGGCACTCATGACCGATGGTGCATAGGTGCTGTTGAGCCAGGCCAGGTGATACTGGGCCCCTTCGCTGAGGATGTCTGCGCAGGTGCTGCGCAAGGGCGCTTCGGCGTTCTCACAGGTCTCTCCACCAAACGAAGCCCGCTGCGTGAGCGTCTGCACATAGGGGCGTTGGGTCGATGAGGTGTAGGTGCCCGTGTCGGTGGGCCCTGCCAGGAAGCAGTCGTTGTGCGCGCCCACACGAGCCGGGCCATCGGCCAGCGGGTACCAGTGCTGCAAATCGCTGGGGTAGCGAAAGCCGATCTGGGTGGTCGCAGGCACGTTGGCCAGCAAGGCATCACGCACGATGGCGCGGTTGGCATCCGACGTCGTGCAAGAGGTGGTGCCGGAGTTGTAGCCGCAGGAGTTGCCGGACTTGGAGGAGTGCCATTCGCCCCAGGCACCAATGAAGCCTGCGCGCATGTAGGGGATCACGTCGGCATTGGCAGCCAGGATGGGTTGGAGTTGCTCCAGGTGCCGCTTGATCTGCGCAGAGGTGGCGTCGTTGCCACCGGCGGTGAAGTCATAGGCAAAGAGCAAGGTCACCTTCATGCCTGCAGCGCGCACAGCCGCAAAGCGGGCCGACAAGGTGGACAGGAAGGAAGCCGGCAGGTCGCTGGTGCGGTAGAGGTCAAGGGGGACGCTGGCCAGGGCCAGGCGCATGCCGCTGGCATAGCCACCCTGAATGCTGCCCAGGTCGAACGCCGTGATGAAGTTGCTGCCACCCCAGGCATAGAAGCCGCGATCGGGGTTGGGGAAGTCGGTGGCGCTGGGGCTGAGGCTGACCGTGGTGCTGACGACGGCTGGCGCGGGTGTGATGACCGTGGGGCTTGTGCTGACGGGGGCAGGTGTCGTGGTGACCGGCGCCGTGTATGTCCTGTGCAGGCGGGCGATCTGCGCGGCGGCATCTGCGGCCGCCTGACTTGAGGCATCGGTGGTGCTGTTGGTGCTGGGTGAGCTGCCACCGCCACCACAGGCACTGAGCAGGGCGCAGGCTACAGCGATTTCACTGAGCAATTGATGGCGAGAAAGGACGGGGAAGCGGGTACGATAAGAAGCGAAATGACGTGACATGGTGTGGAGGAAGGGCAGCCTCGCACATTGCTGAAAGCAGTGACAACAACGGCAAAGCCAGATGCGCGACGTGCGCATCGATACTGCGAAATGTCATCGGCCTGGATTCAGGCCTAGACGCACTTTGGCTTTGAGGTCGGCGCCCATCAGCGTCCGCCATGCTTCTTGTTGATGGGATGCTATCGACGGCCCACTTTGCAGTCGTGTGGTCTGGTGTGCACCCGAAACAAGATGTCCGAGGCAGACACACCATTGCAGCGGCGCGATCGTGGGTGAACCTTGCACCGGGGGGACGGGTGCATCTGGCCTGCATTCGCGAGGCCATATCCGATACGTATTCAGACTATTCTTACAGCGCAGGAGGCCATGTCCGCCGCTTTGGCGGGGCACCGGGGTGCCCCCGGGCCTCATGGATCGCTTGAACAGACCGGTGTTGCACACGGCCCGTAAGCAGATGCAGCGCGCTGGCGCCCTTCAAGGTGGGCGCCAGCGCTTCAGGCTTCAGAAACCGCGCAAGTCGGAGACGGGCGGTTGAAGCACCTGGCCGCCCACGATGGCTTGCAGCGTGGCCGTGACCACATCCACATCGTTGTCAAAGCTGCCGTGGCCGGCATCGATCTGCTTCTTCTCGCTGCCCAGCGCGTAGGTGGTCACCTTGGGCGACTGAAGCACCGTGAGGCGCGTGTCCACCTTGTGGAGGGCCGCGGCTTCGCGCCAGGTGCTCAGTGCGCTCACGGTGGGCGAAGAACCGTCCCAGCCGGTTTCCTGCCCTCTGAACCCGCGCTCCATGCCCAGGATGGGCGTGCGCAGGTCCGACTCCAGGCTGTTGGCCACAAGGTAAAGCAGCGACTTGCGGTAGATGCCCACGGTGTTGTCGTCCAGCTCAAGTTGGTCAGACAGCAGCGAGACCCGGAGGCGGTCCATGACCTGAGGCAGGCTGGCGTAATGCTGGTTGGCAAAGGCCACGGTGCAGGCTGGCGCGTACAGGTGCACGCCCTTGACCCAGTCCAGCACCGGGCGGCCCTTCAGCGGTTCCCTCGCGGCCAGGTTGCTCAGCAGGTGGCCCAGGGTGATGGAGCCCGCCGAATGCCCCACCAGGTGGATCTCCAGCTGGTCGCCCCAAAGGTCCATGAGGGACACCAGCGCGCGCACCAGCTGGTCGCCGCCGCGCATGGACTCGTAGGCCAGGCGCGCGTTTTCCTTCATCTCGGACCAGATGGGTTTGACGAAGGGGCGCCCGATGGCCTTCTCGATGCCCTGGTCGGAGGCCTCCACCAGCCTGTCCAGCAAGCCGGAGCCCGCAGGCTGCTTTTGCTTGCGGTCCGAAATGATGTCGCGGATCGATTCGATCAGCCCGGTCTTCCAGACCAGGAACAGCGGGTAGCAACCGTTGCCCAGGAAGTAGCGGCCCATGGCACGTGCGCGGTCGATGGCATCGGACTCGCTGTTGAGGCCTCCGTGGGCATAGATCACCAGGCGCTTGGGGCCTTTGCCGCCTTGCTCGCGGAACCAGGTGGTGGGCAGGACGCTCGCCTGGTAGGCCAGCGAGCGCGTGCGCTCATCAGGGGTGAGGTACTTCTCCACGCGGCCATCGTTGCCCAGCACCACGCTGTGCTGGTAGGCCTTGTCCGGTGACCACCATTGGGATGTGTCGGCCGACCCGGCCTTGGCTGCGGCAGCCTGGCCACGGCATGCCACGCGACCCGCCACCACACCCGGCACGCCCAGAGACACCACCCAGGCGTCCATCGCGTTGGTCAGCCAGTCTTCGTAGCGCAGCACGGCAAAGCCGCCCGCACCCCAGTCCTTGCCCCAGGAGTTCTGGACCACGAAGCCTTGCGGGTTGTAGCCCACCAGCGAGAACGAGTGACCGCCTGCCAGGCCAGGCCGCCCGTCGAAGGCCATCACGGGCAGGTCATCGTGGCTGATGGGGGGCTTCTTGCGGTTGGGCACGGTCTGCCAACCCTCGTGGGTGGCCGCGGAGACATACACCGCCCCCACGGCCTGGATGGCCGCCTGCAGGTCGGTGATGAGCTTGCAGTCGATGCGGTAGTACACGCCCAGGGTGTGATCGACCGCGCGATCCGCATAGCCATACCGAGGCTGGACGGGTTCTGTGGCGTGATAGGGCCAGTCGTCGCTCAGGCAGACCCCGTGGTTGAACCAGCCTTTGATGGCCCCGCGGCAACTGGAGCCTTCGTAGTCTTCGCCGGTGTACTCGTCGTAGCGGCGCGCCAGGTTGTAGAGCATGCGTGGGCTCACCGAGCTCAGCCTGGCGGGGAAGTCGGCCTGACGCCAGCGCAGGAAGTTGATGACGCTGGCCAGGCCGAAGCCCGTGCAGGCGCCTTCCTGTCCCTGGTCCAGCACCAGGCCCGCTTTGGCATAGCGTGGCAGCAGCGTGCGGATCTGCGCGGCGTCTGGAAAGTGTGCCGCCAGGCTGACGGGCGGCGGCGTGTAGGGGCGGTCGCGCAGGTCGGGGGCATCGCGGCGGGCATTGCGTTGTGGCGTGCTGGCCTTGGGCTGGGCGCTGGCCGCCAGCAAGGTCGCGGTCTTGCCTTTGCCCAGGCGCTTGCTCACCCCGGCTGTGGCCGCAGGCCAATGGGACTTGGCCAGGTCAAACACAGAGGTGAAGCGGTCCAGCCCATGAGAGCCACCGTTGACGAGCTTGCGCGCGGCGGCCAGGTCAGGTTTGGCCAGGGCTGCGCGCAGTTTGTCCAGACGGCTGGTGAGGAAGACGGCCAGCAAGCAGGCGGCGGCCTCCGGGCCGTTGGCCAGGTCAGGCTCCGCGCAAAGGTCTACGCCCAGCAAGGGGCCGAACTGCGCGTAGTTGCTGCGCCCGGTGAGCTGCACGAAGCCTCTGCCTTTGAACCGCGCGCCGTCACCTGGCTGGGTGTTGCCCAAGGCGTTCTTGGGCTTCTCATAAGCGCTGAACGGGGCACTGCCCGAAGGCGTGTTGTAAACACTGATGCCTTCGGACAAGGGCAGAAAGCCTTCTGTCTCTGCGCGGATGGTGCCCAGTGCGGTGAGCACCAGGTCGCGCGTCAACAGTTTGTGGGCCCGCAAGGCGGCGCTCACATACGGCAGGTAGCGGGCGATGTTGGCTGGCTTGGTGAAGGGGAACAGGGGCTTGACCAGTTCCAGCGACAAAGGGGTGGCCAGCGGTGGGTCCTGGCGGACGCCCAGCACGTTCAGGGCGCAGGGCCCCAGCACACCGTCGGCTTGCATGCCCATGGCCGCTTGCCACTGGCGTATGGCCGCGTCGACCGTGAGGTCGATCTCGTCACCCTGAGCCAGCTTGGGGTAGGCCGCTGCGTCTGCGCCCATGGCCTTGGCCAGGGCCGCACGGATCGCGTTGACGTCAGCACCTTTCGAACCACGTTTGTAAATCAGCGCCATGCGCACACCCTTGAGGAGATCCAGAGCCAAAAACTCTAAGGGCTGCGGAGGGTGTCCTCAAGCAGTGAGCGCAACAGGTGGTGACTTCAAACGTGGGGGTTGCCGCCAGGCTCGTTGGGGTGTAAGTCCGGGTCGACGACGTCAATCACTTCGGCCACGGGCAGGCGGTTGGCCTCGTGCTCTTCCGTGACATCGAGCCCCGCATGCAGTGCCTGACGGCCGGCCGCCGCCAGCCGCGCATCTCTCTGCGCCTTGATGTGGGCTCGGCGATCGGCGAAAAAGGCCTTGAGCATCTGGCTGGCGGGCTCGGCCAGCACACCCCCCAGCACCTGGGTGTGGTGGTTGAGTTGCTTGAGGGCAAAGAGGTCGGTCACCGAGCCGGCCACGCCGGTTTTCGGGTCTGGTGCGGCGAACACCACGCGCTTGAAGCGGGCGTGCATCAAGGCCATGGCGCACATGGCACAGGGCTCCAGCGTCACGTAGAGCTCGCACTCGGGGAGGCGGTAGTTCTCCAGCAGTTGTGATGCGTGACGCAGCGCGACGATTTCGGCGTGCGCCGTCGGGTCGTGCGTGGTGATGGGGCGGTTGTAGCCCGTGGCCAGCACCTGGCCTTGCCGCACGATCACGGCGCCCACCGGCACCTCACCGGCCAGCCAGGCGTTGTGGGCCTGGTCCAGCGCGATGCGCATGAAGGCCTCGTCCTGGGCGCTCCAGGCTTCACTCATCTCTCACACCTCGTGCTCGGGGGCGCTCAGCTTACACCAGCGACCTCGGCAGCACGCGGGAGGCACTCACTCCTCGGTGGCTGCGTACTGGATGCTGTCGCCCAGCGACTGCCAGACGATCCGTGAGCCAAAGGCAGACAGGTGGTTGTCATCGGCATAGAGCAATGTGCCGTCCACGCGGGTGCGGCAGGCCTGGTCGTTGCAAAACAGCTTTTTCACGTCCACCACCTTGACCTTCGGGTCTGGCGCCAGACGCGAGAACATCTCCAGCTCGGCGTGGTGCCAGGCCAGGATGGCGCTTGCGGGTGCGGCGAAGTTGGTGTGCTCGACTTCGCGGTAGTTGAAGCTGGCCAGGTCGATGGGCTGGGTCAGCACGATCACCTGCGCATGGGGCGAAAAGAGGCCGATCGTTTCTTGCAGGTGGCGGGCCATCATGTCGATGCGGTAGGTCGCCGACGTCAGTGCGGCCTGGTCGTCCCCATCGGACAAGAAGTGATGCTGGGCTTGCGGCAAGCCCGCCTTGATGAAGCCGTTGAGGTAGAGCGTCCATCGGCCAACCAGGATGACCGAGTCGGGCTTGAGCGACTGGATGAAGCCGGCATAGTGCCCGAGCACGGCGGGATCACTGCAGTTGCCCGATGTCCCCAGCCCATCAAAACGGTGCACCCCGACCAGGGGCGGGCATCCGAGGTGCGAGATGACGTACATGGTCACGCCTTCCGGATGCGGCAGGCCGGCCATCAGGGCCTTGGCGTGGGAGTCTCCCCAGACGACAACCTTGCGCGGGCCGCTGCCAACGACCGTGCAGCTGGCGTCGCCCAGGCCGCCCAACTGCGCCCTGCAATCCTGCGTGGGCCCCAGCGCGTCTGGCCTTGACACGTTGACCAGGCCCGGGTTCTGGAACTCCCACCAGGTCTTGATCTTGACCATGTGGCCAGCCAGGCCCACCGCCATGAGCATGCTGGCCAGGGCGGCAGAAGCGCCAAAAATCTGGGCCCGGCTGAGTGCGCGCTGGCGGCGCATCGGCGTTTCAACGAATCGCCAGCTGAGGTAGGCCAGTGCAAAGGTCAGGAGCACGAGCATGGCCATCGTCTGCGAGCTGGGCGCCTCCAGGTTCTGATGGCGGGCAAAGGCGAAAAGCGGCTGGTGCCAAAGGTAGGCGCTGTAGCTGATGAGCCCGATGCCCACCAGCCAACGGGCCGACAGCAGCCTGGCCACCCAGGTCTCGGGCGTGGCACAGGCGATCACCAAGGTCGCGCCCACGGTGGGGATCAAGGTGTAGACACTGGGCGAGGGCGTGTGCTTGTCAAAGGTGAACATCGCCCCGACGATCATCGCCAGCCCTGTGAGGCTGGCCGCCTGACGCCAGACCAAAGGGCCGCTGCGCATGTGCTGTTGAAGGGGTGTCATGACCAGCAGGGCGCCCAACAGCAATTCCCAGACGCGGGTGGGCAGCAGGTAAAAAGCCTGATCAGGGTTGGCCGCGGACTGGTACTGAGCCAGCCCCAGGCTCAGCAGCAACAGCGCACCCAATACCGCTGCAACCCGCCGCCTGCCCCAAGGCGCCAGCAGCATCAGCAAAATTGGAAAGAAGACGTAGTACTGTTCTTCGACAGCCAGGCTCCAGGTGTGAAGCAGGGGTTTGAGTTCAGCCGAAGTTTCAAAATAGCCGCTGCTGAGCCAGAACAAGATGTTGGAAGAAAACACCGGCACGGCGATCAGGCTCTGCGAGAAACTGCGCAGGTCTTGTGGGGTCATGAGCAGCCAGGCCGCTGGCAGGCAGGCGAACATCACCAGGAACAGCGCTGGCAGGATGCGGCGGGCACGGCGTTCGTAGAAGCTGGCGATGCTGAAGGTGCGGGTCTGCAGTTCCGCCCAGATGATGCCGGTGATCAGGTAACCGCTGATGACGAAGAAGACGTCCACACCGACGAAGCCCCCTTTGAACCACTGGAGCCCGGCATGAAAAAGAATGACGGGAATGACCGACACGGCCCGAAGGCCGTCAATGTCTTGGCGGTGCTGCATGCGTATCCCACTGAATTGATTTGTGTGTGGCAACGGGGTCGTTCATGCCCGCTGCGCAAGCCCGCCTTTGCTGGCAAGCCGCCTACCTGAATTTTTTAATTGGTCTGAATTGTAGGTCTGCTCAAGGGCGGGGCCATGGTGGTCTCCCCTAGCCACACCCCCATGTGATGGGCATGAAAAAAGCAGCCCGGAGGCTGCTTGTTTGAGGTGCCGGCGCGTGAGGCGCTTGCAGGCCATCACATGCCCGAATAGTTCGGGCCGCCGCCGCCTTCAGGGGTGACCCAGACGATGTTCTGGGTTGGGTCCTTGATGTCGCAGGTCTTGCAGTGCACGCAGTTCTGCGCATTGATCACCAGGCGGTCGCTCTGGTCGTCGTTCTTGACGAACTCGTACACGCCCGCTGGGCAGTAGCGAGACTCGGGGCCAGCGAACTTGGCAAGGTTGGTTTGCACGGGCACCGATGCGTTCTTCAGCGTCAGGTGGGCCGGTTGGTGCTCTTCGTGGTTGGTGTTGGACACGAAGACCGAACTCAGGCGGTCAAAGGTGAGCTTGCCATCCGGCTTGGGGTAATCGATCTTGGCGCACTCGGCAGCAGGCTTGAGGAAGGTGTGGTCCGCTGCGGGGTTGCGCAGGGTCCACGGCGCCTCCTTGATGCCCAGACGGGGCAGCAGCCAGTGCTCCACGGCCGTCATGACGGTACCGACGTAGAAGCCCTTCTTGAACCAGGTCTTGAAGTTCTTCGAGGTCTTGAGTTCTTCGTGCAACCAGCTTTGTTCGAACAGTGCTGGGTAGGCGCTCAGCTCGTCGTGCTGGCGGCCGGCCATCACGGCTTCGAAAGCGGCTTCAGCGACCAGCATGCCGGACTTCATGGCGGCGTGCGAACCCTTGATGCGCGCAGCGTTCATGTAGCCCGCGTTGCAACCAACCAGCGCGCCACCCTTGAAGACGGTCTTGGGCAGGCTGGGCAGGCCGCCGTTGTTGATGGCGCGTGCGCCATAAGAGATGCGCTTGGCGCCTTCCAGGTACTGCTTGATGACCGGGTGGGTCTTCCAGCGCTGCATTTCTTCGAACGGGCTCAGCCAGGGGTTCTTGTAGTCCAGGCCGACCACGAAGCCCAACGTGACCTTGTTGTCTACCAGGTGGTAGAGGAAGCCGCCGCCGAAAGTGTCGGTGTCCATGGGCCAGCCGCCGGTGTGCACCACCAGGCCAGGCTTGGCCTTGGCCGGGTCGATCTCCCAGAGTTCCTTGATGCCGATGCCAAAGCTCTGGGGGGCCTTGCCCTCGCCCAGGTTGAACTTGGCCAGCAGCTGCTTGCCCAGGTGGCCGCGGGCACCTTCGGCAAAGATGGTGTACTTGCCGAGCAGCTCCATGCCCAGCTGGAAGTTGTCGGTGGGCTCGCCGGCCTTGTCGATGCCCATGTTGCCGGTGGCCACGCCCTTGACGGAGCCATCGTCGTTGTAGAGCACTTCGGCAGCAGCAAAGCCGGGGAAGATTTCCACGCCCAGGCTTTCGGCCTGCTGGGCCAGCCAGCGGGTCACGTCGCTCAGGCTGATGACGTAGTTGCCCTCGTTGTGCATGCAGTTGGGCACCAGGGCATCGGGCGTCTTGAACTGGCCGTCACCTGACGTCAGCACGTAGACCTCGTCACCGGTGACGGGCTGCTTGAGCGGGGCGCCCAGCTCTTTCCAGTTGGGGAAAAGTTCGTTGATCGAGCGGGGGTCCATCACGGCGCCAGACAGGATGTGGGCACCAGGCTCGGAGCCCTTCTCCAGCACGACGACGTTGATCTCCTTGCCGGCCTTTTCAGCCAGTTGCTTGAGCTTGATCGCGGCGGACAGGCCAGCGGGGCCGGCGCCCACGATCACGACGTCGTATTCCATCGACTCGCGGGGGCCGAACTGCGCAAGGATTTCCTGGGGCGTCATCGTGGTTCCTTCTACTCGGTCAATTCACAGGTGCGGGATTCTAAGGGGCTTCCCCGGGGATTCTCGCAAAAAATAGAACGACCGTTCGAAAATCTCCCCCGTTCCTGTGGGGGTGCAAGCTGGGGCGTTGTCCGCACCCTTCAAAGGGGATCAAGACACGACGGCCGTGCTAAGGTCTTCACCATTCGAAAACGAGCCTGCTGAGCACTTGCACCATGAGCTACACCCTTGACTTGTCCGGCCGCGTGGCCCTCATCACCGGCGCATCCAGCGGTCTGGGCACCCAGTTCGCCCACACCCTGGCCAAGGCGGGTGCCGCCGTGGTGCTGGCGGGTCGCCGGGTCGAACGGCTGAAGACTTTGCGCAACGAGATCGAGGCCCAAGGCGGCGATGCCCACGTCGTCGGTCTGGACGTGACCGACCTGGCCAGCATCAAGTCGGCCGTGGCGCACGCCGAGACCGAAGTCGGCCCCATCGACATCCTGATCAACAACTCGGGTGTGAGCACCACCGAGCGCCTGGTGGACGTCACCGAAGACAGCTACGACTTCATCTTCGACACCAACACGCGCGGCGCTTTCTTTGTGGCGCAGGAAGTGGCCAAACGCATGCTGGCCCGCGCCCAGGGCTCGGCGCCTGGCACCTTCACCGGCGGGCGCATCATCAACATCGCTTCTGCGGCAGGCTTGCGCACGCTGCCCCAGATCGGCGTTTACTGCATGAGCAAAGCTTCCGTCATCCACATGACCCGCGCCATGGCCGGCGAGTGGGGCAAGTACGGCATCACCACCAACGCCATTTGCCCGGGCTACATCGACACCGAGATCAACCACCACCATTGGGAAACCGATGCCGGCAAGAAGCTGGTGGCCATGCTGCCGCGCAAGCGTGTGGGCAGCCCGAAGGACCTCGACGCCCTGGTGGTGATGCTGTGCGCGGCCGAAAGCGATTTCATCAATGGCGCCGTCATCTCCGCCGACGACGGCATGGCCGCTGCCTGAGTGCATGGCGCCACCGCTTGGCCGGTGACTTGAATCGTCCCGCAACGCCCCCATGTCTGGGGCGTTGCCGTTTTCAACGGTTCCTTTTTCGTCTCTGCTTCCGATCACACCATGCGCATCGACCTGCCCGAACACAAGATCCTGGTCCACGAGATGAGCCTGCCCATCCTCTGGGGCGACATGGACAGCCTGGGCCATGTCAACAACACGGTCTATTTCCGCTACATGGAGCAGGCACGCGTCACGTGGATCGCGGCCATCAGCGGCAGCGTGGGCAATGAGCAGGAGGGCCCGGTCATCGCCAATGCCTTCTTCAATTTTTACCGGCCACTGGTCTTTCCGGGCGACATCGTGATCAAGCTCTATGTGGCCGACCCTGGCCGCACCAGCATCGACACCTACGTGACGATCGAGCGCACCGATGAGCCCGGTTCACCCTACGGCGCGGGGGGCGCCACCCTGGTGTGGGTGAGCACCGAAGATGGCCGCCCGGTGCCCTTGCCCGAACCCATCCGCACGCTTCAGGGCAGCAAACCGGCGCTGCGTGGCCCGGATGCACCGCCCGCATTGCCGCGTTCCTGAGGGCTGGCCACGGTCTGGCGAGGGGCGCTGGCCGTCGCGGCCAGGCGTCACCGCGCAACTGGCCCTTGTTTTTCCTGAATCCCGCTGGATCTCAGCCCCGCCCTGGGTGTAATCTTTGTTTTGCTGCACTGCAGCGAACCTGATTTGCCAAGGAGCGCATGGATGAACAAGGTCTATCCCGACGCCGCCAGTGCACTGGCCGGCATCGTCCGAGACGGACAACTGCTGGCCGTGGGGGGCTTCGGCCTGTGCGGCATCCCCGAAGCCCTGATTGACGCGCTGCAGGCCAGTGGCGTCAAGGACCTCACGGTCATCTCCAACAATGCGGGGGTGGACGGTTTTGGTCTGGGCAAGCTGCTCAACACGCGGCAGATCAAGAAGATGATTTCCAGCTACGTGGGTGAGAACAAGGAGTTCGAGCGGCAGTACCTGGCCGGCGAACTGGAGCTTGAGTTCACGCCTCAGGGCACGCTGGCCGAGAAGCTGCGGGCCGGCGGCGCGGGCATCCCGGCCTTCTTCACCAAGACGGGCGTGGGCACCATCGTGGCCGAGGGCAAGGAAACGCGGGTCTTTGACGGCGAGACCTATGTGATGGAACGGGCGCTGCTGCCCGAAGTGGCCCTGGTGAAGGCCTACAAGGCCGACAAGTCCGGCAATCTGATCTTCCGGCGCACGGCGCGCAACTTCAACCCAGCGGCGGCCATGGCGGGCAAGGTCACCGTGGTCGAAGTCGAGGAGATCGTCGAAACCGGCACCTTCGACCCGGATGCGGTCCACCTGCCTGGCATCTACGTGCACCGCATCGTGCTCAACGCCACGCCAGAGAAACGCATCGAAAAGCGCACGATCACCGAGAAAGCAGGAGCTTGACCATGGCATGGACGCATGACGAAATGGCGGCCCGTGCCGCCAGCGAGTTGAAGGACGGCTACTACGTGAACCTGGGCATCGGCCTGCCCACGCTGGTGGCCAACCACGTGAGCCCCGACATCGACGTGTGGCTGCAGTCCGAGAACGGCATGCTGGGCATCGGCCCCTTCCCGACCGAAGACGAGGTCGACGCCGACCTCATCAACGCCGGCAAGCAGACGGTGACCGTGATGCCGGGTTCTTCCATCTTCGGCTCGCACGACAGCTTCGCGATGATCCGGGGCGGCAAGATCAACCTGTCCATCCTGGGCGCCATGCAGGTGTCCGAACACGGCGACCTGGCCAACTGGATGATCCCCGGCAAGATGGTCAAGGGCATGGGCGGTGCGATGGACCTCGTGGCCGGTGTGGGCCGTGTGGTGGTGCTCATGGAGCACGCGGCCAAGAACGGCGAGCACAAGCTGCTCCAGAAGTGCAGCCTGCCGCTCACCGGTGTGGGCGTGGTCGACCGCATCATCACCGAGTTGTGCGTGCTGGATGTCACTCCCCAGGGCTTCAAGTGCGTTGAATTGGCCCCTGGTGTGACGGCTGAAGAGATCCGCACCAAGACCGGCTGCCATGTGCAGGTGTCTCACCTGGAAGGCTGAGCCTGACGGGCCTTTGCAGGCCTCGGCATCTCGCGCAGGCCGCCTCCGGGCGGCCTTTTTCATGTGCTGGCTCTGAGAGAATCGCCCGCATGAACTGGATCATCCTGGGCCTGCTGGCACTCACCGTCGTGCTCTTGTTGTGGCTGCTGTGGCGCCCAGCCCCGTCTGTTGATGTGGCCCTGGCCGAGTTGGGGCAGGCACTCAAGACCCACAACGAGGCCAGGCAAAGCCAACTGGAACGCGAGCTGCGCGACCTGCGCGAAGAGCTGCAACGCAGCGCCAGCGGCACCCGGCAAGAACTCACGCAGACCCTGGGCCAGTCGATTGGCCTGTTTCAGCAGACGGTGCTGGGCCAGCAGGGCGACGCCACCCGCACGCAAAACGAACAGCTCGACAGCTTCCGGGTGCAGCTGGCGGCCATGCAGCAAGGCCTGGTGGACGCCCTGCGCGACAACGCCCACCAGGCGGCTCAGCAGTCCTCGGGCTTGCGCGATGCCCAGGCTCTGGCCCTGGCCCGCTTCACCGAGGCTCAGGAGGCGGCCTTGAGGCGCCTGTCTGATGCCATGGTCGAGCAGCTGCGGGCGCTCTCCGAGGCCAACGACCGCCGCCTGACCGAGGTGCGCAGCACCGTCGAGACCCGCTTGCAGGCCCTGCAGGCCGACAACGAAAAGCGCCTGGAGCAGATGCGCCAGACCGTGGACGAGAAGCTGCACGCGACCCTGGAAGCCCGCCTGGGCGAAAGCTTCAAGCAGGTGGCCGAGCGCCTGGACCAGGTCCACAAGGGCCTGGGTGAGATGCAGCGCCTGGCCAGCGACGTGGGCTCGCTCAACCGCGTGCTCGGCAACGTCAAGACACGCGGCATCTTCGGGGAGGTGCAGCTGGCCGGTTTGCTGGAGCAGGTCTTCACGCCCGAGCAGTACGGGGTCAACGTCGAGACGGTGCCAGGCACCGGCGCGCGCGTCGAATTTGCCATCCGCTTGCCAGGCCGCGGCCACGACGCGGTGCCGCTGTGGTTGCCCATTGACGCCAAGTTTCCGCGCGAAGACTACGAGCGGCTGCTGGAAGCCCAGGACCGGGGGGACGCTCCGGGGGTGGAGCTGGCCTCCAAGGCCATCGAGCAGCGCCTGCGCCTGGAGGCGCGCAGCATCCGCGACAAGTACCTGGCGCCGCCGCACACCACCGACTTCGCCTTCCTGTTCCTGCCCACGGAAGGGCTGTACGCCGAAGCCCTGCGCCGCCCAGGCCTGATGGAGAGCCTCCAGCGAGAGCACCGTGTGGTGCTGGCCGGGCCCACCACCTTGCTGGCCACGCTCAACAGCTTGCAGATGGGCTTCCGTACCCTCGCGCTGGAAAAACGCTCCAGCGAAGTCTGGCAGGTGCTGGGTGCCGTCAAAACCGAGTTCGGCAAGTTTGGCGACATCCTGGCCAAGACCCGCAAGAAGCTGGATGAAGCCAGCAACACCATCGCATCTGTCGAGACCCGCACGCGCGTCATGGGCCGTGCGCTCAAGGGCGTCGAGGCGTTGCCGGACGCCGCCAGCGAGGACATCCTCCCCCCTGGCCTGGACGCCCCCCTGCTGGAGGGGGACGAGGACGCGGGCTGATCCCCGGCTTGAGCGGTCAAGTCGCACCGCCCAGGGTCGATACTGGCTGGATCGTGGGATGCAGCCTGGCGTCAGACCGTCGGGCAGGGCAGGGAAGTGAATCGTCGCAGCCTGAAGTGGTGGTGGGCCTGGGCCCTGATGGGGATGTTTGGCCTGTTTGCCTTGGTGGGCGGGCCGGCCTGCGGCTCCCCCCTGTCCGATGCCAGCGATGTGTCAGCCCTGGTAGGTGACCAGGCCCCACCCATCCAGCTGCCCATTGCCGCCCTCGTGTCCCGCGCGGAGCCGTCCGAGCAAGGCCCTGCGCAAGCGCCAGCCGATGCCGAGCCCTGGGTGAGCCAGCGCCTGGGTGCGCGCACCCTGGGGTTCAACTACGCGGGCTTCTGGACGCGCGCACGTTTGCGCAACCCCACGCCGGAGCCCCGCGAGGTCTGGTTGATGGTGGCCGACGGCTACCAGGACCATGTGGACTGCTTTGTGGGCACCGACATCTACTCAGGCTCTCAGGCCAGGGATGCCTGGCCAGTGGCCGTGGTGCGCACAGGCGACGCCCGCCCTTTCCGCGCGCGTCCGCTCGCATTTCCTGGTGTTGTCCTGCCCATTTCATTGCCTTCACAAGCGGAGGCAGACGTGCGCTGCCTGGTGCGCAACAACGGCTCCACGGCGGTGCTGTTCACAGCCTGGTCGCCTCAGGCCTATGCGCTGAGCGAGCACCGCGCCACGGTGATCCGTTCGATGGGCTACGGCGCCATCGCCTTCACCATGCTGCTGGCCCTGGTGATGGCGATGGTGAACCGCCACCTCATGTCGGTGATGCTGGTGGCCGAAATGCTGCCGGTGCTGGGTGCCATCAGCGGTTTGATCGGCGATGGCTTCCAGACCTTCTGGCCCGATCACCCCGGGTGGAACGTGCCGCCCTACGTCTGGGTGATCGTGGGCCTGTGCGCAGCCTGCATGGTGCTGCGGGCCATTTTGCAACTGCAGCGCGGCGAGCGCTGGCTCTTGCAGGTGATCGTGGGCGTGTCGGGCTTGCTGCTGTTGCTGTCCATCGCCTTGCCGCGGCAGGCGTCGTTGATCAGTGCGGTGGTGCAGGCGCTCTCTGTGGTGTTCTCCACCTTCATGCTGGCCATCTGCCTTCACCACTGGCGCGACAACGCCGTGGCCAAGCTGGTGGGCGTGGGCATGTCGGTGCAGTACCTGGCCTTCGTGACCAATGCGCTGGGCACATTGGGGCTCTACCAAGGGCCTTACCAGCTGGGCAGCCTGTATGCCAGTGCCTTCAAGGCGCTGGCGCTGGCTGGCGCGCTGTTTTACCGGGTGCGACTGGACCGACAGGAGCGCGCCCAGGCCCTGGCCGAACACACCAAGGAGCTGGAGCAGCGCCTGAGCTACGAGGCCCGCCTGCGCCATGCCGCCTCGCACCACCCGCGCTATGGCCTGCCCAACCAGAGCATCCTGGAAGAGGCCATCCAGGCCGCCTTGCCGGGTGAGCGCGCGGGCTTGTCGGTGTGCGTGGTCAAGCTCAACCGCTTCGGCTTTCTGGAGTCCATCCTGGCGCCACACACCCTCACGCGGCTGGTCAAGCGCTTCAGTGGTGAGCTGGAAACCTGGTTTGCCGACAACCGCCACGCGCGCTTGCTGCACATCGAAGGCAAGCTGGGTTTGGCGGCACTGGACGACAGCACCCTGGCTTTCGTGGTCAAGGGCGAGCCCGAAGAGTGGCTGTTGCAGGAGCTGGAGGCCCTGCTCACGCGCCGCTTCGAGTGGGAAGGCCTCTTCGTGGCCTGGGACCCGAATGTGGGCATCTCCCGGGTGTTTGAAGAGCAGGCCCAGCAAGTCAACCTGGTGGTGGACGAAGCCCGCATCACGCTGCAATGGTGCAGCGGGCACAGCCGCATCCTGCGATTCGATGCCGACCGCATGAAGCGCGAACAGCTCGCCTATGGCCTGACGCTGGACCTGGAAGGGGCCATCGAGCGCGGCGAGTTGCTGCTGCACTACCAGCCCAAGGTCAAGCTGAGCACGGGCCAGACCGAGTCCCTTGAAGCGCTGGTGCGCTGGCAGCACCCCGAGCGCGGCCTCATCCCACCGGGTGCCTTCATCGCCGAGGCGGAGGCCACCGGAGCCATCAACCGGCTGACCGCCTGGGCCATTGGCGAAGCCGCGCGCTTCGTGTGCAGCCTGCCGCAGCCGGGTGTGCGCGTGTCCGTGAACATCACGGCGTTCGACCTGGCCACGCCCCGCTTTGTGGACCGTGTGCTCGAGATCCTGGCGCAGCAAGGGTGCTCGCCAGATCGGCTCATCCTGGAGGTGACCGAGTCGGCCGCCTTGAGCGACCGCGAGCGGGCCATGCAGATCTTGTCGGCGTTGCGCGAAGCGGGTGTGCGCATCGCGCTCGACGATTTCGGCACCGGCTACTCGTCACTGGGCATCTTGCAGGACATGCCGCTGGACGAGCTCAAGATCGACCGCAGCTTCGTGACCGGCATCGCCGAGCAGGGTCGCAAGCAGGCGGTGTTGCGCGCCATGATCGAGGTGGGCCACAGCCTGGGGCTGCAGGTGACGCTGGAGGGCGTGGAAACGGAAGACAGCGTGCGCTGGGTGAGCCGCCATGGCGGCGACGTGGTGCAAGGCCATGTGTTCAGCCGGCCCTTGCCAGCCGATGCGGCCCGTGCCTGGATGGCGGCAGGGCCCAGGCCTTTGATCAGGCCTGCGCCTGCGCCATCACTTGAGCCCGCTGGCGTTGAGCCGCCAGTGCCGCCGCATCCGGCATCTGGTCCGCCGTCGTCGGCCAGCCCTGCAGGTGCTGAAGGGTGAGCTGACCCAGCGCATGCACCCATTCCGGCCGGTCGTTGAGGCAGGGGATGTAGGCAAAGGCCTTGCCACCTGCGTGCAGGAAGGCCTCGCGGGCCTCCATGTTGATTTCTTCCAGCGTCTCGATGCAGTCGGACACGAAGCCCGGGCAGACGACGTCCACGCTGTCGCAGCCACCTTGGGCCAGCTTGACCAGGGTGGGCTCGGTGTAGGGCTGCAACCACTTGGCGCGGCCAAAGCGGCTCTGGAAGGTCACCACCACGTCGTCTGCGGCCAGGCCCAGGCGCGCGGCCAGCAGGCGGCCGGTCTTGTGGCAATGGCAGTGGTAGGGGTCGCCCAGCAGCAGGGTGCGGTGGGGCATGCCGTGAAAGCTCATCACCAGCTTGCGGTGGCGGCCCTGGGCTTGCCAGTGCTGGCGCACCGAGGTGGCCAGGGCGTCGATGTAGCCAGGGTCGTCATGGAAGTGGTTGACGTGCCGCACTTCGGGCATCCAGCGGGTGCGCTGGCACCAGGCGTAGACCTCGTCCATCACGGTGGCGGTGGTGGCGGCGCTGTACTGCGGGTAGAGCGGCAGCACCAGCACGCGGTTCACGCCTTGCGCCTTCATGTCGGCCAGGGTCTGGTCGATGGCGGGCTGGCCATAGCGCATGGCGTGCCTGACCACCACCTGGTGTCCACGCTCGCCCAGAAAGCCTTGCAGCAGGGCCTCTTGCTTGACCGTCCACACCCGCAGCGGCGAGCCTTCTTTCATCCAGACGCTGGCGTACTTGGCCGCCGACTTGGCCGGCCGCACGCGCAGGATGATGCCGTGCAGGATCAGCCACCACACGGGGCGGGGGATCTCCACCACACGGCGGTCCCACAGGAACTGCCCCAGGTAGCGGCGCAGGGCGGGTGCCGTGGGGGCGTCGGGCGTGCCCAGGTTGACGATCAACACGCCGGTGCGCGGCTGCTGGCCGTGCACGTCGGCGGCGGCCTTGGCGGCCTCAGGTGAAGGGGCGGTCATGAATCAGGTGTCGGAACGTTCAGCCAGGCGGCAAAGCTCGCCGGTGACGGCCACGATGTCGATGGGTTTGGTCCAGTAGCCGGTGAAGCCGGCGGCCTGCGCGCGGGCGATGTCTTCGGGCATGGCGTCTGCAGAGCACATGAAGGCCGGCTTGTTGCCCAGGCCAGGCAGGGTGCGCAGTGCCTTGAGCACATCAAAGCCCGACATGCCTGGCAAGTGGGCGTCCAGCACCAGCACATCAGGTGCCTGGTCGCGTGCGAGGGCCAGTGCCATCTGCCCATCTTCGGCGATCTCCAGCTGGATCTGCCCGAACGGGCGCAGTGCTTCTTCGAACAACATGGCGTTGATGCGGTTGTCTTCGACGTAGAGGACCCGCAGGACGGGCAAGGGGTCGCCCGCAGGCGGTGGCTGATCGGCGGCGTCGGCTTGTTGACGCTCTTCTTCGATCCTGTCGCGGTTGTGCATGTTGGCAGCAAAGTCGCCGTGAAGGCGGGTCAGATGCGTGTCATCGGCCTGGACCGGGGCCAAAGTTTCAGGGGGCTGCAAAGGCAGCAGCAAGCTGACGCAGGTGCCCACGCCCAGTTCGCTGCGCAAAGCCATGCGTCCGCCCATGGCCTCCACCAGCGAACGCGTGATGATAAGGCCCAGGCCGGTGCCCTCGGTGCTTGTGGTTTCTCGGCCCAGTCGCTCGAAAGGCTGGAACAGGCGGTCGAGTTGCCGGGGGGACATGCCCGGCCCCGTGTCGTCCACACGCAAGTCCACCAGGCCCTCGGGCGTGGGCAGGGCGCTGACGCGCACCGAACCGCCGGCCTGGTTGTACTTGATGGCGTTGGACGCGATGTTCATGATCACCTGGCGCAGGCGCTGGCGGTCCAGCACCAGCGGGCAGACCTGATCAATCTGGTTGATGAGTGTGATGCGCCCCCGCTCCGCCAGCGGAGACAGCATGTCCAGGCACTGTCGCACTTCTTCGCTGAGGATGACGGGCTCGGGCTTGAAATGGATCACGCCGGCTTCGACCTTCTGCAGGTCCAGCACGTCGTTGACCAGGCCCATCAGGTGTCGGCTGGCGTGCAGGATCTGGTGCACGTAGCGCTGGTCGCCCGAGTTGTGCCCTTGCACGCCGGGCGCGCCCTGGATCATCTGCAGCTGCAGCAGCTGGGCAAAGCCGATGATGGCGTTCAAGGGCGTGCGCACCTCGTGGCTCATGCGCGAGAGGAACTCGGTCTTGGCCGCGTTGGCGGCTTCGGCAGACTGCTTTTCAACCAGTGCACGCTCTGCCTGTTTGAGCCGCGTGATGTCCGAGTGGGTGCCCACCAGACGCTGCGCACGGCCAGCGGCGTCGCGCTGAACCAGCTTGCCGCGCGACAGCATGATCAGGTAGTGGCCATCTCGGTGGCGCATGCGGAACTCGGCCTGGTGCAGCTTGCCGGGTTGGGTGCCCAGGTGCTCCAGGCTGCGTGCCACCACGTCGCGGTCATCCGGGTGGATCAGGTTCATGAAGGCCGGTGCCGAGTTGGGCAACTCGTGGTCTTCATACCCCAGTTGGGCCTTCCAGCGGGGAGAGAAATAGACCTCGCCGGTGACCAGGTCCCAGTCCCAGACGCCGTCGCCAGCGCCTTCCAGCGCGAACTTCCAGCGCTCTTCACTTTGCTGCAAGGCCTGTTGGGCGTGGCGTTCGCGGGTGATGTCGCGCAGTGTGGCCATGGCGGCAAAGGGCGAGGCATCTGCGGAGACCCTGAGCAGGTGCGACGACACCTGCACCCAGACGATCTCGCTGTCCGGGCGACGCAGGGGGTGCACCCGGTCCACCACGCGCTCGCCACCGTCCAGCGTGGCCGTCAGCGGCCACTGCGACGTGGGCAGCGGGGTGATCAGGTCGTCCCGCAGCCAGGTGAGGCCCAGTTGCCCATGGCTGATCTGCGGCCCCAGGTCATCGGGTGTGACACCCAGGATGCGGCTGGCTGCGGGGTTGATCGCCACCACCCGCCCGCTGAGCTCCACGATCATCAGCCCGTCGCTGATGGTGGCGGCCACCGAGCGGTAGAGCTCTTCGCTCACGCGCAGCTTTTCAGCGGCCAGCTGCCGTTCGGTGATGTCGCGGGTGATGAACAGCGTCTGCCCTTCGGGCATGTGCGTCAGGCGCGCTTCAAAGCAGCGCTGAACGCCGTCTGCGGTGACCAGCTCGTATTCCAGGCGCTGGGGGCGGCCTGTGGCCTGCAGGCGGGCCAGTGCTTCCTGTTGCTGCCTGGCGGCCGCTGGCGGCAGGTTGTCGCCCAGCTTGCTGCCCCGCAAGGCGTCCAGAGGCTGCACGAGCATGGGGTGGTGTTCGTGCCCGGCCACATGCTGGCCCTGCTCGTCCAGCACGAACCAGAGGTCGGGCAAGGCCTTGAGCACGGCGCCCAGCCTGGCCTGGGTGTCGGCCAGGGCCCGTTGCTGGGCCAACAGACGGGCGGCGTCTTCCTTGGACTGCGAGACGTCCATGGCGAAGTGCACCACACAGCCGTCGGGCAGGCGGTGGTCACGGATGATCAGCCAGTTGTCCTTGAAGCGCACCTCGTGAGGGTGATCCTGCTGGTGCTGGTCCAGCCGCCAGCGCGTGAATTCGGCTTCCCTGCCGACAGCGTCGGGGTAGAAGCCGGCATCGATCAGGGCGGACAGGATGTCAGGCCAGGCGCTCTGTTGCTGCTCGAAATGGCGGCCCACCTGGTCCCACCACTTGCGGTTGGCCAGCAGCACCTTGCCCTGCGGGTCGGAGATCATGACGCTCAGGGGGAAGGCGTCGAAGGCTTCACGCAGCCACTGGTCTGCGCGGCGGGCTTCCTGTTCGATGCGCAGCTGGCGTGTGATGACGCGGCTGGCGCCACGGTAGCCGGAGAACTCGCCTCGGGCGTTGAAGACCGGGCTGCCGCTGATGCTGACGGTGATGGTGCCCCGGTTCGTGTCGCGCTCGGCGATCACATCCGAGAAGGGTTCGTGACGGGCGCGGGCCTGAATGAAGCGGTCCCAGCTGGCGCGGGTGTCGTCGTCGCGGGGGCGATAAAGGCTGGCGCCGTGCTGCCCGATTTCGCTGGCCGGGTCCACGCCCATGTGCTGAGACAGCCCGGCTGACACCCACTGCAGCTTGCCCTCGGCGTTGGTTTCCCACAGCCAGTCGCTGCCTGCCTGGCTGGCCATGCGCACGCGGTCTTCCATGAGCTGGCTGCGCTGTGCCTGGATCTGGCCCAGCAGCAGCGCCCCGGCGGTCTGGGCGATGTCCCGCAGGCAGGCCTGTTGGGCCTCGTGCCAGTCACCTGTTTGCTGGCGGGTGACGCAGGCGACGCCCAGGACGTGCCCTTCGACCACGATGGGCCAGCCCATGTAGGCTCCCCAACTGGGCGCCGGGTTGCTGGGCCAATCCTGCGCCCGGGTGGAGATCACCTGTCGGGCGCTGCGCACAACCTGATCGCAGGGCGTGCCACTGCGCGAGCTCACCCGAGGCCAGTCGCCATGACCGGCGATGCTGACCAGGCGGTAGGTGTCGGCCAGGCTGATGCTGGCGGCGTCGCAGGCCGTGCCGTTGACCAGCACGCGCAACAAGGCCTCGCACGCAGGCAAGGGTTCACCGTCGAGGAGCCGCGAGGCCTGAAGGAGGCCCAAGCGGTTGGGGTCGTCTGTGTGGACGGCGTCAGCAGACATGCAAGTGGGGTGCAACAAATTGTGCACCGCACACTCTAGCGCATGCCGTTGCGTCCTTTTACCCGCATCAATACTGAGGGAGGGTATCGGAGAAGCTCAACACTTCGAAATGGATCTGGGTGCTGCTGGGGTCGTTGGGCGGGGTGCCCAGCGAAATCACCCCGCTGCCGTGCAGGGTGCAGGTGCCCCGCCGCAGCGTCAGCACCTGGTCGTCGTGGTCGAATTTGACGTGCGTGCCGTTGTAGCTGAGGTCGCTGAGGTAGATGTGCCCGCTGTGCGACTCGATCCGGGCGTGCGAGCGCGACACCCGCGAATCGCTCACGCAGAAGCTGGCTTGCGGGCTGCGCCCCAGCACCAGGGGCATGCTGGCGGTGGAAAACACACGCTCCATGCCCAGGCTGTGCAGGCGGATGCCATCCGGCATGTCGCTGACCGGGGCGTCCATGATCACGGTCGTCATGGTGTCGCCGAAGCGCTTGCCGTCCATGCGCAGCACCGGCACGGGCTCCTTGCGGCCGCGCAGGTGGAGTTTGTCGATGCTGCGGAAGTGTTCGTGCTGGTCGGGCGGCAGCATGAGCAGCAATGGACCCGTCGTGAGGGTCTCGTTGTCGCCTGCAAGGTCCAGCAGGCGGGCGGCCACGTTGACGGCGTCGCCAAAGCAATCGCCGTCGACTTCGACCATTTCGCCCCAGGCGATGGCCACCTTGAGCTTGACGGCGGTGGCGCGGGCCACGGAGCCATCTGCCACCGGAGCGATGCGCTCCAGCGAGTCGTGCAGGTTGGTGGCGGACTCGACCGCCTTTTCGGCGTCATCGAACACCGCCATCAGGCCGTCACCCAGGGTTTTGACCACCCGGCCGCCGGCCTTGGCGATGATCTGGCCCAGCATGGCCAGGCTGTGCGTGACCACGGTGGCGGCCTCGGTGTTGCCCAGCTTGAGGTAAAGCGCTGTGCTGCCGCGCAGGTCGGCAAACAGGATGGCGCGTTCCTTGGTGGTGTCCATGGCCGTTGATGTTGGCGGGGTCGCTCAGGTTTGCTCGTGACAGATCACACGGTTTTCGGCATGAATTTACCGGGCTTGAGGGCAAAGCGCCATCCGCGTCCCCTGGATGCGACATGAAAAAACCCGGCGGGTGAGGCCGGGTTTGAGGGGGGTGCTGTGAAATCGGCAGGCGGTGCGCCCGACGATCAGAGGTTGTCCAGGTAGGTCCTGAGCTTGTCCGACCGCGAAGGGTGCTTCAGCTTGCGGATGGCCTTGGCCTCGATCTGGCGGATGCGCTCGCGGGTGACGTCGAACTGCTTGCCCACTTCTTCCAGCGTGTGGTCGGTGGACATTTCGATGCCGAAACGCATGCGCAGCACCTTGGCTTCGCGCGGGGTGAGGCTGTCGAGGATGTCTTTCACCACATCGCGCAGACCGGCCTGCATGGCAGCCTCGATCGGGGCGGTGTTGTTGGTGTCCTCGATGAAATCGCCCAGGTGGCTGTCGTCATCGTCCCCGATCGGCGTTTCCATGGAGATCGGCTCTTTGGCGATCTTCATGATCTTGCGGATCTTGTCCTCCGGCATCTCCATCTTGGCCGCCAGCGTCGGGGCATCGGGCTCGAAGCCGAATTCCTGCAGGTGCTGGCGCGAGATCCGGTTCATCTTGTTGATCGTTTCGATCATGTGAACCGGGATGCGGATGGTGCGGGCCTGGTCGGCGATCGAACGCGTGATGGCCTGACGGATCCACCAGGTGGCGTAGGTCGAGAACTTGTAGCCGCGGCGGTATTCGAACTTGTCCACCGCCTTCATCAGGCCGATGTTGCCTTCCTGGATCAGGTCCAGGAACTGCAGGCCACGGTTGGT
>CANBQJ010000023.1 GCA_947371645.1 Burkholderiales bacterium | reverse complement strand
ACTTTTTCATGCTTGTGTCCTCAAAAGGGTGTCAATAAAACCGGGGGGAAGGAACCATGTGCAAAGCCCATAGTCCCGAAAGAGACGAGGGGCAAAGGATGTTTTGCAACAGCCGTTGCTCCACATTCAGCCCACGATTATAGGTGTTCCTCGGGCTATTCCCTATAGGCCCAATGTGGCCTGAGGTGTGACGATGATCGATCGTTGCAAAATAACGTCAACTTCCCTGAGCCATTCGCGCATCACACGGCGGTCACACGTCCAGTGGCCTCGCCCCACTGTGGGCTCCAGCAGGCGCGCGGCCCAATGGCCATGCACCAGCAGCAGGCTTCCCGGCCATTGCGGCAGGTCTTCAGCCTGCACCTGCGCGCACTGAACCCTGTGCCCCCAGGGCGTGCGCCAGTTTAGCCAGGCGCCCTGCTTTTGCAAGGCCGGCCGCCAATCCTGAGCCAACAGCTTGCAGTGGGCCCGCCGGTGCGCCGTGGCCCACTGCGCCCATGACTGCATCACAGCGGGCTGGCTCAAAGGCCAGTGGGCGAAGTCGGCGTCCACCAGGGTCAGGTCGGCTCCCGTTTGCGCTGCCAGTTCGAAGGCCGACTGCGCGTGCTGCGCAAAGTCCTGCCAGCCATGCAACTCACCCCCGGCCGCCGGGTCCGAGGCATCGCTTGCGGCAAGTGATGACGAGTCGCTCATGGCTCAACCCAGGTCGACGTGCAGCCAGCCGTCTTCGGCCCACTGCGTCAGCAACTCCAGCAAGCCGTCGCTGATGCCTTTCATCGTGCGTGCGTCCAGACGGCGCTGGTTGGACAACTCACGCAGGTGGCGGGCGTCCTTGCCCCCCACCCGCCATGACTCACCATTGGCGTAGACACAGCGCTCGTCGTAGACCAGGCGGGTTTTCGGGTCCAGCACCACGGCCACGCGACCCGGCAGGGGCTCGCCGGCCTCGAACCACACATGAGACTTGGGCTCGCTGAGCCATTCGCCCAGGACGCTGCGCAGGGCGTGCGGGTCCTTGAGCACGCGGGCCACGGCATCGGCCGCAAAGTCCACCAGTGCCTCGGGCAGCGCGCCGGGCTGGCCAGTGGCCGTCTGCGCCGGGTCGCGGTAGAGCTTGCCCATGCCTTCCAGCTCTTCGCTGTCGGCCAGGCGCACCAGGATGTCGCGCACCAGCTCGTGCTCGCCCGGCGTGCGAAAACCGATCGAGCAGGTCATGCAGTCGTCGCCCTCGGCCACGCCGTCGTGGGCCCAGCGCGGTGGCAGGTAGAGCATGTCACCAGGCGCCAGCACGTGCTCTTCCTCGGGCTCGAAGTGGCTGAGGATCTTCAACGGCACGTCAGCCTCCAGCCGGTCATCGCGCAGGGGGCCAATGCGCCAGCGCCGCGTGCCGTGCACCTGCAGCAAGAAGACGTCGTACGAGTCGTAGTGCGGGCCCACGCCGCCGCCATCGGTGGCATAGGAGATCATCAGGTCGTCCAGGCGCGCGTCGGGCACGAAGCGGAAGCACTCCAGCATGGCGCGGGCCGCGGGCACATGCAGGTCCAGGCCCTGCACCAGCAAGGTCCAGCCTGGCTGCTTGAGCGGCGGCAAGGCCTTGGGGCTGTCCAAGGGCCCGTGTTTCAAGCTCCAGGCTGATTCGGCCTGGCCACCAGAGTCTGACCTGGCTGCCTTCTTGCCTTTGCCTTTGCCCGCAGGCTTGGCCGTGCCCTTGACCACGCCGGGCTCGCGCACGATCAGTCGGCTTTCCACGTCGTCTTTGGCGGCCAGCTCGAACAGCGCAGCGCGGGTGAGGGGCGGCTCGACCCCAGGCACGGCCTGGCGGATCAGCAGCGGTTTTTTCTGCCAGTGGCGGCGCATGAACTGGCGTGGGCTCAGGCCGGCCAGCAGCGGCGTGGGGGCGTCGATGTCGATGAAGTCGGTGGGTGTGCTCATGCGCGCATTGTGCGACGCGCCATCGCCTCATGCGATGATCGCGGTCATGATCATTTCTTCCCCTTGCGTGGTGAGCCTGGTCTGGCGTCTGGAGGACGCTCAGGGCCAGCCGATTGACGAGCTCACCCAGCCGATGGACTTCCTGGTCGGCGGCGACGACCTGCTGGCCAAGGTCGAGCAGACCCTGATCGGCCAGACCACAGGTTTCGAGACCACCTTGCACCTGGAACCCGACCAGGCCTTCGGCGACTACCGAGCCGAGCTCGTGTTCTTCGAGACCCGCGACATCTTCCCCGATGAAGTGACCGTGGGCATGCAGTTCGAAGGCCCGCCCGAAGGCGCGACCACACCCGACCTGCCCAAAGACGTGGTCTATGCCGTCACCGAGGTCTACGACACCCACGTGGTGCTGGACGGCAACCATGCCCTGGCTGGCATCGGCCTGCGGCTGTCGCTGACGGTCTGTGACGTGCGCAGCGCCACCGAAGAGGAGGTGGAACTGGGCTCGGTGGCCGAGTCACCCTTTGCCATTTCTGCAGCCGCGGGCGCACCGCCCGACGAAACGCTGCACTGAGGCTGCGTCAGCCCCGGCCCGTCGAGCCGAAGCCGCCTTCGGCGCGGTGGCTGCCCTCGGTGAAGCTGTCGACCACCTCGAACGCCGCCTGCACCACAGGCACGATGACCATCTGCGCGATGCGCTCCATGGGCTGCACCGTGAAGGCTGCGTCGCTGCGGTTCCAGCAGCTGACCATCAGCGGCCCCTGGTAATCGGAGTCGATGAGGCCCACCAGGTTGCCCAGCACGATGCCATGCTTGTGGCCCAGGCCGGAGCGCGGCAACAACATGGCCGCCAGGCCCGGGTCACCGATGTACACCGACAGGCCGGTGGGGATGAGCGTGGACTGCCCCGGTGCCAGCACCAGGGGCTGGTCCAGGCAGGCACGCAGGTCCAGCCCCGCACTGCCCGGGGTGGCGTAGGCCGGCAGGCTGTCGGCCATGCGGGGGTCAAGGATGCGAACTTGTACGGTGGTCATGGGTGAATCAGGGGCGGATCAGGGGCGGCCACGCGCCAGGTCGTGGCGCTCGGCGATGTCGGCGATCAGGGCGCGGGCCAGGGTGAGCTTGTCGGTGGGGTGGCCGTCTGGCGGCAGCGCGCGGTGGCTGTGGGCGTCGACCAGCAGCAGCGCGTTGTCGTCACGGCCAAAGGTGGCCGGGCCCAGGTTGCCCACGATGAGCGGCACGCCCTTGCGCAGCAGCTTGGCACGGGCGTGTTCCAGCAGGTTTTCGCTCTCGGCGGCAAAACCCACGCAATATGGCCCTTGGGGCAAGGCGGCCACGGCCGCCAGGATGTCGGGGTTTTCGGTGAGCGCGAAAGTGGGGGCCACTTTCTTGCCCTCCTTCTTGATCTTGTGCTCGCTCAGGGCAGCGGGACGCCAGTCGGCCACGGCAGCGGTGGCCACGAAGATGTCGTGGCTGGCCGCAGCGGCCAGCACCGCCTCATGCATCTGCAGGGCGGTCATCACGTTGCTGCGGCGCACGCCGCGCGGCGTGGGAAGGTGCACGGGGCCGGCGATCAGGGTGACGTCGGCGCCGGCGTCCGCGGCGGCACGCGCCAGAGCAAAGCCCATCTTGCCGCTGGAATGGTTGGTGATGCCGCGCACGGGGTCGATGGGCTCGAACGTGGGGCCGGCGGTGATCAGCAGCTTGCGGCCGGCCATGAGCTTGGGCTGAAAGCTGGCCACCACCTCGTCAAACAGCTCTTGGGCCTCCAGCATGCGGCCATCACCCACCTCGCCGCAGGCCTGGTCGCCCGCAGCCGGGCCCACGACCTGAGCGCCATCGGCCAGCAGGGTGGAAACGTTGCGCTGCGTGGCCGGGTGAGCCCACATCTCGCGGTTCATGGCGGGCGCCACCAGCAGCGGGCCACGCTCGCGAGGGCGGGCCAGGCACATGAGGCTGAGCAGCTCGTCTGCCCTGCCCTGCACCAGCTTGGCGATGAAGTCGGCGCTGGCCGGCGCGATGAGCACCGCGTCGGCGTCACGCCCCAGCTGGATGTGGGCCATGTTGTTGGGCACGCGTGCATCCCATTGGCTGGTGTGCACGGGGCGGCCCGACAGCGCCTGCATGGTCACCGGGGTGATGAAGGCTTGAGCGGCCTCCGTCATCACCACATCGACCGTCGCGCCGGCTTTGGTCAACAGCCGCACCAGTTCGGCGACCTTGTAGCAGGCGATGCCGCCCGACATGCCCACCACGATGTGGCGGCCCTGGAGCTCTTTGCGTTCAGACATGGGCGGCACTCTACCAGCCTTGGGCCGAGGCTGATGCCGTTTGAGGGCCGCGGCTCAGCGTGCGCGCAGGTTCACTTCGCTGCGGTAGGCACTGGGCGACTTGCCCGTCCAGCGCTTGAAGGCAAAGGTGAAGGCCCGACGGTCAGAAAAACCCAGCTCCGAACTGATGCTTTCCATGCTGATGGCCCGGCGGCGCAACATCACGAGCGCCCGTTGGCATTTGGCCTGCGACTGCACGTCCACGTACTTGACGCCTTCGGACTGCAGCCGGCGCTGCAAGGTGCGGGGGTGCAGGCTCAGGGCCGCGGCCGTGGCCTCCAGGCCTTCCCGCAGCAGCTCGGGGCGGCGCTCCAGTGCCCAGCGCACCTCGTCGAGGATGCGGCGCTCGCCCGCCTCTTTGTTGAGGCGGCGCTCGACCAGCCGGCGGGCCAGGGTGTGGGCGTCTGGCTCCGGGCTGTTGAGCGGTTGGTCCAGCCAGCGGCGGTCCAGCACCAGGGCGTCCACGCTTTCACCAAAGAACACCGGCACGCCGAAATGCGAACGGAAGGCGGGTTCATGCCCCGGTGCCGTGCTGGCCAGGCGAACCGACATCAGCCAGTTGTTGCCACGCAGCGCCCGCTTGATGAGCTGATGCAGGGCAGCCAGGGCCACTTCACGGACATGCCACAACTCTCCGGCGTGACCATCGGGGACGTTGATTTCCACCCGCAAGAAGGCCTCGACACCCACCTCGTCGAGGTGGATGGTCATCCAGGGGGCGATCAGTTCACGCGCCCAGGTGGCCACTTCCAGCATCTCGCGCAGGGTGGTGCACGAGGAGATGAACTGCTCGAACTCGGCGAAATGCTCAAAAACGAAAGCCTCACCCAGTGCAAACGGGAAATGGTGGCCTTTGGCCCGTTCGACGCATTGCGAGAAGGTCCGCAGCAGCTTGCCCGACGACAACATGATCGGCCGGGCACTGTCGTTGAGCACGATGCCGGCGTCACGGAGCACCGGCTCGATGGGAAAGCCACAGACGTGCGCAGCGTGGCGCCAGCTACCGGGCGCCGGCAAGGGCATCAGCGAATGGGTTTGCGCAGCAAGCATGACGGAGTACAGCCTTGAACTTCAGGCCCGGCGCACATCTGACAACATGCATGCCCAACTCTGGGAAGCAGGTCAAAAGCGGTGCATTTCCAAACCGGCCTTTGTTCAATCTAGAAGGCCGAGCTGCACAGAACAACCGATTCCGTCCCCAAAACAGGAATATTTAACGCCAAACCACCTGAAAAGGCGTCCTGAAATGAACCCTGTTTCAGATCGTTAACCCTAGGCGATTCGCGCGCTTGCGCATCAAGACGAACCCATAACCGCAACAGGTTATACATCTGACAGCAAATCACCCCAGATGGCATGTCGCATGGCATGCCCCAGCAAGACGTTCAGTTTTGCTTGTCGCGCCAAGCGCTGGGGGTCTCGCCTTCCCAGCGCTTGAAGGCCGCGGTGAAGGCCCGGCGGTCAGAGAAACCGAGGCGGGCGCTGATGTCGTCGATGGACACCTCGCCTTGTTGCAGCCACTGGCAAGCCAGGCGGTGGCGCATGCGCGCCTGCACGTTCAGGTAGCTGTCGCCCTCATCTTTCAGGCGGCGCTGCAAGGTGCGTGGGTGCAGGCTGAGGCGGTCGGCCATGTCTTCCACCCCGAGGGCCAGGAGGCCGGGGTCGCGGTGGATGTGCTCTTCGATTTCCGCGGCCACGCCCTGGCGCTTGGCCTCCTTGCCCAGGCGCTGCTGGGCCAGGAAATGGGCTTGCTCATGCAGGGCAGGAAAAGCCCCTTCCAGGGGGCTGTCCAGGATGCGCCGCTCGAAAACCAGGGCGTCTGCGCTGGCACCGAATGTGACGGGCACGTCGAAAAAGGCCTCGATCTGGCTGGCGTACGGGGGGCGTTCGCCCTGCAAGGTCACGCCCACAAAGCCCTCTTCGGTGCCTTGCAGGGTGCGGCCAAACTTGCGGATGCAAGCCAGGATGGCCTGGGACACCAGCGTCAAGGGCAGGCCAAAGGCGGCCAGGTTGGGCACGGGCACGTCGAAATCGACGATGACACGGGCCAGGTCGCCCTCTTCCCTGACGTCCATCGTCAGCCAGGGCAGGACCATGCGGCGCGCCATGTCCGCCACACGCAAGGCCTCGCGCAGCGTAGGGCTGGTCGTCAGCAGGGTTTCGAATTCCGGCAGGCTCTCGAAGGCGAAGGTGTCACCCAGCACCAGGGGGAAGTGCTTGTTGGGCGACAAGGCCACGCACTGCTCCAGCAGGGAGATGAGCTGCAGCGGCGAGACCCGGGCGTCTTCCAGCCTGATCAGGTCGATCTTGATGCCGGCCTCTTTGAACAGGGGCTGCACGTTGAAGCCGCATTTGGTGGCCGCCTTGATCCATGCGGAGAGCATGAACAGAGGAATGGGCCGGATGCCCATGGCTTCGAGAACGGATAAAGGCGGCAGGGGGATACGCATAAAACGAAATCGGCACACCCACACAAGGTGTGCCGAAGTCTAACCAAGTCAGGAGGTGACGGGCCAACAAAAAGGTCACGGAACCATGGCTGCGCGCATGTATTCACTGGCCTTCACAGGGTCACGGCTCTCATTGAAGGCCTTGAGCCAGGGCGCGTAGCCCGGTTGGTCAGTTTCTTGCCAGGGGTGATAGCCGGGCTTGAAGTACGCAAAGTACCTGGTGAGGATGGGCGCGACGATGCCCAGCATCCAGGGCAGGTTCTTGAGGTAGAGCCCGCGGCGCTGCAGCCAGCTGTAGCCATCGGTCTTGAGCATCTTGTCGGCAAAACGATCGATCGTGTAGGGGAACATGAAGGTGGCGTGCATCAGCGCGCCGATGCGCGTGACATAGCCCACCTTGGCCACGTCGATCATCACGTCATAGGCCACACCCTTGTGCTCGACTTCTTCGATGGCATGCCAGGCGTACATGGCGCGCACGTTGGGGTGGGCGACCTTCATCAGGTCGCGCTCGTCGAACAAGGTGTGGGCGCCCAGCGCGGTGAAATGCTCCAGCGCTGCCGTCATGGCCAGGGTGTACTCGCGGCTGAAGCGGCTGCGGTACTGCTTGTTCATCAGGTTGTCCAGCTCTGCGATCAGTCCGTCCACATCGATGCCCTGGCGGCGCAGGTGCTCGTTGTACTGGTTGTGCACAAGCGTGTGCTGGGCTTCCTGTTTGTTGAAGTCCTTGATGTCCTGCAGCAGCTTGGGGTCGGTGACGCGGTCACGGAAATCGCGCACGGTGGTCATGAAGAACTTCTCGCCAGGCGGGAAGATGACGGACAGGGCATCCCAGAAGCGGCTCTTGAACGGATCGCCACCAAACCAGTATTTGGGGATGTCCTGATCGAAGCCGAAGTCGAGCCGCTCGCGCGGCACGATGGGATGTTGGGCGTGGTGCTGTTGGGACATGTGAACCTCTCTACCCTGTGATCGGGCGTTGTCTCCGTGTGATCTTTTCAATTTACGGAAACGGCTGGCCTTTCACGAGGATGACGAATGACATTGAGGCATTGGCTGCGACATTGCAGCCCCCATTGTCCCAAAGCATGATCTGCATCAATGCTTTGGCCACCTGGGCTGCACAGGCAGAAAAAAGGGCCACGGATGAGGTGGCCCTTGTCCTGATGCGCGCCATTGTCACGCGCACCGCTGTGTGCCGCAAGCTCAGACCAGCGCCAGGTCGCGGCGCATCTGCTCACTGGCCTTGACCGGGTCTTGCGAACCATTGAAGGCACGCAGCCATTCTTCGTAGCCACGCTGCTCGCTTTCCTGCCAGGGGTGGTAGCCCGGCTTGTAGTAGGTCAGGTAGTGCTTGTACATGGGCTGCAGCAAACCGCCCGGCTTGAACAGCCACACGGCGCCCTTGGCGAACAGCTTGGCGCGCTGCCAGGTGGTGAAGCCGTCGGCGATCAACAGCTGGCGCTGGATGCTGGCGATGGTGACCGGGAACATCCAGGTGGCGTGAATCAAGGCGCCGATGCGGCGGAAGTAACCGACCTTGGCGTAGTCGACCATCACGTCGTAGGCCACGCCCTTGTGCTCGACTTCTTCGATGGCGTGCCAGGCGTACATGGCGCGCACGCGGGGGTCGGCTTCCTTCATCACGTCGCGCTGGTCAAACAGGCTGTGGGCGATGATGGACGTGAAGTGCTCCAGCGCCCCGGTGACGGCCAGGGTGTAGGCACGGCTGTACTGCTTGCGATAGCGCTTGTCGAGCATGTCGTCGACGTACTTGGTCAGGCTGTCGACGTCGATGCCCTGGCGGCGCAGGCGCTCGTTGTCCTGGCGGTGCACCAAGCCGTGCTGGGCCTCTTGCTTGTTGAAGTCCTTGATCTCTTGCAGCAGCTTGGGATCGGTGATCTGGTCGCGGAAATCGCGCACGCAGTTCATGAAGAACTTCTCGCCGGGCGGGAAGATGATGGACAGGGCATCCCAGAAGCGGCTCTTGAAGGGGTCGCCACCGAACCAGTACTTGTCGATGTCACCGTCGAGGCCGAAGTTCAGGCGCTCGCGCGGGATGATGGGGTGTTGTGCGGTAGGTTGTGTCATCACTGCTCCTCGGCCACTTTGTGACTCTGTGCATGCAGTGTCACGGTTTGACATGCATCAACACAGGATGCTGCATGACATGAGGGGTTCCGTGCCGACAGCGGCCGCACCACAGCGTGACTTATCACCGCCTCAATTGGCGTCACGCCCGATTCAAGCACCAAAGGCAGCGAAATTGGCCCCTTCGGCACTGCCCGGCGCACCAGGCCCAAAGCCCCGGCGGCCGCATGGTTCATGCTGAACTTTCAGTAATTCTTGAAACTTCAGCATAAGATTGCGTCAGCGCAAACCCTTGGTTCACCAACCTGCAGCCACCATGACCCACCTCAGCACCCTCAGCCAGAGCTTCGTCACCCACTTCGGCGAAATGGGCAGCCGATGGGGCATCAACCGCACCGTAGGCCAGATCTACGCGCTCATCTACATCTCGCCAAGGCCCATCCATGCCGACGACATGGCGGAGACGCTGGGCTTTTCGCGCAGCAACGTGAGCATGGGGCTGAAAGAGTTGCAGTCCTGGCGCCTGGTGCGCCTGCGGCACCTGCCCGGTGACCGACGCGAACACTTCGAGCCCTCCGGCAACGCCTGGGACACCTTCAAGCGCCTGGCCGAAGAGCGCCGCCACCGCGAGATCGAGCCCACCTTGAGCATGCTGCGCGACGCCCTGATGCAGGAGGTGCAATCCGACGACGATGCCCACGCCCAGGCCCGCATGCGCGAGATGCACGACCTCATCGAGCAACTCACCCACTGGTTCGACGAGGTGAGCGACATGGACGTGCAAACCCTGTCCAGGCTGATGAAGATGGGCGCCAAGGTGGGCAAGCTGCTGGAGTTCACCGGACGCGGCAAGCGCTCTGCGTCCAGCGCCACGGAGGGCTGACGCCATGGACACCCTGCTGCTGTCGCGCCTGCAGTTCGCGGCCAACATTTCCTTCCACATCCTGTTCCCCACCATCAGCATCGCCCTGGGCTGGTGGCTGCTGTTCTTCCGCTGGCGCTGGGTGCGCACGCGCGACGAACGCTGGCTGCTGGCCTGGCGCTTCTGGACCAAGGTGTTCGCGCTGACCTTTGCCCTGGGCGTGGTCAGCGGCATCACCATGAGTTTCCAGTTCGGCACCAACTGGCCGGGATTCATGGAGCGCGTGGGCAACATCGCGGGGCCGCTGCTGGGCTATGAGGTGCTGACGGCCTTCTTCCTGGAGGCGACGTTCCTGGGGGTGATGCTGTTTGGCGCCGACCGCGTCTCCGAGCGTGTGCACCTGCTGGCCACCTTCCTGGTGGCCGCCGGCACCACGCTGAGCGCCTTCTGGATCCTGGCCTTGAATTCCTGGCTGCAGACCCCCGCCGGCTACGAGGTGGTCGATGGCGTCTTCCATGTGCGCAGCTGGATGCAGGTGATCTTCAACCCTTCCTTCCCCTATCGCCTGGTGCACGTGCTGCTGGCCTCTGGGCTCACCAGCAGCTTCCTGCTGGCAGGTTTGACGGCGCTGCGTCAACTGCGCGGCACCGCCAGCCCTGCCGCGCCACTGGTGATGCGGGCGGCGCTCACCGTGGCCGCCGTGCTGGTGCCACTGCAGATCATGGCGGGCGACGCCCACGGGCTCAACACCCTGGCGCACCAGCCGCAGAAGATCGCCGCCATGGAGGGCATCTGGCACACGGAACGCGGCGCCCCGCTGGTGCTGATGGGATGGCCGGATGAAGCAACTCGCACCACCCATGGGGCGCTGGAGGTGCCGAAGGTGGCTTCATTGATCCTGCGCCATGAACTGAACGGCGAACTGCGCGGCCTCAATGAGTTCGAAGGCCGACACCCGCCGGTGGCGCCGCTGTTCTGGGGCTTTCGCGTGATGGTGGGCATGGGGGGCTTGATGCTGGCAGTGAGCTGGCTGGGCCTGTGGCGCTTGCGCCGCGCGCAGTGGGCCCCTGCGCAGCTGCCTCACCTGTGGCTGCAGGCCCTGCGTTTCATGAGTTTTTCGGGATGGGTGGCCACGCTGGCGGGCTGGTACGTGACCGAGATCGGCCGCCAGCCCTTCATCGTGTTCGGGCAGGTGCGCACGGCGGAGGTGGTGACGACCACGACCGCACCTCATGTGGCCGCCACCCTGGTGGGCTACCTGGTGTTGTACGTGCTGCTGATCACGGCCTACATCGCCGTGCTGCGCTACATGAGCGAAAAGCCCTTGGCCTTGCCGGGCCTGGCCCCGCCTCACCCTGATCAACCAGCCTCGGCAGGAGTTCAAGCATGAGCCCCACCCTCACCCACACCCTGAGCGCGTCTGTCCCTGGCGACTGGTTGCCGGTCGTCTTCCTGGCCCTGATGGGCTTTGCCATGCTGCTCTACGTGCTGCTGGACGGCTACGACCTGGGCGTGGGGATGTGGATGGCGCGCGCAAGCCGCCATGAACGCGACGTGATGGTGTCGTCCATCGGCCCCTTCTGGGATGCCAACGAGACCTGGCTGGTGCTGGGCGTGGGCATCTTGCTGATCGCCTTCCCCAAGGCCTGCGCCGTGGTGATGGGCGCCCTGTATGAACCGGTGGCACTGATGCTCCTGGGCCTGACGCTGCGCGGCGTGGCCTTCGACTTCCGCGTCAAGGCCCGCGACGAACACCAGCTGCTGTGGAACCGCGCCTTCATCGCCGGCTCCGGCCTGGCTTCCCTGGCTCAGGGCTGGATGCTGGGGCGCTACGTCACCGGCTTTGCCGAGGGGCTGTGGTCCTCGCTGTTTGCGGCGCTGATTGCGCTGTCGCTGGTGGCCGCCTACCTGCTGCTGGGCGCCGGCTGGCTGATCATCAAGACCGATGGTGCGCTGCAGCATCGTGCTGTGACCTGGGCCAAGCTCGCGTGGCCGGTGGTCGTGGCGGGCATCGGGCTGATTTCGGTGGCCACACCTTTCGTCAGCGCCACGGTGCGCGAGCGCTGGTTCACCATGCCCGGCTTCATCGCCCTCTTGCCCATTCCCCTGATGAGCCTGGGCGCGTTGGTGGCCGTGCGCGCGGCCCTGAACTCCAAGCTGGTGAGCAGCCGCTTCAGCGCCCTGCCCTTCGCGGGGACAGCCCTGGTGTTCGTGATGGCGGCGATTGGCCTTGCCTACAGCCTGTTTCCCTACGTGGTGCTGGACCGCATGACGGTGTGGCAAGCGGCCAGCTCACCGGAAGCCCTGCAGGTCATCTTCTGGGGCACCGCGCTCACCGTGCCGGCCATCCTGGGCTACACGTTTTTCGCCTACCGGGTGTTCCGTGGCAAAGCAACGGCCTTGACTTACGGCTGAGCGGCGCCACTCAAGCTGCGGCCCACCGTGTCCGATATCCGTCAGATACCGATGGAGAACCAGGTGGCATTGACCGCTGTAGACACAACACCGCCCACAGAGCTCGCCAGCCCCATGGGCGCGGCCAACGCAGAAGCACACCAGCCCGAGGCGTTCAGGTCGCTGCTCATGGGCATTGCCGTGATCGCAGGGCTCACCCATGTGGCCTTCTGCGGGTTGTTTTTCTGGACAGGCGTCACCAACCTGGCCTGGATCAACGTGGGCAGCATCCTGTCCTATGTGGCCGTGTTCGCCCTGGCGTACAGGAATTCGATCGACAAGGCCTGGGCACTGACCATCCTGGAGGTGCTGGGCCACGCCATCCTGGCCGTGGCCATGATCGGGTGGGACACCGGATTTCACTACTACATCCTGCTCGTCATCCCCGTGGCGGTGATCAGCTCGATCCGTCCGGTGTCGCTCAAAGGGGCGACGGTGCTGGGGGTGATGTTCACCTACCTGGGGCTGGACATCGCCTTCCGCCACACCGGCCCGGCGCGCGAGCTGTCCATGGCCGTGGTCGATGGCCTGCACTACTTCAACGTGGTCGGCGTGATGATCATCCTGATCTTCCTGGCCGGCTACTACTACTTCCTGATCAACCGGGCGACGCACTCCCTGCGCGAGCTGGCCTCCGTGGACCCGCTGACCCAGCTGCTCAACCGGCGCGCCGTCAACGAGGTGATCCGCCACCAGGTGGCCAGCCGCTCGGCCTCAGGCGCCAGCATGTCCTTCATCCTGTGTGACCTGGACCACTTCAAGGCGATCAACGACACGCGTGGCCACGATGCGGGCGACCAGGTGTTGCGCGCCGTGAGTGCCGCCCTGCGCCTGGAATTGCGCGACAGCGACGCCATCGCGCGCTGGGGTGGCGAAGAGTTCCTGGTGGTGCTGCCAGGCACAGACGTGCACCACGCCAAGCGCCTGGCCGAGCGCCTGCGTCAACGGGTGGGCGAGCTGTCGATCGCTGCCGACGACACCCCCTTTGGCGTGACCATGACCCTGGGCGTGGCCAACCTGCTGCCAGGCGAGACGAGCGAGCAGGCCATCGCCCGGGCAGACACCGCGCTCTACGACGGCAAGCGCAGCGGGCGCAACCGCGTGGTCTGCGCCCCCAGCTGAAGCCCGGTCAGAGCTTGGCGGCCACCCAGGCCTGCACGCTGGCCAAAGCCTGCGGCAGCGCCGCGGCATCGGTGCCACCGGCCATGGCCATGTCGGGCTTGCCACCGCCCTTGCCGCCCACTTGCTGGGCCACGAAGTTCACCAGCTCACCGGCCTTGACCTTGCCCAGGGTGTCGGCGGTGACGCCAGCGGCCAGTTGCACCTTGCCGCCGTCCACTGCGGCCAGCACGATGGCGGCGGTCTTGAGCTTGTTCTTGAGCTGGTCCATGGTGGTGCGCAGCGTGGCGGCATCGGCACCTTCCAGCCTCGCGGCCAGCACCTTCACACCGTTCACATCCACCGCCAGCGCCATGAGCTCGTCACCCTGGGCCGAGGCCAGCTTGCCCTTGAGCGCGGTGATTTCTTTTTCCAGCGCGCGGATCTGGTCTTGCGCGGCGGCCACGCGGGCGGGCACGTCGTGCGGCGTGGCCTTGAGCAGCGCGGCCAGGCCCTTGACCGTGCTTTCGAGCTTCTGCGCATAAGCCAGGGCGTTGTCGCCGGTGATGGCCTCGATGCGGCGCACGCCGGCGGCCACGCCGCCTTCGGCCACGACCTTGAACAGGCCGATGTCGCCGGTGCGCTTCACGTGGGTGCCGCCGCAGAGTTCCTTGGACGAGCCGATGCTGAGCACACGCACGGTCTCACCGTATTTTTCGCCAAACAACATCATGGCGCCGCTCTTTTGCGCGTCGTCCAGGGCCATGACCTGAGCCTGGGCGTCGGCGTTGGCCAGGATCTCGGCATTGACGATCTGCTCGATCTCGCGGATCTCTTCGTCGCTCAAAGGCGCGCCATGCGAGAAGTCAAAGCGGGTGCGGTCGGGCGTGACCTGCGAGCCCTTTTGCGCCACGTGATCGCCCAGCACCTCGCGCAAGGCCTTGTGCATCAGGTGGGTGGCGCTGTGGTTGCGGACCGTTCTGGCGCGCAGCTCGGGGTTGACCTTCGCGGCGAAACTGTCGCCCACCTTGACCGTGCCTTCCACGACCCGGCCGTGGTGGCCAAAGACATCGGCCTGGATCTTGATGGTGTCTTCGACGATGAAGCGGCTGGTGGCGTTGCGCAGCTCACCGCTGTCGCCACACTGGCCGCCGGACTCGGCGTAAAACGGGGTCGTGTCCATTGCGATGACGGCGTCGTCGCCGGCGCCAGCTTGCTGCACGGGCGCGCCGTCCACGTAAATGGCAGTGACCTTGGCACCCTCCACCGTCAGGTGATCGTAGCCTTCGAAAGTGGTGGCCGTGCCGGTGTACTCGAGGCCGGCGGCCATCTTGAACTTGCCGGCGGCACGGGCCTGCTCGCGCTGTCGGGCCATGGCGGCGTCGAAGCCGGCCTGGTCCACCGTCATGTCGCGCTCGCGGCAGACGTCGGCCGTCAGGTCCACAGGGAAGCCATAGGTGTCGTGCAGCTTGAACGCGGTTTCGCCGTCCAGCTGCTTGCCGCCTGCCGCTTCAACGGCCGCCAGGGCACCGTCCAGGATCTCCATGCCATTGGCGATGGTCTGGAAGAAGCGCTCTTCCTCAGCTTTCAGCACCTCGGTGATGCGCTTCTCGTTGTTGCGCAACTCGGGGTAAGCGTCGCCCATCTGGCCCACCAGGGCGTGCACCAGGGTGTGGAAGAAGGGGGTGCGGGCGCCCAGCTTGTAGCCGTGGCGGATGGCGCGGCGCGTGATGCGGCGCAGCACATAGCCACGGCCTTCGTTGCTGGGGATGACGCCATCGGCCACGGTGAACGAGCAGGCGCGGATGTGGTCGGCGATGACCTTCAGGCTGGGGCTCTCAGGGTTGACGTCGGTGCCGCCCCCAGCTTCGACGGCGGCCTTCGCCGCAGCCAGCAGCGCCACGAACAAGTCGATCTCGTAGTTGGCGTGCACATGCTGCAGCACGGCCGCGATGCGCTCCAGGCCCATGCCCGTGTCCACCGAAGGCTTGGGCAGCGGATGCATGACACCGGCCTCGTCCCGGTTGAACTGCATGAACACGTTGTTCCAGATCTCGATGTAGCGGTCGCCGTCTTCATCGGGGCTGCCGGGAGGGCCGCCGGGGATCTCTGGGCCGTGGTCGTAGAAGATCTCGGTGCAGGGGCCGCAAGGGCCGGTGTCGCCCATCATCCAGAAGTTGTCGGAGGCGTAGCGGGCACCCTTGTTGTCACCGATGCGGATCACGCGCTCGGGCGGCACGCCCATTTCCTTGGTCCAGATGTCGTAGGCCTCGTCGTCTTCGGCATAGACGGTGACGGTGAGCTTGTCGGCCGGCAGCTTGAACTCCTTGGTCAACAGCTCCCAGGCAAAGCCGATGGCTTCGCGCTTGAAGTAGTCGCCGAACGAGAAGTTGCCCAGCATCTCGAAGAAGGTGTGGTGGCGCGCCGTGTAGCCCACGTTGTCCAGGTCGTTGTGCTTGCCGCCCGCGCGGATGCACTTCTGAGAGGAGGTGGCGCGGGTGTAGGGGCGCTTGTCATAGCCCAGGAACACGTCCTTGAACTGGTTCATGCCCGCGTTGGTGAACAGCAGCGTGGGGTCATCACCCGGCACCACGGGGCTGGATGCCACGATGGTGTGCCCCTTGGACTCGAAGTACTTCAGGAAGGTGTCGCGAATCTGGGCTGCTTTCATGGGTGCTTTCTGGTCTGGACCAACCAAGCATTATAGTTTTGGAGACCAGCCCCCCAGAGGACCGCATGAGCCACAGCCCCACCCCCCTGTCATCCCTGAAAGACCCCAGCCTGCTCAAGACGCAGGCCCTGATCAACGGGGCATGGGTGGACGGCCCGGGCCGCTTCGCGGTGAACGACCCGGCCACCGGACAAGAGCTGGTGCAGGTGGCCAACCTGGGCGCTGAGCAAGCCCACGCGGCGATTGCCGCCGCCAACCGGGCCTGGCCCGCCTGGCGCGCCCTGACGGCCAAGGCGCGTGCGGCCATCATGATGAAGTGGTTCCACCTCTTGATGCAGCACGCCGACGACCTGGCCACCATCATGACGGCCGAGCAAGGCAAGCCCCTGGCCGAAGCCAGAGGTGAAGTGGGCTATGGCGCCAGCTTCATCGAGTGGTTTGCCGAAGAGGCCCGCAGGGTCTACGGCGAGACGGTGCCCAGCACCGACCCGGCCAAGCGCTTCCTGGTGATCCGCCAGCCCATTGGCGTGTGCGCGGCCATCACCCCGTGGAACTTCCCCATCGCCATGATCACCCGCAAGGTGGCCCCGGCCCTGGCTGCGGGCTGCCCGGTGGTCATCAAGCCGGCAGAAGCCACGCCGCTGTCCGCCCTGGCCGTGGCCGAACTGGCCCAGCGCGCCGGCATGCCCCCAGGGGTGTTGAACGTCATCACCGCAGATGCCGACCAGTCCATCGCCGTGGGCAAGGCCCTGTGCGAGAGCGACGTGGTGCGCCACCTGTCGTTCACCGGGTCCACAGAAGTGGGGCGCATCCTGATGAAGCAGTGCGCACCCACGGTGAAGAAGCTGGCGCTGGAGCTGGGCGGCAACGCCCCCTTCATCGTCTTTGACGACGCCGACATCGACGCGGCCGTGGAAGGCGCGCTGATCAGCAAGTACCGCAACGCCGGCCAGACCTGCGTGTGCGCCAACCGCCTCTACGCCCAGGCCGGCATCTACGACGCCTTCGTGGCCAGGCTGGCCGACAAGGTGGCGCAAATGAAGGTGGGCAATGGCTTCGAGGCGGGTGTCGTCCAAGGCCCGTTGATCGACGACCAGGCCCTGGCCAAGGTGGAAGAGCTCATGGCAGACGCCCTGGACAAGGGCGCCAGGGTGGTGACCGGTGGCCGGCGTGCCGCACAGCCTGCCGGTTCAGGCACGGGCGCCTTTTATGAGCCCACGGTGCTGTCCAACGTGAACGCCAGCATGCGCATGGCCCGCGAAGAGATCTTCGGCCCCGTGGCGCCGGTGTTCAAGTTCGACACCGAAGCAGAAGCGATTGCCGCCGCCAACGCCACCGAATTCGGCCTGGCCAGCTACTTCTACAGCCGCGACGTGGGTCGCATCTTCCGCGTGGGCGAAGGGCTGGAGTACGGCATGGTGGGCGTCAACACGGGCTTGATCTCGACCTGTGAGGTGCCTTTTGGCGGGGTCAAGCAATCGGGCCTGGGCCGCGAAGGTGCGCGCCAGGGCATCGACGATTACCTGGAAACCAAGTACCTGTGCCTGGGTGGCCTGGACAAGTGACTGCTGCGGGGTGCACGCTTGGCGGGCGTCTCAAGCGCTGTCATCGTGGATCTCGTTGAAAGACCAGTCTGCCCCCGACGCCACATGGGCCCGCAAGGCCTCGTTCCGGCATGACCACGCCATGATTTTCAAGGCGTTGGGCCGCTGGACGAAACCCGCCTTGCGCAACAAGCCATCCAGGTCGTGCCGGTAGGAAGGCAAAGCCACATGCTCGATGCGCTGATGTCGCGCAGCGCCCAACACCGACCAGAACAGGGCCTTGCCGGCCGCCAGCTGGCAACCCCGGTCCAGCACCAGGTCCATCACGGTCCAGACGAACTCGCCATCCCCGTGTGCGTCGCGCCGGGTGACCATCAAGCCGACCAGTTCACCTTGCCTGCGCGCAAGCCAGACCTCAAAGCGACTGCGGGGGGTGTCGAGGCGCCAGGCCAGGCGCTCCCGGCTGCGCACCACGTCCACGAGCCCTGGCCCGACCGCCTTGCGCAACAACGCATCCAGATCTTCAGGCAAGGTCTTGACCTGCTCGACGGCGACCCCCTGGCGGCCAGGGCCCACGCCCCAGGCCCGCACGCCCCACATCACGGCGTTGCCCAGGCGCGCGCCAGGCCAGGCCAGCGCCGCGTGCGGCAAGCGCTTGGCCAGGAACTGGTCCAGGCGAATGGGGCAGACCCACACACGCCGGTTGGGCAGCACGTCAAAGATCCGCGTGACCAGGCCTTTTGAATTGGGGTTCGCGCCCACCGCCAGGACCAGCGCATGGCGAGCTTGCAGCACCTGGCTGATCCAGACGCCCAGACCGATGCCCGACAGCTCGGGCTGGATCAGGATGTCCATCACGCGGATGCCCGACACCGCCGTGTCAGCCCATCGCAAGGTGATGTCTTCGGTGCCGATCAGGCCCAGCAACTGGCCATTCAGCACCACGACCAGGCAATCGCCGCCGCGCAGCCCCTCGCGACCAAAGCGGTAGCGCCACAGCAGGTAGGCCTCGTCGTCCCAGGTGATGTCGGCACCCAGCACTTGCGCACGCAAGCTCAGGATCTGAGGCAGGTCTGCCAGCGTGGCCAGCCTGAAACTGCTCAGCAAGTCCTCAGGCGTGACCTTCAGCGCCCGAGCCAGCACCTTGCTGGTTTTGTCCAGCGATGGGACAGCCCCCTTCACAGCCTGGTTCATTCAGCCAGCACGCCGTGACGCCGCAAGAAGTCCAGCACATCGTTGACCTGCTTCATGCCTCGGGATTCTTCTGCAGGCAGCTCCAGGCCGAACCGCTCGTCAATTTCCGCGATGAGCATCAAGGCACCCATGGAATCCCACCCCCGCACCGACGTCCGAGCGACATCAGGCGCCAGGTTCTCAACGGGCTCGTCGAAGGCCTCCGCCATCATGGCCAGCGCCTCATCGAAGGTCATCGCAGTCATTGTTTCAGCCCCCTTCGCTTGTCAAACCGCAGCCACGGGAAGCCCTGCACCGCCCACCGCGTCACCCTGATAGACATGGTGAATCAGGGGCACATCGGCGCCCAGGTCCAGGATGGCAGCCCCCCAGGACAAGCCCACGCCGTAGCCCAGCAGCATCACACGGTGAGCGCGGTGCTCGCGTGCCGCCAGGCCCTGGGTGAGCGTCAGTGGCACCGAGGGGCCTCCGCTGTTGCCGAAGTCTTCGATCGTGAAAGGCACGCGCTCTGGCGGCAAACCGCACTTCTTGATCAGGTGCTTCATGATGAAACGATTGGACTGGTGGAACACATAGCTGTCAACGTCCGGCACCGCCAGTTGGGCAAAGGCCAGCGTGTCGTGGATCAAGGAAGGCACACGTTTGATCGTGAAATTGAAAACGGCAGCCCCATCCATGCTGACGAAAAGGTCTCGGGGGTTGGCAGGGAAGCGGTCTCGGAACCCGCCACCCTTCATGATCAAGCCACCCGCGCCCGTGCCATCGGTGAACAGGCCGAACCAGGCTTCGTTGCCGGGCGCATCGCTGGCCTCCAGCGCCGTGGCAGAACCGGCGTCACCGAACAGCAAGGTGGTGGCGTGGTCGTCGGGCGAGGTGAAGCGGCTGGGTGTGTCGCCATTCAACATCAGGATGCGCTGCTGCCCGCCGCCGCGCAGCATGGTGGCGGCCACGTACAGGCCATAGGGGTAGCCAGAGCAGCCCAGGCCCAGGTCGAACGCAGCGCAGTGCTCGCTCAAGCCCAGACGCGCATGCAGCACGGCGCTCGATGACGGCAGGAAGTAGTCGGGCGACTGCGTCACCATGATCAGGCCGGTCACCGACTCAGGTGCCCACCCCAGCTTGGCCAGGAGTCGGGCCGCCGCCTCGCCACAGAGGTCGACAGAGGTCACATCTGGCGTCACCACGTGCCGACGGTGGACCCCCGCCATGGACACCACTTTGCGCACGTCATCCGCACCGTAGGCCGACGCCAGGTCCATGTTCTCCACGACCGTGGGCGGCACGCAGGTGGCCACACCCGCGACCCGAAAGCCGGTGAGGTGCGAGAAGCTCACGCGCCGGCCCCTTGTGCCTGCTTGCGCTCGATGTAGGCCACCAGGCTGTCGATCGAGTCCAGGTTGTCCGGCACCATTTCCAGGTCGGTGACCTTGAGGGCAAAGGTCTCCTCGACGAACATGATGATCTCCAGGATGCCGGTGGAATCGAGGATGCCGGTTTCCAGGAAGGAATCGGCATCAATGAGTTTGCTGCCGTCGTCAGTGAAGAGGCAGTTCTCGAGGACGTAGGTCCTCAGGGTTTCGCGTATCGCCACGTGTGCTCACTCCGAAAGGGCAGGTCCAAGCGGACCTGGTTTTTGATCGATGAAGAGGTGATGCCAGGCCTGCATGGACACCATGGCCACCAGGGCCTGGTTGTCGCGAGAGCCCAGCGCCTCAGGGCTGCGCACCGCTTTCTTGAGCAGCATCTCGCCCATTTTGGGCTGGAAGTAACCCGTGTCGGCCAGACGCGCTGGAGACAGCAGGTCCGCCACCCACGCTTGCGCCTGGCCAGTCCTGGCGTCGATGAACGCGGCCGCGTCGGGGGCGCGATAAGGCTGCTTGGTGCGCGCGCGGGTGTCGGGCGGCAGGTAGCGGCGCATGGCGTGCTTGAGCACCCATTTTTCATTCAGCGCCCGGATCTTGAGCCGCTCGGGCAAGCGGCTGGCCAGTTCGATCACCCGGTGATCCAGGAAGGGGAAACGCCCTTCGATGCCGTTGGCCATCAGCATGCGGTCACCCTGAGAACACAGCAGGTAGTTGCCCATCAGCAGGCGAGACTCGATGTACTGCGCGCGGGCCAGCCAGCTCCAGCGCGTGGCGGCAGCGGGCAAGAGATCGGCCATCGCTTGTGCCGCCTCGCCGTCCGGCCGGGGCTGGGCCAGGAACATGCGGGTCTGGCTGGTGGACGCCAGCCGGGGCTGGTGAGCAAACGTCGGCGCATCGGGCGCGTCCAGGCCCACGCCATAAAAGCGCTCCAGGTAGCTCTGGGCCCGGGCAGGGTTCTGGTCGAGGTAGGGGTAGAGGCGCTGCAAGAGCAAAGGCCTGCCACGCGACTGGGGCTGGCGCGCCCAGAACCGGCGCACCTTGGCTTCCTTGAACAGGTCGTAGCCGCCAAAGACCTCGTCGGCACCCTCCCCCGTCAGGACCACCTTGTAGCCCTGCTCGCGCACCAAGCCGGACAAGGCCTTCATCGGCGCGGGTGCCGTGCGCAGCACAGCCGTTTCGGCGTGCCAGATGGCGGACTTGAACTGGTGGCCGACGGCCTCTGAGGAACAGGCGATGCGGCTGTGTTGCGTACCCAGGAAGTCGACCATGCGGTCCTGGTGCTGCGTCTCGTCATGCGCCGGGCTGTCGAAGCCGATCGAGAAGGTGCGCAAGGTGCTGTTGGACTCGTGGCGGATCACGCTGGCCAGGATGGACGAGTCCAGACCGCCAGACAGGTAGGCGCCAACAGGCACGTCGGCGCGCAACCGGATCCGCGTGGCGTCCACCAAGAGGGCCCGCACCTGCTCGCACAAGTCGTCGTCCGAGCCCTTCAGGTAGCCGTCTTCATCTTCCGGGAAGGTCCAGTCCCAGTAGCGCTGAACCTGGTGATGCAGGCGGTGGTCAGGCCCACGGCGCGCCACCAGCATGGTGCCGGGCTCCAGCGCCAAAACGCCTTCAAACAAGGTGCGCGCGCCCACGGGTGACCAGCAGCTCATGATCTGGTCCAGGGCCTGCAGGTCCGGGCGGGGCGCCTCGGGCCAGATGGACAGGATCGCCTTGACCTCGGACGCGAAGGCCAGTTGGGGTGTGCCTGGCGCTTCACGAACACCTTGCCCGCCCAGGCGATAGAACAAGGGGGTGATGCCCACGCGGTCGCGCACCAGCACCAGCATTTGCTCACGTTCGTCCCACAGGGCAATGGCGAACTGGCCATTGAGGTGCTGGACGAAATCCAGGCCATGTTGTTCGTACAGGTGAACGATGACCTCGGTGTCCGATTGCGTCGAAAACCGGTGCCCCTGGTCTTGCAGCGTCGACCGCAACTCCAGGTAGTTGAAGATCTCACCGTTGAACACCACCGCCACCTGCCCGTCTTCATTGAAGATGGGCTGATGGCCACCGGCCAGGTCAATGATGCTCAGGCGGGTGTGCGCCAAGCCCAAAGCGGGCCGCTGCAAGAAACCTTCTCCGTCGGGGCCCCTGTGACGCAAGGCATGGGCCATGGCCTTCAATTGCGGCAGGCTCGGGGAGAAAGCCGCTTCTGCAGCGCCTCTCCAATCCAACACGCCTGCAATGCCGCACATCCAGCCCACCCCCATATGACCCGTCACACGTCATGATACGCAGAAGGCGTTCAACTTGAACCCCAGGAATGAAGTGTCCGGACAGCCGCTGTCGCGCCGGCATGACGCCGTGTGCGCAGGGCCATGCCCCAGGCACGGTCAGGCGCGCAATGCCAGCACCACCCGGATCTGCCCGTGCGCATCGGCTTGCGTCTCGGTGCGCACGAACTCAGGCATCTTGCCCAGCCACTGCAGCACCGCTGGCCCTTGACCCAGCCCGACTTCAAACGCCAGCCAGCCGCCAGAGCGCAAAAAATCGGGAGCTTCGCGCATCAGGCGCTGGAGCATGCGGATGCCAAAAGGGCCGCCATCGAAGGCCAGCTGAGGCTCATGACCGGCGATTTCGTCCGGCATGGCCTTGACCTTGGCCGACGAGATGTAGGGCGGGTTGCACACCAGCACGTCCACCTGGCCATGGAAGGCTTCGTGCGCGAAGGGCGCCAGGAAATCCCCACAGTGGGACTGCACCCGAACGCCCAGTCCCAGCTGGTCCACGTTGCGCTGTGCCAGGCCAACGGCTTCGTCAGACAGATCCGCCGCGTGGACCTGGGCCCTGGGCTCGCCATGCGCCAGCGCCACCGCCAGGTTGCCGCTGCCTGTGCACACGTCGATCACCAGGGCATGGCCCTGTGCGTCGGCCGCCGCCTTCAGTTTGGCCAAGGCCGCCTGCGCCAGCAGTGCCGTCTCGGCGCGAGGGATCAGCGCTTGCGGGCCAGCCAGCAACTCCAGCCCCATGAACCGCTGGAACCCGGTGATGTGCGCCAGGGGCACCCCGGCCACGCGCTGAGCGACCAGCCCATCGAGCCGGGCGCTGTGCGCGTCGTCCAGGGCGGGCAGCACCTGTTCACCGGCGCGCTCGACGGACATGGGTGAACCGGCTGCAGCCAGCCACAGCGCGCGCAAGGCTGACGCTGCGGTCTCCTCCGGTTTGTCCGGCAAGGTCGACAAGGCCTTCGCCAGCTGCTCAAGCCGGCCTGCAAACTGCTGACAGCCCGCCACACCCAGGCAACGCTGATCTTCAGGACTCAAAACGGGCACAGAGGACATCGTTTGCACCCTCAAGCCGCGCGACCGGACACAGGCGCAACCGGGTCTGGCTCAAGCAAGGCGGGCCTGGCATGCAGGTACTGCGTGGCTCGTCGCTTGGCATCGATGTCGGCGTAGATGATCTCGGCATCGGCCGGCTGGATGCCCAGCGCCTGGGCCAGCTCAGCGGCTGGCAGCGCATGGTTGCGCGCCCACAAGGCCAGGTCCATCTTGTCGTATGGCAGCGCGAAATAGAACTCGTCTTGCCCCTGGGCCAGGCTGTAGGTGTCGGTGGTTGGCGTGGCGTTGCAGACCGCCTCGGGCAGGCCCAGGTGGCGCGCCAGGGCATACACCTGCGTCTTGTAGAGGTGGGCAATGGGTTTGATGTCGGCGGCACCATCGCCGTTCTTGACGAAAAAGCCCTGGTCGTACTCGAGCAGGTTGGGCGTGCCGATCACCGCGTAGTTCAGGCGGTCGGCATGGAAGTACTCAACCGTTTTGCGGATGCGCTGCTTGTAGTTGGTGGCAGCCACGATCTGCAGGTAGGCCTGCAAGGGCAAGCGCGCCTCATGCAGCACCCCATCCGGCGACTGCACGATGAGCTTGAAGTGGTTGATGTGCCCTTGCGAACCGCCTGAAATGGCGATCTTGCTTTTCCAGGCCTCCGTGTAATCGGGAAAGACCTCGCGCATGGCCTCGTCGCGCCAGCGGTAGCAACCGATGGCCTCCACCGTCGGGCCGATGTTTTCCAGCAGGTGAGCAATGCCCAACTGTTCGGCCACCGCACGCCCGAGGTCCTCGCTGGCGCTGCTGGAGTCGCGCTCGGGCATCAACAGGCCAAACACTTTTTTCGGGCCCAGGGCCTGCACGGCCAGGGCGGCACAGACCGAGCTGTCCACCCCGCCGGACAGCCCCAGCACCACGCCGCGCTTGTGAAAACGCCGCAGTGCACCCACGATGTGCGCGGCAATGCGACTCACCTCCGCAGGGGCATCAAGGGCCAGCACGTGGGCGCCAAAAGGGGGAGTGCTCATGAGGTGGTCCTGTGTGGCCAATCGGGTCAAGCCAATCCGGTTTTTTTGATCTTGCCTGTGTCGGTGCGCGGCAGTGCGTCCACGAACACCACCTGCTTGGGCACCATGAAGCTCTCCAGGTGACCCAGACAATGCCGGAGCACATCCCGCTCTGTGTGTTGGGCGCCCGGCTTGAGCACCACGAAGGCCTTCACCGCCTCGCCCAGCAGCTCGTCGGGCACCCCCACCACCGCCACTTCGTAGACGCCATCGAGCGCATGCAGGACGTTCTCGACCTCGCGAGGGCTGACCTTTTCGCCACGGCTCTTGATGATGTCGTCCTTGCGGGCCACAAAGTACAGGTAGCCCTCACCGTCGGTTCGGAACAGATCGCCCGAGTACAACACCATCTCGCCTGGGATGGGCCCTGGCTTGAGCCGCTCGGCCGTCTGCTCAGGCTTGCGCCAATACCCGCGCATGACGTTGGAGCCACGGATCACCAGCTCACCCGTGCGGCCATGCGGCAGGCGCTGCCCGTCATCGTCCACCAGCCAGACCTCTTCGTTGGGCATGCCGCGCCCCACGCTGGTGGGCCGGATGTCGAGCTGATCGGGCGGCAGGTAGGTCACCCGCTTGCACTCCGTCAGCCCGTACATGGAAAACAAGCTGGCCTGCGGGAACAGGGCCCTCAGCTTCTGGATGTGCGACTCCGACAGCGCCGCTGCCGTGTTGGTGACCATGCGCAAGCCCGACAAATCGAAGGTGGGCAGGCTCTGGAGGTTCATCATCAGCGTGAACATGGTGGGCACGCCGGGGAACACCGTCACCCGCTCCTGCACCATGTTCTGCAGCACCTGCACCGGGAAGGCAAAGGAGCGCTCCAGCACCAGTGTGGCCCCCACCTTGACGGACATCAGCAGCTGGTAGAGCCCGTAGTCAAAAGCCAGCGGCAAGGCACACGACACCACGTCGGACTCGCGCAAGCCCAGGTAGGTGCTCACGGAGGTGCAGGCGCTGACCATGTTCAGGTGGGTGAGCATCACGCCCTTGGCATCGCCGGTTGAACCTGAGGTGTAGATGATGGCCGCCAGGTCCTGATCGATGGTCTGCGGTGCGGCCAAGGCGCCGCCCGGGGCCGCGGGGCCAACAGGGCCATCAGGCCAGGGCGACACCCGCGCGTCTTCCACCACACCGGGCTTGCCCGACACCACCAGCGCCGTGCGCACAGTGGGCGCTTGCGCCAATGCCGCGTTGTAGGTGGCCGCCAACGAGCCCTGCGTCAGCAAAGCACTGGCTTGCGAATCATTGAGCAGGTAGGCGAGCTTGTCTTGCTTGGTCAGCGGGTTGATCGGCATGAAGACCGCCCCCGCCTGCAGCGTCGCAAAGATCGCCGCCACCATCTCGGCGTGGTTGTCGAGGAAGAGCGCCACCCGGTCTCCGGGCTGCACGCCGCGCTGCTGCAAGGCACTGGCCAGCACGCGTACCTGCTCCGCCAGTTCACGGAAGGTCAAGCGCCGACCATCCACCACCACGGCCACCTTGTCGGGCAGTCGTGCAGCCGTGTATTCAAAGAATTGATGCAACAGCATGGCAAAGCTTGTGGGTGCAGACCTCACCAATATATCGACAAACGCCTGGGCGTCTGCCCCGCGAAAGGATGGATCGGGTGCCCGTGGCCATGGTCGTCCGAACGAGGCCACGCCAGCCCTGGCCCAAGAAAAAAGGCGCCAGGTGGATGAGCCTGGCGCCTTTTGGCGTGTCTTGTGGAGCGGGTGATGGGAATCGAACCCACGTTATTTGCTTGGGAAGCAAGAGTCCTACCATTGAACGACACCCGCGTGCGGCCATTCTAGCCTGCCCGCCAGGTGCGCCCGGTCGCCACTCAAGCGCGGTGGATGCGGCGCGACACCATGGCCAGGCCCACCAGGCCCATCAACATGTAAGCCAGGGACGGCTGCTCAGGCACCATCGAGGCATTGGCCGTGAACGCCTTGTCGGAGACCCCCATGCGCAGCGAGGGCGAGATGTTCACCTTCATGGTGCCAAAGTCCAGCGTGGACATCACGGCGTCGGCAAAGTCCGGCAACTGCAGGGCGTCCATGAAGCTGGCCCGGGCACCCGAGGTCAGGATCATCTTGTCCATGGCCATGTCCAGCGACAAGCCGCCACTCATCGACACGCTCAGCTTGTCGGCAACGTGGAAGCCGTAGATGTCCATGCCCTTGGTGGTACCCGACGAGGTGGTCAGGTCAGCCTTGAGCACATTGCGGTTGAAGTCCAGTGCGAAGTTGGCCAGCACCAGTCCACCATCCGGGCCGGCAATGCGCAGCGCAGAGCCCGTGGCCTTGCCCGACACGGGCGTGATCGAGGGCGGCAGCAGGGAGATGCCCACCGCGACCTCGGTCACCGGCATGTTGAAAGACCAGGCATTGCCGGCCACGTTGCTGGCGTTGCCCAGCGCCGTGGCGCTCACGCCCAACAGGCCCATGGCCTTGATCGAGATGCTGGAAAAGCTGAACACCGCGTCGGCGTCCAGCAAGGTGGTTGGCAGGGTGGTCACCAGCGCGGCGCTGGCGCTCATGGACTGAACCGCGAAGGCCACACCCAGGGCGGCGCCTCGGGCAAATGTCGTGATGCGGAACTTCATGGATCACCTCGGTGGATCTGGCGGGCCCCCCAACGGGGCCATCTGGCCTGTGACGACAGGATCGCAAATTCCTCACCCCCGTGCACACCGTGCGCGGCAGGCCGCCCTGGCATCTGCCGAGTCCTGCACGGAAACCCCAGGTCACCCCCTCAAATGCGGGGGCCATCGATCCACCTAGAATCGCGCCCATGAACCAAGAACCCGAGATCGCCTCGACTGGCGATGACGCTGCCGAAGGCTCGCCCGTGGACCACCCGCGCACCATCCGCAGCTACGTGATGCGTGCCGGACGCACGACCGAAGGCCAGGCCCGCGCCCTGGCCGAACTGGGGCCCCGCTTCGTGCTGCCCTACTCCCCGGACCAGCTGCTGGACGCCACCCAGGTGTTTGGGCGCCAGGCCCCGCTGGTGCTGGAGATCGGCTTTGGCATGGGCGACGCCACCGCCAAGATCGCGCAGACGCTGCCCGACCACGACTTCATCGGCTGCGAAGTGCACGAGCCCGGCGTGGGCGCCTTGCTCAAGCACATCGGTGACCTGGGCCTCGCCAACCTGCGCATCGTCCGCCATGACGCCGTCGAGGTGCTGGACCACATGATCCGCCCGGGCTCGCTGGCCGGCGTGCACATCTTCTTCCCCGACCCCTGGCACAAGAAGCGCCACCACAAGCGCCGGTTGATCCAGCCGCCGCTGGTGCAAGCGCTGTGCGCGCGGCTGGCGCCTGGCGGCTACCTGCACTGCGCCACCGACTGGGAGCCCTACGCCCAACAGATGCTGGCCGTGCTGGGCGCCGAACCCAGCCTGCGCAACACGGCCGAAGCCTATGCCGACAAGCCCGCCTACCGCCCGCTCACCAAGTTCGAGCAGCGCGGCCTGCGCCTGGGCCATGGCGTGTGGGACCTGGTGTTCACCAAGCGCTGACGCACATCGACACATCGGGTGCAGCAAAGCAAAAGGCCTCCTTGCGGAGGCCTTTTTCATGGGCGCTGACGGCACCGTGGGCGCCGGAGCCCGGGCTCAGTCGAACTTGTAGTCCGTCTTGGCCTTCGCCTTGAGTTCGTCGCGGAATTTGGCCATCTTCTGCTGTTGCAGACGCTGAATCAGCTGAGGCTTGACTTCATCGAACGGGGGGAACTGCGTGGCACGCACGTCTTCCAGCTTGATGATGTGATAGCCGAACTGCGACTTCACGGGCGTCTCGGTGATCTGGCCCTTTTCCAGCGACGTCAGTGCCTTGGCGAACTCGGGCACGTAGTTGTTGGGGTTGGCCCAGTCCAGGTCGCCACCGTTCTCGGCAGAGCCCGTGTCCTTGGAGTTCTTCTTGGCCAGGTCTTCGAACTTGGCGCCGCCCTTGATCTGTGCGATCAGGGCCTTGGCGTCTTCTTCCTTGTCCACCAGGATGTGGCGGGCGCGGAATTCCTTGTCGCCACCGGCTGCCTTGAGCTTGTCGTACTCGACGCGGGCTTCGGCTTCGCTGCCCTTGCTCTTCTTGTCTTCGTCCTGAACCAGGGCGCGCATCAGGATGCTCTGACGGGCGAACTCCATCTGGACCTTGTAGTCATCGGACTTCTGCAGGCCGCGGCGTTCGGCTTCCTGGATGAAGATCTCGCGCAGGACGACTTCGTCCTTCACCTTCTTTTCCAGCTCAGGCGTGCGCGGGGGCGCAGGCTGCCCCGGCTGGGCTTGCTTGGTGATCTGGTCGATCATGGCGTCCACGCGGGACTTGGGCACAGCCTTGCCGTTGACGGTGGTGATGTTCTGCGCAAACACCAGCGGCGCGGCCACGGTGAGCGAGGCCGACAGCAGGGCCGCCTTGGCGAAATGGGTGAGTTTCATGTTGAGCGGAAAACCGGTTGAATGGGGAATCACGCGGGCTCTGCCTTGATCTCCAAAGCATGGATGCCACGAGGGATCAGATCGCGCAGGGCATCATACACAAGCCTGTGTCGCGCCACGGGGCCCTTTCCGGCGAAGCAGCGGGCCTTGATGTGCAAAGAAAAGTGGGTGCCTTCGACCGCACCATCGCTGCCCGCGTGACCGGCGTGAGAGGCGCTGTCATCAGTCACCACGAGCGCTTCGGGGCTCAAGGCCGCTTTCAACGCAGCTTCGATGTCGGCGGCGTGAACG
>CANBQJ010000022.1 GCA_947371645.1 Burkholderiales bacterium | reverse complement strand
GCCAACTGGCTGGCCGCTGACTTCAGCGCTGCGCAAGCCCGTGGTGCCCAGCATTACTTCGTGTTCGGCCACAAGCCCGCCTACACCTACTTCTACAACAGCACGGCCACCGCCGGCGGCCTCGACACCAACACCGTCAAGGTCAACGGCGTCGACACCGCCGTCAACCGCGACGCCTTCTGGGGCCTGATGGAAACCTACGGCGCCACCTACTTCTGCGGCCACGAGCACACCTTCAACATGGTGCAGCCCACCATCAAGAACAGCGATGGCACGACCCGCACCAGCAGCGCTTACCAGGTGCTGGTCGGCTCGGGCGGTTCGCCGTTTGACGCCGCCCTGCCCCTGGCAGCTGGCGAGACGGCCACTGACCGCTTCTACGCCTTCGCCAACGTGCGCGTCTTCCAAAGCGGCAAGGTGCAGATCGACGCCTACGGCTTCAGCGATGCCTATGGCCCGACCAAGCTGCTGCAAAGCGTGACCCTGGCCCATTGAACCGCTGAAGGACACACAACACCATGAACACCCGTTTCCTTCGCCACAGCCTGGCCGTCGCTGCGATCGTTGCCCTGCTGCCTCTGCAGGCCCAAGCCAGCGTCACGCTCATCAACACCACGGTGCCCACCAATGGCCTGGTCATGTCCAACACCGTGGACAGCGCCAACTGGATGGCCGAGAAGTTCACCATCGGCTCGGCCACGACCATCGACAGCGTGATGGCCTACGTGCTGTCCAGCGACACCAGCGACCTGGGCAAGACCTTCGGCATCGCCCTCTATGCCGACCAGGGCGGCTTGCCCGCCTTGAACTTCGCGGCGGCCAACCAGGGTCAGCTGTTCCAGACCACCGCCACCTACAACGGTGACGGCTGGAATGGCACCAGCAACCTGAACTGGGCCGTGTCGGCCGGTAGCTACTGGGTGGCCCTGGAAGGCGGCAGCGACGCCAACAGCGCCAGCTACCTGCAAGCCCCCACCGGCGCCCTGCCCGTGGCCCAGGCCGTGGCTTACTACAGCGGTGGCCAGCATTACGCCAGCACCGGCGTGGGCGACAGCTTCGGCCTGCAGGTCACGGCCGTGCCCGAACCCTCCAGCCTGGCGCTCTTGCTGACCAGCCTGGGCGTGGTGGTGGTGGCCGCCCGCCGCCGCGGCTGACCCTCATCCCCCCGGGACAGGGGACCAAACCGAGCCGGCCTTGCGCCGGCTTTTTCACGCGCATATACTTCGTGTGCGAAATAAAAACCAACCGGATCAGCCTCGCATGGCCACACGCCCCCGCCTCGTCTTCCTGCTCAACAGCGCGCAGCGCCGGCTGCAGCAATGGATCGCCGTGCAGCAGGCGCACGCGGCTTCTGCGGGTGCCACGGTGCCTTCCCCCGCGCAGAGCGGCGTGCTCTTTGTGCTGGCCAAGGCCGATGGCGCCACCATGGGCCACCTGGCCCAGGCGCTGGACCTGGCACCCTCGGCCGTCTCGGGCCTGGTGCAACGCATGGAGGCCCTGGGCTGGGTGCAGCGCCAGCCCTGCCCCGAAGACGGCCGCACCCAGCGCGTGTGGCTGTGCCCCGCGGGCCAGGCGCAATTGCCCGTGCTCAAACAGGCCATGCAACGCATCAACGCCCGCCTGTTTGAGGGCTTCAGCGATGAAGAACTCGCCACCGTGGCGCGCTGGCTGAACCACGTCCAGCAACTGGACACCGACCTGGAACTTTGAACATGGCCGACACCCCCACCCCCGAGACCGTCACGCTCACCTGCGCCGACGGCGTGCGCCTGCAGGCTCACTTCGTCCCCAGCACGGGCGGCGTGCGCGCGCTGCCCGTGCTGATCTCGCCAGCCACCGGTGTGCGCCAGCAGTTCTACCTGCGCTTTGCAGCCTGGCTGGCCGCGCAAGGTCACGACGTGCTGGTGTTCGACTACCGGGGCATTGGCCTGTCCCTGCAGGGGCCCCTGAAGGCTTGCCGCGCCACCCTGGCCGAATGGGGCCAGCAAGACCAGGTGGCCGCGCTCGACTGGCTGCTGCAGCGCACGGGCCAACCCCAAGCCTTGCTCGTGGGCCACAGCGCAGGCGGCCAGATGATGGGCCTGCTGCCCAACCACCACCGCATCGCCCGGGTGGTGGGCGTGGCCACGTCCTCAGGCTGGTTCAAGGCCATGCGGCCCGGCTTTGGCATCCCGGCCCAGGTGGTCCTGCGCGGCATCGTGCCGCTGGGCATCGCGCTCAAAGGCTATGGCACCTGCACGGCCGTGGGCTTGGGCGAGAACCTCCCTGCCACGGTGGCCCGCCAGTGGGGGCAATGGTGCGCGGCAGGCGGCTATGCCATCAATGCGGTAAAGGGCAAATCAGCACAAGACTTTCACGCCCAGGTGCGCATGCCCATCACCGTCTTCCACGCCAGCGATGATGACATCGCCACCACGGCCACGGTGGCCGACCTGCTGCGCTGCTTCCCAGCCGCGCCCCAGCGCGTGCACCGGCTGAAGCCCCGCGACCACGGCCTCAAGGGCATCGGCCACATCGACTGGTTCCGCGGCTCGCACCAGGCACTGTGGCCGTTGCTGGCGGCGGCTTTGCATGACCCTGTTTGAGCAGGTGAGGCCTCAGGCGTTCACCGCTTCAGGGCTTCACCGCAGCGCGCGGCGGCGGGCTGCCGCGCCCAGACCCAGCATGCCCAGGGCCATCAAGGCCCAGCTTGCCGGCTCCGGGACGGCCACAGGCTGGAACTTCCAGTCGATGCTCGTGGCGGTGCCGATGCCCCTCGCGCTGCCGCCGCCGCTCCACTGCAAGGCATAGGTGCCCACGCCCAGGGTGGTCAAAGGGGCAGGCGCCGCAGACAGGTACTGGAGCTGCCACGTGGATTCCGGGGCGGTGGGCCCACTCAGAGCCCCGAACAGGAGGGGCACATAGGTGTTGGTCGGCTGCACAAGGCTGATGGCTTCCGTGACCTGAAACACCAGCGTCCATGTGGCAGAAGACGAGGCATAGCCGTCCCGGGAGGAATGGGGCCCTGACGCCGAAGAGCCGCCGCCGGCCAGGCCGGAGAAACTGATGGCGCTGCCCGTGATGCTGCTGGACACCGAAGCGTAAGCCTGCCCACTGGTGGTGTCACCGGTGTTCGCGCTGAGGCTGAAAGACGAGGCCGTCGCGTCCGGGTTGGTCGAGGTGTTACCCGCCGACACCATGCCCGAGTTCTTGACGACCACGATCTGGGCCTGCGCCTGGCTGCCCAGGCAGCACACCAGCCCCAGCGCAACGGCCACACCATGCATGGCCGCAGCCCGCGCCCGATCATTCGACCAACTGTTCACGATTTCCTCCTGGAATTTGCGTTGTTCACAGCGGCAAAGGTAGCTTCGAGCAGGTCGGAAAGCAAGAGGCCTTTCCTGCAGCCGGTTATGCTCCCGCCCATGCGCATCCTCGGCATCGACCCCGGTCTGCAGACCACTGGCTTTGGCGTCATCGACGTCGACGGCCCCCGCCTGAGCTACATCGCCAGCGGCACCATCAGGACCAAGGAAGCCGACCAGGGCGACCTGCCCAACCGCCTCAAGCTCATCTTCGAGGGCGTGCGCGAAGTCGTGGCCCGCTATGAGCCTGCGCAGGCCTCGGTCGAGATCGTCTTCGTCAACGTGAACCCGCAGTCGACGCTGCTGCTGGGGCAGGCGCGGGGCGCGGCCATCGCCGGCCTGCTGTCTCAGGACAACTCACCCGTGGTCAGCGAGTACACGGCCTTGCAGATGAAGAAGGCGGTGGTGGGGCACGGCCACGCGGCCAAGGCCCAGATCCGCCACATGGTGATGCGCTTGCTGACGCTGCCGCGCGAACCGCACAACGACGCCGCCGACGCGCTGGGCCTGGCCATCTGCCACGCCCATGCCGGTCACGCCATGGCCCTGATGGCCAAGACCACCGACCTGAGCCGGCGCACCCACGCCCAGATCAAGGGCGGTCGGGTGTACTGACATGCAGGCTCACTGGCCTTCCTTGATCAGGCGGCCGGAGGTGTTCTGGATGGGGCGCGCGTTCATCGGGTAGAGCTTGCCGAACACGGCCACCTGGTCGCGCGACATGGAGGCAGGCTGCTTCATCACCATCCACAAGACGCCTTCAGAGCACGGCGGCGTGGTCAGCGAACCCATGTAGGTGTAGTACTGGCGCTGCTCGGGCAACAGCAGGTTGAGGTCCATGTTGCTCAGCGCGGCCTGTTCCTGGTTCTTCTCCAGGGGCAGGTTGTTCCACACCTGCTGGACCACCGGGTGGGCCTTGCCCTGGTCCATCAGCACGGCGACCACGGCCAGGCGGCCTTCCAGGTCCTTGTGGACCAGGTGGGCCACCATGTCGTACTGCCGGCCATTGATGCGCTCTTCGCTGGGACGGTGGAAGTGGAACTGCACCAGGTCATAGCGACGCCCCCCCACGGTGATGCTGTTGCCCGGCTCCACATTGACCTGCACGGTGTGGCCGTTGTCGATCACGCGGAAGGCGCTGCTGCGGTAGTCGAACTGGATGGGGTCAAGCTGCACGGGGATGCCATCGCGGATGTCGATGGGGCTCTGGCGCTTGCCCAGCATGCACTGCTGGTACTCGGGCTTGAGGCGGCCCCAGCTGTCAGGGCCGGTGTCGCCGGCATAGGCCCAGTGCACGTCGTGGCCCATGGGGCTGGGTGCGCCTGGGGCGTCGCTGGCCGGGCCATGTTCCGGGGCGCCGTGGGCCCCGTGCTCGTCGTGGACGGCGCCAGCGGCCATGGCCACATGCTGCGCGGCTGGCTTGGGCGAGATGGACTTGGGTTTGAGTCGCACCACCGGGGCAGGCTCACGCTTGGCACGCACCTCGGCGATCTTCTGGTCGATCATGTCGCGCAGCTCGGCCATGGAGACGTTGCTGCCCGACGGCACCGAAGGGTTGTCGCGGGCGGGCTCGGGCTTGGCCTCGGCCTTCGCGGCCTTCTCGCCTTTTTCAGCCTTCTCGCCCTTCTCGCCCTTCTCGCCCTTCTCGGACTTCTCGGGCTTTTCGGCTTTCTCGCCCTTGTCAGCCTTGCCAGCCTTTTCAGCCGGCGCCCCATGTTCGGGCGCCTCATGGCCGTGCCCTTCGGATGCATAGGCACCCATCACCAGGGCGAGGCTCGCCGTGGTGGCCAGGATTTGCGCGATGCGCGACAGCGTAGGAGCACGCATGATGGATTCTCCGCAGTACGCCGGAGATGTCGACCACTGTGCCCTGCGACTTGACGCGAGAGATGCCGCAAAGCCTCAGTGGCTGCGGCATAACGTGAAAAAAGTGTGAAGTCAGCCGATAGGCCGGATTCTGTGCAGCCCCCTCGTCTTGCGACGCGAGGGCCGTGACCGCCATTCCTCTGGGCCGCCTGTCGCCAGAACGGCTCGATGCCACCTACCCGCACACTCCCCGGGACAGGTCAACGTGTGCCTATTTGGTGTTGCTGCGCGCAGAGATTGCCCGTTTCACCCGGTCAGGCCCGAAAGCCCTTCCGACTCGTCTCTGTTGCTCTGATCCTCACCTCGCGGTGGAGAGGTGTTACCTCCTGCGCTACCCTGTGCAGTCCGGACCTTCCTCCAGTGCGCCCTTTCGGGCCTTGCACCAGCGGCGGTCTGGCCGACTTCACGGGCGCGATTATCACCTCAGTGCCGGCCCCTGGCGCGTGCCACACTGACATTGAACTCGGCCGCTTTCTGGAAGCCCACCACGCGGGCGTCCACCTGTTCGCGGCCTTGCGCGTCAAAAAAGATGATGCCCGGCGGGCCAAACAGCTTGAAGCGCGACAGCAAGGCGCGGTCGTCGGCGCTGTTGACGGTCACGTCCGCCTGCAGCAGCAAGACGCCTTGCAGGGCCTGCTGCACCGCCGGATCGCGGAAGGTGGTGTGCTCCATCTCGATGCAGGAGGTGCACCAGTCGGCGTAAAAGTCCAGCATCACGCTCTGGCCGGCCTTGGCCGCGCGCACCAGCGCCGCGTCCAGCTCGGCCGAGCTGTGCACCCGCTCAAAAGGCAAGGCACTCTGGTGCGTGGTGGCCTGCTGCACACCCGCCAGGCTTTGCAGGTAGGGCCAGGCCGGGCGGGCCACCCACACGGCCATGCCCAGCATCAGCACGCCAAACAAGGTCTTGACGCCGGTCATCCAGGGGCCCGTGCGCGGCAGCAGGCTGCCAGCCGACACGCCCACCAGCAGCAGCGGCATGCTCATGCCCCAGGCCAGCGCGTACAAGGCACCGCCACCCAGCCACACGTCGCGCGTCTGGCTGATGTAGAGCAGCGCGCCCGCCAGCGGCGCCGACACGCAAGGGCTCACCACCAGCGCCGAGACCACGCCCATGGCGAACACGCTGACGAACTTGCCGCCCGGCAGCTTGTTGGAGCCCGCGCCCAGCCAGCTCTGCACCGAGGCGGGCAGCTGCAGCTCATACAGGCCGAACATCGACAAGGCCAGCAGCACCATCAGGGTGGCAAAGCCCAGCACCACCCAGGGGTGCTGCAGGTAGGCGGCCAGGCCCTGGCCCAGCAGGCCGGCGGCCACGCCCAGAGCGGTGTAGACCAGGGCCATGCCTTGCGCATAGCTCAGCGCCAGGGCCAGGCCACGGCCACGGCTGACGCGTTCACGCTGGCCCACGATGATGGACGACAGGATGGGCACCATGGGCAGCACGCAGGGCGTGAGCGACAGCAGCAGGCCCGCCAGGAAAAAGACCGGCAGCACCGACCACCAGTGGCCCGAAGCCAGGGCCTGGCCGATGCGGTCGCCGTCGGCTGCTTCGGCTGTTGCAGCTGGCGGTGACGCCGCCGATGTGGGTGCCTGCGCCTCGTCCGAGCGCTTCAACAGGCCCGACACGCCGCCGGGCTGGGCAGCAGCGCCATCGGCCAGCACCGGCGTCACGGCCGACACGTGCCCCTGCGCGTCCAGCGCCAGGCGGAAACGCTGCTTCTGGGGCGGGTAGCACAGGCCCGCATCGGCGCAGCCCTGGTAGCCCACGGTCAACACGGCGGCACCTGCCGGCCCGCCTGTCCAGTTCAAAGTGGCGTCCAGGTCGTGGTGGTAGACCTCCACCACCTTGTCGAAAGTCGGGTCGTGCTTCTTGTCGCCGTCGGGCAGCCGCCAGTCGGCCTGGGTCGATGGCCCCTCGGCGCCTTCGGGCGTCAGCTGGGCCTGAAAGCGCTCGCGGTACAGGTAAACACCCGGCGCCAGGGTGAAATGCACGAGCACGCCAGTGGGGGATGCGGGCTGCGCGCTCAGCTGGAAGGCCTGCTCCACAGGCATGAAATCGGCCGCCCAGGTCGAGCCCGCGGCGCCCAGGCTCAGGCCCAGCGCCAGGGCGCCACACAGGCGGCGCCACAATGTCCAAGTGAAGTGCTTCATCTCAACGATTGTGCCGCGCCTGCGCTTATCCTTTTGCAAAGAAGCTCATGCGCAGGCCGCATGAGGCGCTTTCTTCACCCCGGCCTATCCTTTCTTCTGGTCGCGCCACGCTGGCGCCTGTCCCACCCAACCTGAGTCTGCGCACCATGAAAGCCCACAGCATCCTTGACACCATTGGTCAAACGCCGCACATCCGCCTGCAACGCCTGTTTCCCGCCGCCGAGGTGTGGATCAAATCCGAGCGCAGCAACCCGGGGGGCTCCATCAAGGACCGCATCGCCCTGGCCATGATCGAAGACGCGGAGCGCAGCGGCGTGCTCAAGCCCGGCGGCACCATCATCGAGCCGACTTCGGGCAACACCGGCGTCGGGCTGGCCATGGTGGCCGCGGTCAAGGGCTACAAGCTGGTGCTGGTGATGCCCGACAGCATGTCCATCGAGCGCCGCCGCCTGATGCTGGCCTACGGCGCCACGTTTGACCTCACCCCGCGCGAGAAGGGCATGAAGGGCGCCATCGCCCGCGCCCAAGAGCTGGCTGCCGCCACGCCTGGCGCCTGGATCCCGCAGCAGTTCGAGAACCCGGCCAACATCGCCGTGCACGAGCGCACCACCGCGCAGGAAATCCTGGCCGACTTCCCCGAAGGCCTGGACGCCATCATCACCGGCGTGGGCACAGGCGGCCACATCACGGGCGTGGCCAAGGTGCTCAAGGCCAAGTGGCCCCAGCTCAAGGTGTTCGCGGTGGAGCCCAAGGCTTCGCCCGTGATCTCTGGCGGCGCCCCAGCGCCCCACCCCATCCAGGGCATCGGCGCGGGCTTCATCCCCGTCAACCTGCACACCGATTTGCTGGATGGCGTCATCCAGGTGGATGCCGAAGACGCCCGCGAATGGGGCCGCCAGTCTGCAGCCAAGGAAGGCCTGCTGGTGGGCATCTCGTCCGGGGCCACGCTGTCGGCCATCGCCCAGAAACTGCCCGAACTGCCCGCTGGCTCGCGCGTGCTGGGCTTTGTCTACGACACGGGTGAGCGCTACCTGTCCGTGGAGGGCTTCCTGCCCGCCCTGCCCACGGCCTGACGGCTCGACCCACCACCACCCCCGCCGCCACGCATGAGCCACCGGCGTCAACACGCGCGCACCGCCAACTCCCCTTGGCCGATGTTGATCGCCCTGGTGGCGAGCGTGCCGGCGTTCTATGACTCGATGCTGCCCACGCCCGCGACGTGGGCGACGTGGATGTACCTGGTCAGCGGCGTTGTCCTGCTGGGCTCGACCTGGTGGGCGCGGCGCGTGGCGCATGGTGCAGCCGCCACCGGCACCTCGTCGGCCGCCTGGGGCCACCACCCGCTGCAACTGCGGCTGGATTGGTTTCTGGGCGCGGCGCTGATCGCCAACGCGGTGCTGCCACAGAGCAACGAGTCAGAAGCCGCACTGCTGTGGCGGCTCGTGATCGCCGTGCTGATGCTCTACCGCCTGATGCGCATCAGCCAACCTGTGTTCAGGGAAACCGGCCTGGCTCGCCTGATGGTCATGGGCGCCTCGGTGCTGGCGCTGTGCGGCGTCGGCTTTTACTGGCTGGACCCTGAGGTCAAGTCCATCCACGACGGCCTGTGGCTGGCGTTCTCCACCGCGGCCACCGTGGGCTATGGCGATGTGGTGCCCAGCAGCACGGCCTCGCGCATCTTCTCGGTGTTCGTGGTCTTGCTGGGCTATGGCCTGCTGTCGCTGGTGACGGCGTCGATCGCGGCCATGTTTGTGGGCTCGCAAGAGCGCAAGGTGGAGCGTGACATCCTGCGCGACATGCACGCGCAGATGCGCGAGCTGCGCGAAGAAATCAGCAGCCTGCGGGCCCTGGTCCAGCAGCAGGCTGACGCCAACGCGCCCACGGACAAGAGGGTGCCCGAAGGCCAGGCCAGTCCGGCCGCCCCCGAGCACCCTCAGGATCATCTTCTGCCTTGACGTGGCCCCAGGGCGGCGTTGCACCGGGGCCCAGGCGCCTCAGCGCCCGCTCATCATCACTTGACGGTCAGCGTGCCCGTGGCGGCGTTGCCACCCACGCCCTGCACCACCACCGTCACGGCGCCAGCCGGCAAGGCGGGCACCACGGCTGTGATCTTCGTGGCCGAAGACACCGTGAAGCTCCTGGCGGCCACACCCCCGAAGGTCACGGCACGGGCTGAGGTGAAGTTCTTGCCCGTGATGGTCACGGTGGCGCCACCGGCTGCGGCCACGCTGGTGGGCGACACGCTGCTCACCGCTGCAGGCGAGACCGCTGCACCACCGATGGTCACCGACACGATGGTCGTGGCGGGGCTCGGCGCGTCGCAGTCGATGCGGCGGGTGTCCAGCAACTGGCCCGCGCTGTTCTTCATCTGCACCACGGCGCCTGTGCGGCCCACGTACAAGGCAGTGTCGCTGCCGGTCAGGTTGGCCTTGAAGGGGCCAATGGCCAGGTCCGTGCTGGCAGGAAAGCGGGCGACGGCGTCCTGGCCCCGCACCAGGGCGATGTCGCTGCCGACCACCGCACCGTTGGAGGTCATGTTGATGAAGGCAGGCGTGGTGTTGGTCGACGAGAACTCCAGCACGTCCACGTAGGTGGAGGCCTTGGTGGCGCCAGGCACCTGGTCCAGCAGCTCGCTGACCACGCTGCCCGGCACGATGATGCGGCCATAACCCGTGCCGGCGGTGAAGACTTCACCCGGGGCGTACAGCGCAGGCGCCACGCCGTTGAAGGTGCCGTCCAGGTCGCGTCGGCCCACACCCTGCACGTTGCAGGACAGCGGGAAGCGCAGGCTGCCCGACTGCGTCATCTGCGGGGTGTCCAGGTCTTCGGTGCGGATGTTGGTGTGCGGTGCCGACACCTCGCTGGTGGGCGTGCCGGCCACGGTCATGCCCAGCACGATGATGGCGGGGTCAGGTGCGGCGCAGCTCACGCCCAGGTCCCACAGGATGCTCTTGCCAGACGCGGTCAGCAGCTTGAGCGAGCCCTTGGCGCTGCCCATCTTCACCAGGATCTGGCCTTCCTTGTTCATGGCCGTCATCGGGCCGACCTGGATGAAGCCGGTGGGCGGCAGCGTCAACTTGACGGCCTGGCCTTTGACGATGGGCAGGTTGCTGATCACGATGGGCGACGACAGCCCGTTGATGGTTGTCGGCGTGGCGTTGGTGATGTTGAAGTTCAACTCGGTGATCTGGCCCGTGCCGGCGCGGGCGCCCAGCAGCGAGTAAGACAGGTCCACCAGGCCCTGGGGCAACTCCAGCACGCCGCTGCCGTCGGTCAGGTAGAAGGGCTGGCCCGGGGTGACGTTGGTCGCCATCGAGCCGGTCAGCTTGATGTTCAGCGTCTGCTTGCCGATGACGGGGAAGCTGCACTGCAGGGGGATGCGCAGGCTGCCGATCTGCGAGTTCAGCGGGATGACGGTGGGGTCAACGGCGGCGTGGCCGATGGCGTGCAGGGCCAGCAGGCTGGCCGTGGCCAGGGCAGAGCGAAGGAAGCGGGGTGTGGACATGGTGTCTCCGAATGCGTGTTGGGTACGACGGACACGAACGGCCTGATTTGATTCAATTTGGACAATCCGTGTTTGCCAATTAACGATACCCAACTTTCCCGGCCGATGCCGTCGGGGTTTCACCCTTCAGATTCACCCATCAGGAAACACTAATATCCAGATTCAATGCGGGCGCCGGCACCGGGTTTTCTTGCCAGAATCCAGGCTTCTCCCTTGATCGCCTTTGCCCACCCCCATGCCTGCTGCCGCCGCCAAGCCCAAACGCGCCGCCACCGTGACCCGCCGCTATGGCGGTGTGGACGCGGCCGAACGCCGGCGCGAACGCCAGCGCAAACTGGTCGATGCCGGGCTGGAAATCTTTGGCACCAAGGGCTACCACCTGACCACCGTGCGGGACGTTTGCCTGCACGCGGGCCTGACCGAACGCTACTTCTACGAGTCCTACAAAACCCTGGGCGAGCTGTTTGACGCGGTCTATGCCGAGTTGCGCAGCGCGGTACAGCGGCGCGTGATGGCGGCCATCATGACCCAGGGGGCCTTGTCGATCGGCAATCCGCTGGCCATGGGCGAGAGCAGCATGCGGGCCTGGCTGGGCTTCATCCAGGACGACCCCCGCCGCGCCCGCATCATGCTGGTCGACGCCATGGGTGTGGGCGAAAACGGGGTGCGCAGCGCAGAGACCGCCGTCAGCGAGATGAAGGCCTTGTTGCGCACCTTCATCACCATGCTTTACCCGGCGCTGCAGCGCGCCGATTTCGAGCTCGACCTGATCGTCTCGGGGCTCACGGGCTCGACCATCTACATCGCCAAAGCCTGGGCACAATCGGGCTTCAAGCAGCCGCTGGACCACATCGTCCAGCACAACATGCTGTTCTACCGCGCGATGGACGAGTACCACAAGCGCCTGGTGGCCACCGGCGAGCCCTTGCCCACGCTGGAGGCGGCGCCGCTGCCCGGACAGCGCAAGGCACGGCCTTCGGCCAAGGCGCCCAAGGTGGCCAAGCCCGTCAAGGCAGCAGGCAAGGTGGCAGCCGCCCGCAAGCGGGCCTGATCAGACCAGGCGCCACTTCAGCGTCTCGCCGCCCCGCAACGGCTTGATGACCGTCTCGCCAAAGGGCAGTTCTTCAGGCACCACCCAGTCCTCGCGGGCCAGGGTGATGGTGTCGGCGTTGCGCGGCAGGCCGTAGTAGTCGGGGCCGTTGAAGCTGGCAAAGGCCTCCAGTTGGTCCAGGGCACCGGCGGCCTCGAAGGCTTCGGCGTACAGCTCGATGGCGCAAGGTGCGGTGTAGCAGCCGGCGCAGCCCGACGCATGCTCCTTGAGGTGCGCGGCATGCGGGGCGCTGTCTGTGCCCAGGAAGAACTTCGGTGAACCGCTCGTCGCCGCCTGCAGCAGGGCCAGGCGGTGTTCTTCCCGCTTGAGGATGGGCAGGCAGTAGTAGTGCGGCCGCACCCCACCCATGAAGATGGCGTTGCGGTTGTAGAGCAAGTGCTGCGGCGTGATGGTGGCACCCACAAAGTGGTCTGCCTCATTCACGTACTGTGCGGCTTCCTTCGTGGTGATGTGCTCGAAGACGATCTTCAGCTCAGGGAAGTCACGGCGCAGCGGGATGAGCTTGTCGTCGATGAAGGCCTTCTCGCGGTCGAAGACGTCCACTTCCGCCTCGGTGACCTCGCCATGCACACACAGCACCAGGCCTTCGCGCTGCATGGCCTCCAGGGCCTTGTAGGTCTTGCGCAGGTCCGTCACGCCCGCATCGCTGTTGGTGGTGGCGCCGGCCGGGTAGAGCTTGAAGGCCACGGCCCCCATGGCCTTGGCGCGTGCCACCTCATCAGCAGGCGTGTTGTCGGTGAGGTAGATCACCATCAGCGGCTCGAAGCGCAGGCCCGCAGGCACGGCGGCCAGGATGCGCGCGCGGTAATCGGCCGCAGCCTGGGCCGTGGTGATGGGCGGGCGCAGGTTGGGCATGACGATGGCGCGGGCGAACTGCCGAGCCGTGGCGGGCACCACAGAGGCCATGGTGGCGCCATCACGCACATGGAGGTGCCAGTCGTCTGGCCGGGTCAGCACCAGGGATGGCGCCGACGAAGACGCCAGAGCAGACGAAGCAGGGGAAGTGGAGGCTGAAAAAGCTGAAGACAAGGCGGCACCTGTGACAGATCAAGTCCGGGCATGGGCACCCGGGCGAAACGGGAATTTTCGCATTCCCGACATGACTTTCGGCCAGCCCCCTAAGACCACGAGAACACCCCCAAAGGGAGCCCCAACGCTTAGGGGCTCGGGCTTGTGGGCCCCTGGAGCGATCCCTAGTCTGCGAAGGCCGTCGGGCAAGAGACCCGATTCCCCCCGATTCTGACCACCGCAACAGGAGTCCTCCTCATGAAACACCTTCGCTCATCGCCACTGGCCAGCGTCCTGCTGGCCACCCAGCTGGGCCTCACCAGCCTGGGCAGCATGGCGCAAACCAACGACACCGGCGTGCGCATCGACACCGTCAGCGCCAGCGTCGACCAGACGGTGCTGCGCGTCTGGGTGCCCGCCCCGCAACTCAGCAAGGTCGACACCCCATCGGGCAGCTTCGAGCGCTTCAGCAACAAGGGGCGCATGGGCGCCGCCGGTCAGGACGACAGCGACGTGGGCCTGCCCGAAGTGCCCAGCTCCGGCTTCACGCTGGCCCTGCCCGTGGACGGCACGGACGCCGCCGTGAGCATCGTGCCCGAAGGCGGCCTGCTGCGCCTGCAAGCCCGCCTCTACCCCATCCAGCCGCCCCTGTCGGCGCGCACCGGTGACAAGGACCCTGCGTTCAGCTTCAACGCCGACGTCTGGGCCAAGGGCTCGCGCAAGCCGGGCCAGCCGGGTGCAGAGCAGGCCCTCTTGCGCGGTGACGCCAAGCTGCAGGGCTACCGCTTCACGCCCTATGGCTACGACGCCGGCAACCAGCTGATCACCTACTACCCCAGCTACCTCATCACCGTGAAGCACGCGGGCAAGTGCCTGGCCTATGACCGCCTGCGCAGCACCGCCAACACCACGGCCTTCGACGGCATTGACCAGCGCATCGAGAAGCTGCCCCTGCCCGGTTTGTCCTTCGCGCTCAACAAGAGCCTGGTCAGCGAGTTCACCTGCGTGCCGGGCCTGGGCGGGATCAACCCGGCCCTGCTGGGCTCGCGCTTCATCATCGTCACGCACCCCAACTTCAAGGCGGCAGCCGACACCCTGGCCACGCACAAGCAGGCACTGGGCATCAGCACCGCGGTGGTCACCACCAGCACCATCACCGGTGGCAGTGCCGCGGCCACAGACGCCCAGATCCGCGCCTGGCTGGCCAACTACAGCAACACCCACCTGATCCGGCCACGCTGGGTGCTCTTCCTGGGTGATGCCGAATACGTGCCCACGCACTACGACGTGCAGAACATCTGGGACAGCGCCAAGAACGCCGGCGACATCTGGTACGGCCAGTTCGCGCCCGGCGCCACCGCCGAGACCGTGCCCAACATCGGCATCGGCCGCATCCCGGTGGACACGCTGGCGCAGGCCAACACCGTGATCAGCAAAGTCATCGCCTTCGAGAACAGCCCACCGTCCAACCCGGCCTTCGGCTCCGACTTCTACAACCGCCTGACCTTCGCCTCCTACTTCCAGGGCTCGGGCAGCACCGACGCGCGCTGGTTCGTGGAGACCAGCGAGATGGTGCGTGACCACCTGGTGCCCCTGGGCTACAACGTGTCGCGGCTGTACACCGCTGCGGCCAGCTCGACGCCGAAGTTCTACAACAGCGGCGCGGCCATCCCGGCTGACCTGCAAAAACCCACCTACCCGTGGAACGCCACCCGCACCGACATCGCGGCAGCCATCAACAAGGGCTCTGCGCTGGTCTACCACCGCGACCACGGCTGGTGGGATGGCTGGGGGGACCCCAGCTTCGTCACCAGCGACCTGTCTCTGGTCTCGGTGACCAACAACCAGTTCCCCGTGGTGTTCAGCATCAACTGCGCCAGCGGCGTGTTCGACAACGAAACGGTGGACCTGGCCGCCAACAAGATCGGCACGGGCTACGGCATGTCGGCCAGCACCGCCTACTGGGCAGAAGCCTTCCTGCGCAAGGCCGACGGCGCACTGGCCGTCATCGGTGACAGCCGCCAGAGCAGCACCACCGACAACAACCAGCTCACGCTGGGCCTGTTCGATGGCGTCTTCCCCGGCCTGATCCCTGGCTATGGCACGTCCACGTCCATCCAGCGCCTGGGCGACCTGCTGAACTACGCCAAGAGCTACGTCTCGGACGTGGCCCACGGCGCCACCACCAACATCCACCCGCTGGACAGCAGCAGTTCGCGGCCCGGCATCGTCAACCTGCGCCAGGAGCTCAACATCTACAACCTGCTGGGCGACCCGACGGTGAAGCTGCGCGTGGCCCCACCCGTGACCTTCGCCATCCCCTCCGTCATCCTCAAGGGCCAGCAGGCGCTCATCCAGGTGCCAGTGAAGAACGGCTGCCTGACCTGCCCGCCTGAACAGGGCGGCCCGGAATGGGTCACGGCCGTGGCCATCGACCCTGCGACAGGCGGCTTCCTGGGCCGGGCGCTGGTCAATGCCGATGGCGTGGCCACCATCGACCTGGGCAAGTTCACGGGCGACAACGTGTGGGTGCGCATCGGTTCACCCGATGGCAGCTCGGTTCAGGCCGCGGCCATCGAAAAAGACACCGATGGCGACGGCATCCCAGACAGCCAGGACAACTGCATCCTCGTGCCCAACAAGGACCAGCTCGACAGCGATGGCGACGGCTACGGCAACGCCTGCGACGCCGACCTCAACAACGACGGCTTCGTGAACTCCCTGGACCTGGCATTGATGCGCGGCATGTTCGGCAAGCGCGGCGTGGCCGGCGACCTCAATGGCGACGGCATCGTCAACTCGCTTGACATCAAGCTGTTCGCCAACCTGTTCGGCAAGGCCCCCGGCCCCTCGGCCTTCCACCTCGAAAGCCTGGCCCGCTGATTCGTGAACCCCTCGACTTTCAACTGCAACTGAAAAGGCACACACCATGTCCACCCTCTCCTTCACCACCTTCTCCCGCCCCCTGGCCCAGGCCCTGTGCGGCATCGCCCTGATGGGCGCCCTGGCCGCCCAGGCGCAAACCGTGTCGGTGCTGCCGGCCACCACCGATGTGCTGAAAGGCAGCAGCTTCTCTCTGGACGTCCAGGCCACGGGCTTCCCCGACAAGATCTACGGCGGCGGCTACAACCTCGACTTCGACCCCACCGTGCTGCACCTCGACAGCATCCTGATCCCTGCCAACTGGGAGTTCGCCACGTCCACCGGCGTCAAGAGCGCCAGCGGCGGCACGGTCAGCGACATCTACTTCAACACCTTCGTGGCGCCCATCGGCGGCGACTTCCTCACCGCCAAGCTGACGTTCTCGGCCGTGGGCGTGGGCAGCACCAGCGTGGCCTTGTCGGCCTCCAACGACTTCCCCTTTGGCGACATCAACGGCAACCCGGTGGACGTGAAGTTCAGCCCGGGCACCGTCAACGTCACAGCCGTGCCCGAACCCGGCAGCCTGAGCCTGGTGCTGGGCGGCCTGCTCGGTCTGGTGGCCATGCGCCGGCTGGCCCGCCGCTGACCCTGCGTTGGACACCCCCTGTTCGATGGGGTTCGAGCCCCATCGAAGCCCATTCCAAGGGTCTTCCTGAGCCTGTGGGTGAGATGGTTCGAGAAACACTGCACACACCTTGTCCAAATGGACACCCAAGGCGCTGATGTCGGGCCCCACAGCCTGCTCGGCGGCCTCGGATTTACCCGCGAGTGGCGCGCAAAGACACAGGGTTCGCACCCGCGGCCAAGACAAGCACCCTCGCCGTGTGAAGAATTTCGAAGCCATCCCACCCGCCGCGTCGACCCTGGTCCGCGTGGTCAGCCCAGGAAAGACACCATGAACATCACCCGCATCACGATGGCCGCCATGACGGCTTGCCTCATGGCCGCCACCACCGGCGCCATGGCCGTTGAAAACGGCCCCGCCCCCACGCTGGACAGCATCAAGAAAGACGGCCCCTACGCCGTCACCGCCCAGAAGATTTCGGGCAACGGCTTTGGCGCCGGCACCATCTATGTGCCCAACACCGCTGGCCAGTACGCCCTCGTGGCCGTGTGCCCGGGCTTCGTCTCGCCTGAATCGTCGATTGCCGCCATCAGCAAGCGCCTGGCCACCCACGGCTTCGTGGTCGTGACCATCGCCACCAACACCCTGCTGGACCAACCCACCAGCCGCTCCACCCAGATCCTGGCCGCGCTCAAGACCGCGGTCGCCACGAAGACCGGCGCCGTCGCAGGCAAGATCGACGTCTCCCGCCAGGTCGCTTCGGGCTGGTCCATGGGTGGCGGCGGTTCGCTGGAAGCCGTGGCGTCCACGCCTGGCCTGAAGGCTGCTGTGGCCTACGCTCCTTGGGACACCGCCGTCAGCAAGATGAAGACCATCACCGTGCCCTCGCTCATGATCGGCGCCACGGGCGACGTGATCGCCCCGGTGGGCACGCATTCGCAGAAGTTCTACGACGCCATCCCCGCTGGCACGCCCAAGCTGCTGGCCGTGATCCAGGGCTCCAGCCACTTCTTCCCCAACAGCGCCTCCGAGCCGGCCAGCTACAACAACATCTCGTGGGTGAAGCGCTTCGCCGACGGCGACACCCGCTACGGCCAGTTCCTGGTGAGCGGCGACACCGCCCTGGCCAGCTTCGCCTCCAACGGCCCGTTCTGAGGCGCTCGCTGACCGGGTCCACCCGGTTGGCCGCGTGCTCGGACGCACAAGGGCGCACCTGCGGGTGCGCCTTTTTGCTGGGCTGACGTATCCTTGACCTGACCCTTGCTGCGGAGTTTGAACGCTGTGCGTGTGTTGCCCTCTCGTCGACGCCGGTGGTGGTTGGCCGCCGCCAGCCTGCTGATCCTGCTGCTGGCCACCGTGGCCACCAGCAACTGGTGGCATGCCACCGAAGACGAGCCTGCCATGGCCACCTCCTCACCCGGCATGGTGGACAGCTGGTGGGGCCGCAAGCCCCAGGCTGCCGTGGCCGAAGCCAGCGCCCAGGCCGCGTCCACCGTGGGCGAAACCAAGCCCTTCAACCCGCTGGACACCACCGAGATGCCCACCTTCCGGGCCTCGCCCCAAGGCAGGCTGGTGGTCGACACCCAGACGCGCAACGATGTGGAGCGCATGGCCGCCCTGTTCGCCCAGGACAACGGCCTGCAGCGGCTGGACCTGCTGTCGGCCGACCTGCCCGCTCAGGCGCGCCATGAGCTGCGCGACCTGTATCAGCGCTACCTGCAATATGACCAGTCCCTGCGCCAGGCCATCCCGCCCGGCCAGGGCACGCTGGAAGACGCCGTCAAGCAGCAGCAGACCCTGCACGAGCTGAGGCAGCAGTACTTCGGCCAGGATGCCGAAGCCATGTTCGGCGCCGAAGAGGCCACCACCACCCAGCTGCTGGACCTGATGCGCAAGCAAACCGACCCCAAGTCTTCACTGGAAGAACGGGCGGCTCAGGCGCAGGACCTCTGGAAGAAAGAACACCCCAACGGCCCTTGAGCCCTCGGCATGGGGCGTCTCGGCTCAGGCGGCCTCTTGCCCCCACTGCACGCTGGCCCGGCGGAAGGCCCCGGGCGAGCACCCCGTCCAGCGCTTGAAAGCGCGGTTGAAGCTGGCGTGGTCGGCAAAGCCCAGCGCCGCAGCAATGTCCACCAGGGCCATGCTGGTTTCACGCAGGCACTTTTCAGCGCGCGCGCGGCGCACCTGGTCGATCAGCATGCGCAGGTTCAGGCCTTCGGATTCCAGCCGACGCTGCAGGGTGCGCGTGGGCATCTTCATCTCTTTGGCCATGTCTTCCAGGTTGGCCCGGCCCGTGCTCAGGTGCTCGTGGATGTAGGCCTGGAGGTGGTCCACAAAGCGGTCTTCCTTGCGCGAGAGCTGGGCCAGTTGCTGCGCCGCCTGGCGTTGCAGCAAGCCGTGGCTGGATGAATCGCTGGACACCAATGGCCAGCCCAGCCAGACGGCTTCGCCCCAGAGCTGATGGGCCTCGGCATCGAAGCGCACCTCACCGCCAAACAGGCGTCGGTAGTCTTCCAGGCGGCCCACGCAAGGCCCCTCGAAGCTCACGTCAAAGCGCAGGTCCTCGCGGCCGGTGAACCAGCGCACGCGCTGCGCCCACACCGCCAGCGACAGGCGCGCCAGACGGTGCGAGCCCTGACCCGAGGTGGGGCGCAGCCGCAGGTAAAAGCGGCGCCCTTCCAGCTTGCGGTCGACCACGAACACGTCATTGAGCAGGTGGTGGTAGCGGCGCAGCAGGCGCCCCACCTCTTCCAGGTTGCGGCTGGTCATCAGCGTGAAGCCCACGAGCCCCACATGCCAGGGCTGGATGCGCACCGCCAGGTCCGGCACCAGGTCGGCTTTGCCCAGCACACGCTCGGCGGTGTCCAACATGCGGTGCCAGTGCGCCAGGCTGCAACGGGCCACGGCGTCGGACGGGTCGAGGTAGACCAGGTCTTCCGGGGCAAAGGCCTTCAGCGCGCTGGGCTCGCGCTCCTGCACCAAAGCCATCAGCACCCGGGCGTAGCCGGGGTGCAAGGTGCGCCCGGCGTCGGCGCCGGCTTCTTCCTGCTTGACCATGTGAAAACGTCCTGCCCCAAACAAATAGCCTGGTGATCATCGGGATACCCCCCATGGGGGTCAATCAGGGATGACACGGTAAGCGTTGGATGAAGGTTGATTTCGTGAGCAAACAAGGGTCAGCACGGACTGCCTCGCCTGGCCTTTGTCTGCTGATGACAAGCCATGTTGGCAACCGAGACAAGTTCAAGCCGGGCTCAGCTGGCGGGGTCGGCCTGCTGCATGCGCCACATCTGGGCGTAGCGGCCGTCTTGCGCCAGCAACTGGGCATGCGTGCCCCGCTCGATGATGCGGCCGGTGTCCATCACCAGGATCTCGTGCGCGTTCACGATGGTCGACAGCCGGTGTGCGATCACCAGCACCGTCTTGCCCTGCGCCACGGCCGCCAACTCGGCCTGGATGGCGCGCTCGTTGGCAGAATCGAGCGCGGAGGTCGCCTCGTCGAACACCAGGATGGGCGGGTTCTTGAGCAGCGTGCGCGCAATGGCCACGCGTTGCTTCTCGCCACCTGAGAGCTTCAGGCCACGCTCGCCCACCATGGTGTCATACCCCCCCGGGGTACTGACGATGAAGTCGTGGATGTGGGCGGCCTGGGCGGCCTGCACCACCTCTGCCTGCGAGGACTCGGGCCGGCCATAGGCGATGTTGTAGGCCACCGTGTCGTTGAAGAGCACGGTGTCTTGCGGCACGATGCCGATGTGGCGGCGCAGGCTGTCTTGCGTGAGCCCGGTGAGTGGCTGCCCGTTGATGGTGATGCCGCCTTGCTGCACGTCGTAGAAGCGGTAGAGCAGCCGCGCCAGCGTGGACTTGCCCGAGCCCGAAGGCCCCACCACCGCCACCGTCTGCCCCGCGGGGATCTCGAAGCTCACGTCCTGCAGAATAGGCCGCGCCGGGTCATATGCAAAGTTCACGGCCTCGAAGCGCACGGCGGGCGGGCCATCCAGCTTCAAAGGCAGGGCACCGGGCGTGTCGGCCACCTCGCGGTCGCGGTGCATCAGCGTGAACATCTTGTCCAGGTCGGTCAGCGACTGCTTGATCTCGCGGTAGATCACCCCCAGGAAGTTCAGCGGGATGTAGAGCTGGATCATGAAGGCGTTGACCATGACCAGGTCACCCACGCTCATGCGCCCGGCCACCACGCCATCGGTGGCCCGCCACAGCATCAGGATCAGGCCGAAGGCGATGATGGTCTGTTGCCCGGTGTTGAGCAGCGACAGCGTCTGCTGCGACTTGACGCCTGCCCGGCGCAGGCGCTCCAGCGCCTCGTCATAGCGCCGGGTCTCGAAGGCCTCATTGTTGAAGTACTTGACGGTCTCGTAGTTCAGCAGCGAGTCGATGGCGCGCGAATGCGCCTTGGAATCGAGTTCGTTCATCTCGCGCCTGAAGCGCGTGCGCCACTGCGTGACCGACACGGTGAACGAGATGTAGACCACCAGCGCCGCCAGCGTGATCCAGGCGAACATCATGTCGAACTTGGTGGCCAGGAGCGTGAGCACCAGCACCACCTCGATCAGCGTGGGGATGATGCTGTAGAGCGAATACGAGATCAGCGAATGCACGGCCCGCGTGCCGCGCTCGATGTCTCGGGTCATGCCGCCGGTCTGGCGTTCCAGGTGAAAGCGCAAGCTCAACGCATGCAGGTGGCCAAACACCTGGAGCGAGATGCTGCGCGCCGCGCCTTCGGTGGCCTTGGCGAAAACCAGTTCGCGCAGCTCGGTGAACAGTGAGGTGCTCAGGCGCAGCAGGCCATAGGCCACCAGCAGGCCCATGGGCACGGCCATCATGGCCTGGGCCATGTTGGGGTGCGGAGCCAGGCGGTCCACCAGCTCCTTGAGCAGCAGCGGCACACCCACATTGGCCACCTTGGCACCGATCATGAAGGCCAGGGCCAGCACCACCCGCACCTTGTATTGCCACAGGTAGGGCCACAGCTCGGCCAGGGTGCGCCCATCGCTGCGTGCCTCAACCGTGCTGGAAGTGGTGCTTTGTGGCAAAGGCAGTGAGGCGGTGCGGCGCATTTTGCAGACAATGTGGGCTGAGGGGCAGATTGTCACCCCGCCCCATCGGCCACGCCGGCCGCGAGAGACATGCCCTCATGACCCTGAACCCCACACCCCAGACCTTGCTGACCCCGGCCGAACTGCACCCCGACATGGAACTGGTCATGCGCGTCATGCCCATGCCCAAAGATGCCAATGGCAACGGCGACATCTTTGGTGGCTGGATCATGTCCCAGGTGGACCTGGCGGGCTGCGTGCTGCCGGCCCGCGTCTCGCATGGCCGCGTCACCACCGTGGCGGTCAACGAGTTCGTGTTCCGCAATGCGGTGTCGGTCGGCGACCTGCTGTCCTTCTACGCCCGCGTCATCCGCGTCGGCAACACCTCGGTGACCGTCAGCGTCGAGGTCTGGGCCGAACGCCGGCCTTCAGACCCGCTGCTGGTCAAGGTCACCGAAGCCCAGGTCACCTACGTGGCCATCGACCGCGACGGCAAGCCCCGCCCCGTGCGCCCGGCTTGACACCACACCAGGCAGACCCTGGCCGCAGCGGGCACAATGTGTTCCCCTGTGGCCACAACCCTATGGCCTTGTTGACCCGAGAAGTACCCATGAACACCCTGCGCACCACCGCCCTTGGCGCCTTGCTGGCCACCGCCTTGATTCAACCCTTTGCCGCCCAGGCCACCACGGCGGCAGCGCCCGCCAAAACCGCCTCGGCGGTCACCGGCGTGAAGCTGGGCACCGTGCAGCAGGCCCAGGCCTATGAAGTCAAGGGCAAAGGCAGCGGCGCTGGCGTGCTCGCTGGTGCCGTGGTGGGCGGCCTGCTGGGCCACCAGGTGGGCAAGGGCACGGGCAACACCCTGGCCACCGTGGGTGGCGCCGCGGCCGGTGGTTACGCCGGCAACGAGATCGAAAAGAACGCCAAAAAGCATGTGATGTACAAGACCACCGTCAAGTTCGACGACGGCAGCGAGCAGACCTTCCACCTGCCCCAGGCCTATGCCCTGGGCGCCCGGGTGCAACTCAAGGGCAAGCGCATCTCGCCCGCACCCTGATCACATGAGCGCCAACGGACCGATGCAAGCGCCCAGCACCCAAAGCCCGGCTGAAGCGCCTGCGGTGCTGCGCGAGCAGGGCTGGGCCGTGCTGACGCCAGACAGCTGGCTGCCGGCCCTGCACAGCAACGCGCAAGCCGGCGAGGCCCTGCACGCCAGCTGGGGCGACCTGCCGCCCGACACCCACCTGCGTGATGGCGGCCACTACCGCTACCGCCGGCACAGCTGCTTCGTGCAAGACATGGCATCGGGCGCACTCACCCAGACACCCCACCGTGCGCACTGGCAACCGGTGACGTACAACGCCCTGCACGGCGGCTTCGAGCGCCTGTTTTCGCCTGTGCGGACCGAGGTCTGCGACAGCCCGCTGTGGCAGGCGGTGCTGGGCCAACTGGGCCAGCTGTTTGCGCAGGCTGCACTGCTCAAAGGTCAGTCGGTGCCCGCCTGGTACATCGAAGCCCACCAGTTCCGGGTGGACACCACCGGCGGCATCGGCCGCCCCACGCCTGAGGGCGCCCACCGCGATGGCGTCGACTTCGTCGCCGTGGTCTTCATGGGCCGTCAGGGCGTCAAAGGCGGAGAAACGCGCGTGTTTGAAGCCCAGGGGCCGCACGGCGTGCGCTTCACGCTCAGCACGCCTTTCTCCTGCCTGCTGCTGGACGACGAACGCGTGATCCACGAATCCACCCCCATCCAGCCCCTGCAGGACAACGGCTGGCGCGACACCCTGGTGCTCACTTACCGTCGCCACAGCTTCCAGGGCCCGGCCTGAGCCGGCGCGGGCCCGGGTGAGGTGGCGCTCAGCTCGTCCCGAACTTGGTCTCGAAGCGGATGCCCGCGCCCTGCAAGAGGGCCGTGGGCAGCTCACCGCCTGCGCACACGATCACGCCGTCATTGGGCAGCGTGATGTTGCCCTCAGGCCCGCTGAGCAGCACGTGCTCGGTGTCGATGCGCTGCACCTGCGTCTGCCACAGCACCTGGATCTGCCCGCTTTTTTCGGCGTCTTGCAGGCGCTGGCGGTTGGCCGGCTTCACGCGGGCCAGGGCCTGCCCCCGGTAAGACAGCGCGGCCGAGGTGCCCGGCTCGGCCGCCAGGGCCAGCACCGCCTCGACGGCGCTGTCGCCGCCACCCACCACCAGCACGCGCTGGCCGCGGTACTGCTCGGCGTCCACCAGGCGGTAGACCACCTTGGCCTGCTCTTCACCGGGCACCTGCAGCTTGCGCGGTGAACCGCGACGCCCAAGGGCCAGCACCACCGTTTTGGTGTGGTAGCTGCTCTTCGAGCTCTTGACGATGAAACTGCCGTCATCCTGGTGGGTGATGGTCTCCAGCTTTTCACCGAACTGGAACTTCAAACCCGTTTTGTCGACCACCTCGTGCCAGAAGGCCAGCAAACGCTCTTTGGCCACCTCCTTGCCCAGGTTCATGGTGCCGACCAGGTCCAGCTCGGCCGGCGCGGTCATGGCCACCTTGTTGCGCGGGTAGTGGTAGACGGTGCCGCCCAGCGCGGCCTCTTGCTCGACGATGGCGTAGCGCAATTTGTGGGCGATGGCGCTCAGGCCATCCGAGATGCCCGCCGGTCCTGCGCCCAGGATGACGACGTCGAGCGGCGCCGGGGCCTTGGCCTGCGCCACCTTGGCCTGCACCGCCCGCATGGCCTGGCGGCCCTGTTCGGTGGCTTTGCGGATCAGGCCCATGCCACCCAGCTCGCCCACGATGAAGATGCCCGGCACGTTGCTCTCGAACTGGGCGGTCAGGACGGGGATGTCCACGCCCCGCGTTTCGCTGCCAAACACCAGGCTGAGCGCCTGGCTGGGGCAGGCTGTCACACAGGCACCGTGGCCGATGCAGGCCGCCGCATTGATCAGGGTGGCCTTGCCATTGACGATGCCCAAGGCTTCTTCCGGGCAGGCCTTGATGCAGGCGCCCGAGCCGAAGCACCGGTTCGGGTCCACCACCGGGTGCAGGGAGAGCGGCTCGTTGAGCCCCGCCTCCCGTGACACGGCCAGCGTGTCGGCATCCGCGCGTCGTTTTCGGCGGTGCAACAACAGCTGGATCGCCACGGCCGCAACGGCAACGCCGCCATACACAGTCAGATACTCAACGGACAACATGGTGGCCTTGGATTCGTGGAAAATGTGCGCTGTTCACATTTTGAAGTCTAAGCGGGCGTGGCATTGTCTGATTTGGCGTAACACCTGTCGCGGCAGGAATCCCCAACTGGTACAGGTTCTGCCCCCCTTTACCGCTGATACCACCTGATACCCACGTCTACCCTCAAGCCCAGCCAGACCCAGGTCGATAGATTCCCGGTGGCACGCACCCTGGCGGCACCAGCACGGACGACCACCTGCGTCGCATTGTCATGAACAGCAGTTCCCCCACCGCCACACCCACCCTGAGCGCCGCCATGCCCGGCCTGCAGCAGGCCACATCCAAGCGTGGGCCCAGTTTCTGGCGCAGCGATACCGCCATCTACCTGGCCATCACCGCCCTGGTGCTGCTGGCCTGGTGGGTGTCCACACGTGGTTGGTACACCTCCTGGTCCCGCACCGGCTACTGGCTGGGCGTGGCCGGCGGCGTGACCATGCTCTTCCTGTTCACCTACCCCCTGCGCAAGCGCTGGAAGGTCACCTACAACTGGGGTGCCACCAAGAACTGGTTCGTCGTGCACATGGTGCTGGGCGTGCTGGGGCCCTGGCTGATCCTGCTGCACTCCACGTTTTCCATCAGGTCCACGAATGCGGCTGTCGCGCTTTACGCCATGATCGCCGTGGCCCTGAGCGGGGTCATCGGCCGCTTCCTCTTCGTGCGGCTCAACACCGACCTGCGCGGTGAAAAGGCCTCGCTGGCCGGTCTGCGCCGTGCCCTGGACGCCCAGCACCGCAGCGCCGACGTGCAGCTGCAGGCCCTGCCCGAGGTGCTCGTGGCCCTGCACGACTTCGAAACCGCCTGCCTGGGCAGCCAGGGCCTGCCCCTGCCCGGCCGCATCAAGCAGCAGCTGACCCTGCCCTGGCAGCGCCGGCGCGTCGAACACCATTGCAAGGCCCTGCTGCAAGACGGCCTCAAGCAGGTGGCCAAAGACCAGCACTGGTCCAAGCCCCAGGCCATGGCGCAATACCGCGACCTGCGCCAGGCCGTGATCGACTACACCGCCAGCGTGCAGCGCGCCGCCCAGTACCAGACGTTCGAGCGCCTGTTCTCGATGTGGCACCTGGCCCACGTGCCCTTCGTCTGGGTGCTGGTGCTGTGCGCCATCTTCCACGTGGTGGCGGTGCATGCGTATTGAGTCCGAGGCCTGGGCACAGGCAGGTGCGCGCTGGCTCGGCGCGCTGGCCCTGCTGTGGCTGGCCATCGTTTTGCTGGGCGTGCCGGGCCTGGCCCATGCCCAGTCCATCGAAGCCGTGCTGGCGCCGGGCGACCTGGTCGCCGGCCACGCCAAGTACGAGAAAGACTGCAGCAGCTGCCACGTGCGGTTCAGCCCCAAAGGCCAGGACACCCTGTGCGCCGACTGCCACAAGGAGGTCAAGCAGGACCTGAACGCCAAAAGGGGCTTCCACGGCCGCAACAAGCCCGAGGCCAGCTGCCGCTCCTGCCACACCGACCACAAGGGCCGCGGCGCCAAGATCGTGGTGCTGGACACCAAGAAGTTCGACCACAGGCAGACCGACTACGAGCTTCACGGCAAGCACGTGAAGGTGGACTGCCAGAAGTGCCACGAGGGTGGCAAGAAGTACTGGCAGGCCCCGCTGGACTGCCAGACCTGCCACAAGAAGGACGACGAAGACAAAGGCCACCACGGCGGCCTGAGCCAGCCCCTGGTCAAGGACAAGTGCTCGGACTGCCACGCCGACACTGGCTGGAAGGACACCACCTTCGACCACTTCAAGAAGTCCAAATTCGCGCTGGAAGACAAGCACAAAGATCAGAAGTGCGACGGCTGCCACCTCAAGAACAAGGACGACAAGCGCACCGCCCGCTACAAGGACACGCCCAAGACCTGCTTCGGCTGCCACAAGAAGGACGACGACAAGGACGGCCACAAGGGCCAGTACGGCGAGAAGTGCGAGACCTGCCACAACGCCAAGTCGTGGAAAACCATCACTTTCAACCACGACACCGACACCCACTACCTGCTGCGCGGCAAGCACAAGAAGACCGCGTGCAACGACTGCCACACCGGCAACCTCTACAAGCAGAAGCTGCCTGAGGACTGCTACAGCTGCCACAAGAAGGACGACAAGCACAAGGAAAGCCTGGGCAAGGACTGCGCCTCCTGCCACGCCGAGACCGGCTGGAAGGACCCGGCCCACTTCGACCACAACCAGACGCGCTTCCCCCTGCTGGGCAAGCACGAGAAGGTCGAGTGCAAGGACTGCCACAAGACCACCAAGGACAGCAAGATGTTCAAGGAGGCGCCGCTGGACTGCTACGCCTGCCACAAGAAGGACGACAAGCACGAAGGCACGCTGGGCGAGAAATGCGTGGACTGCCACTCCGAGCGCGACTGGAAGGCCACGGCCGGCCGCTTTGACCACGACAAGACCAAGTTCGCCCTGCGCAATGGCCACGCCAAGCCCGAGATCAAGTGCGCCGACTGCCACGGCAAGACGCCGCTGAAGTCCTTCCGCAACACCGACCGCGACTGCTACGCCTGCCACAAGAAGGACGACAAGCACGAAGGCACCCAGGGCAAGCAATGCGCGCAGTGCCACAACGACCGCAACTGGAAGACCACCGTCTTCGACCACGCCCGCACCCGCTTCCCGCTCACGGGCGGCCACGCCGCGGTCGAGTGCAAGGACTGCCACAAGTCCACCCGGTTCAAGGAAGCCCAACGTGAATGCATCTCATGTCACCTCAAGGATGACCAGCACAAGGGCAAGTTGGGCGACACCTGCGAGACCTGCCACAACACCCGGAACTGGAAATCGTGGGTCTTCAACCACAGCAAGCAGACGAAGTACCCCTTGATCGGGGGGCATCTGCGGGTCAAGTGCGAGGCCTGCCATGCCGAAGCCGCACCCAAGGGACAAAAGATCGCGCCCGTCAGCCAGCGCTGCCAGGAGTGCCACAGCAAGGACGACGTCCATGAAGGCCAGTTCGGCGTGCGGTGTGAACAGTGCCACGTCCCTGACAGCTGGAAACAATTGGGCAAACCCTTGCGGGGTCCGTAAAGATATATTCCTACAATGAATGTGCAATTAGCCCATTTACAAAGCACCTTGCCCACCTGACTCCAGCCCCTGATGTCCGCTTCAGCCCCCATCACCGTCAGCACGCGCGCCCTGTGGCGTCGGCTGGCCATCGTCCTGACGATGGCCCTGTTGTGGTGCGTGAGCGGTCTGGCCATGGCACAGGCGAACACCAGCAAGTTCGACCACCTCAAGACCGGCTTCGCGTTGACCGGGGCGCACACCACGGTGCGCTGCGAGTCCTGCCACGTCAACGGGGTCTTCAAAGGCACCCCCAAGGACTGCCGCACCTGCCACAGCTCCGGGGCCAAGCAGTCCCAGAACACGCTGGTGATGCCGGCCAACCACATCGTCACCACGCTGGCTTGCGAGACCTGTCACGTCACGCAGTCTTTCGCGACGGTCCGGTTCAGCCACAGCACGGGCATCTCGCCAGGACAGACCTGCGCGGCCTGCCACGACGGTACCCATGCCCAGGGCAAGGGCGCCAACCACGTTGTCACCAGGGCGGCCTGCGACACCTGCCACACCACCCAGACCTGGGACGGCGCCAAGCCTGACCACAGCGCCTTCAACGCCAGCACCAATTGCGCCAGTTGCCACAATGGCAGCAGCGCCAGCGGCAAGGTCAGCGGACACATCCCGGCGACGTCCAATTGCTACGCTTGCCATGGCGTCACGGCATGGAAGCCCACCAAGTGGAACCACACCCAGGTGACGGTCAACGGCACCTGCTCGACCTGCCACAGTGGCAGCTACCCGCCAGCAGACGGCCCGACAGGCAACCACATCCCCTATGCCGCCTTGTCCGGCGTGAACGTCAACAACTGCGACAGCTGCCACAAGGGCGGCTACAGCAGCTGGAACCCGGGCAAGTTCCACAGCAACATCAACATCACGGGCCAGTGCGCCACCTGCCACCTCACAGGCGCGTACAGCCTCACCGCCAAGCCAAGCGACACGGTGCACAGTGGCGTCACAGGCACCTGCGAAAGTTGCCACCAAAGCACCAGCGCCTGGACGGGCTCCGGGGCGGGTACGGTACGTGTGGACCACTCGGCCTTCACCTCGGCCACCAACTGCGCCAATTGCCACAACGGCAGCACGGCCACCGGCAAGACCTCCACCCACATCCCGACGTCGGTCAACTGCTTCAGCTGCCACAACGTCACCGCCTGGACGCCCACGAAGTGGAACCACACCCAGACCACCGTCAAGGGCGTGTGTTCCACCTGCCACTCCGGCAGCTTCCCGCCGGCGGACGGCAAGACCGCTGACCACATCCCTTACGCGTCGGTCTCGGTGAGCGCGTCGGCCAACTGCGACAGCTGCCACAAGGGGGGCTACACCGCCTGGAACCCCGGCCAGTTCCACGCCAACTTCAGCGTCAGCACCTCGTGCACCACCTGCCACACCGGCACCTTCAACGGGCCCGATGGCAAGAGCAGCAACCACATCCCCTTTGCCAGCGTGACGGCCTCGGCCAGCGCCGGCTGCGAGACC
>CANBQJ010000021.1 GCA_947371645.1 Burkholderiales bacterium | reverse complement strand
GGCGGCGGCCCCGTGCCCTTCCTTTTGCTGCACACCGGCTACGCCCGAGACCGCGCACGCGTGTACTGGTGCGACAGTGGCGGCAAGGGCATGCACGTCACCAAAGCCGACCCGCTCACCTTCCAGGCCCTGTTCTTCAACTTCGGCTTGGACGCGCGCCATGTGTTCTGGGGCCGCGCCGCGTTGCCCAAGGCCAGGCCCGCGGACTGGCGCCGGGTGGGCGGGCACTACAGCACAGACGGGCAAAGGGTGTACCACACCCACGTCATCGTGCCGGATGCCGACCCGGCCACCTTTCAGGCCTACCCTACCGTGACAGGCAGCTTTCGTTACGGCCGCGACAAGTTCAGGTGTTACGACGGCGAGCAGGTTGTTGAGGTGGCAGCCTTTGAGAACGGCCTGAGCTGAGGGCTCCCCCGCAGGGTGCGTTGGCTACGGTGCTGCCCCGGAGCGAGGCAAGGGCTGCGCTTCATGCACACACTCAACACACAGGAGCAACCATGAGCCAGAACCTGATTTCACTGCAACTGAGCGCCGACCTGGAGGGCGATGCCCTGCTGCGGTTGAACGGCCGCGGATGAGAGGAGTTGGCTGCGGGCGGGCACGTGATGGGTGCGCGGGGGCATTGGGGTGTTGCGGACGAGTGGGCTGTTGGGGGACGCACCGCAACGTTGACCGCCAAACGGGGCTCGGGTAGCCTTGCGTGTAACAAAGTATGCATAACCTGGGAGGGACATGCTTCATTCGGCGTCTGTTGCTTTGACCGACGGGCTGATATGGGTTGTGAGGCCTGAATTCCAGTTAGGCGGCGGGTTGCCAGTGGCGCTTGGACATCAGAGTCCCGATTGCGGGTCAAAAAAATGTCTTCGATGATTGGTAATTTGAGCAGGCACTGAAGTGTTTTTTAACATAAAAGGTTGGAATCCCATGAACAGTTTTGCCGTCGCGCTCACCGCTGGTTTGCTCTTCGTCGTGTCAATCCCCGCAAGCGCGGACAATGCGGATCTTGGAGCCGAACTGCTCCGTTGTTTTCATCCCAGCGGAGATTTTCGTGGGATCACGATCGGTGATGCGTACACGGATGGGAACGGATATGCCGCCTACGACGGCAAAATCGAATTTGCTGGCGGTATCTCTGGCAAGCGGTACTACATGAGATTCATTTATCGGAGTCGCAAAGTCGACGGAGAGAGCGAATATAAAGTTGAGCCGGGCGAGGACACTGCGCCGTTCCCGCCATCACCGAACTGCCGTTACCGATCGTGGACTGCCAAATAGGAAGCGAGCGCGTCAAGTGCCCAACAGGTCGTTCAACACGGACGCCTGCGCCGGCCATGGCTTCGCCATTCTCATGGCCAGTGGGGGGGCCTCCGCCCTCCTGCGCCGGCTAAATTTTGATTCAGGCCTCCAAGGAAAGCGTGCGGCTGCTCTTGGAATGTGACCCACAGGAGAGGTATGTCTGTTGTTCAATGGTGGCGAAATCGCGGCAGAGACAAGTCGCTGTTTCCAAATGACGAGAACGGCGACGTCTTGTGGCAAATGCATAAGGGCGGGGACGATCTCTCAAAGAAGAGGAGCGTGAATTTTGCCTTTTTGTTTCCGTCCGAGCCAGACGCCAAGGGCTTTCAGTCCAAGGCAGAGGCGCTTGGTTTTGTTGTTGAGGTCTCATACTTTGATGAGAAGAGAAGTTGGGACGCAGAGTGTTCAATGGAGTTGGTGCCCACGCACATGGCAATATCCAGAGTGGAGCGCGAGCTGTCGTCACTGGCCAGCTCGTGGAGGGGTACGCCCGATGGTTGGGGTTGCATGTCACAGTAGCTCCAGCGCGCGACTGAATGCAGGGTAAGCTGGGTTCAGGCATCCAAAAAAAGGGGTTGCGTGTGGCCAAGAAAATGGTTGAGTTTCGGGGGGTTCAAGTCATTCAAGGGTGGCCAAGGAAGATCCAGGAGGCACAAGGCCTGACTTCGTGTCATCCCAATGGCAAGGAGATGGCGCGGGTTCGCTACGGTGATGAAGAAGGAGACTGGGGCGCAAACGACGGTGCGTGTCACGATTGTGCGGTCATCAAAGGTGAACTCCATGTTCCAGGCTGCGACGTAGAACGGTGCCCGGCCTGTGGCGGTCAGATGCGCAACTGTGATTGCAAATGGCCAGGCGACGACGGCACGGCGCCCGCAAAAAAGCAAATCAAGCCGTTCTCCGAGAAGCAATTGAAAATCGTGGCTGCGCGCAAGCAATTCAGGTGGCGCCACACCGGGTTCGCGCCAAACGGAGACGCGATGTTCGAGGTTGCCAATGAGTCCGATATGCGGCTTCCCTACCTTTCCATTGGTGTGCAAGGCAAGGGTGGGACGAAGTTGATCGGTGGGGTCTGGCTCAATGTCTCCGGTATCGAACCGGGCAGCAGTGGCTTGGTTCAACACGATTGCTACAAGGATCAGCTTCTTCAAGCGGAAGTTGAATGCTTTCCGACCGAAGACCCCACACCTGAAAGCATGGATCGCTACTGGGAGTTCAACAAACTCCAGAGAAGGGGCGCGGATGCCTAAGCTGGGCGTTGGCGCCCCGGATGTGCCATCCTGGCACCCGGCACGGGAATTTCTACATGCAAATGCACATGCAAATGCAAATGCGATTTGCGCCCAGCACCGGCGCGTGAAACAACCCAAGGACATCCTCACCCAAGTTGAAACGCATCACTTCACTTGGCTTGGTGCTCGCTGCACTGGCGCTGTCGGGCTGCAGCACCACCACCGAGACCCCAAGCTGACCGGCGTGGAGGGCGCTGCAATCGCCGTGTTCGATCCCTGTGGTCCCAACGAGAGCTTGGGGCAGCCGTGGTCGGAGGTTCACGCCGTGGACGGCATCTAAAGGCCCATGGGCCTCAAGAAGCGGTATGAGCTGGCGCCGGGCGTTCACGCGATCACGATTTCGTTGAACTCGCCAGGGCACAGCGCCGACCACATCACGCGTACCTTCCTGGCGGAAGCCGGAAAGCGCCATGTGGCGGATTTTGGTATGGACGCCAAAGCCATGCGGTGGTGGGTTCACATCCTCGATGAGGGTACGCCAATCCCCGTCGACCACTGACCGCCCTGCCAAGCTTTGAGGTGTGTCGCATTCGCGGTGGCCGCTGCACCCTTAGCCGGCTGAGAGCTGCCTGAGCCTCGCGAACAGGGCTGGGGGTACCGACGCGAATGCCGCGAAGTTGACCGCCACAAGGGGCTCGGGTAGCCTTGCCGCAACAAGCGTTTGCACAGGTTGGGAGGGACATGCTTCATTCAGCACCTTGGGCTTTGATCAGCGCCCGGTGAGCTCGGCGGGCATTTGCGCTGGCGGCGCTTGCGGGCGAATGCCGTCCATGGCCGGACATCGGCTTTGAGGCCTGAAACTCAGTTTGGCCATTTGCCACTCATGGCGGCTTTGATGCGTTTCATCGGGGCATTTCGCCATGTTTCCGACACGCCCCAGCGTGACGTCACTGAAATGACGAGGCTTCTGCATCTTTCAGGTGATGAGCTTGAGAAGTCGCTGGGTCTGGCGACAACGCCATACCTGAGCCTCTTTCATCTGCTGGACGTCGAGGGGGCGGTGGGGCGGGGCATGCAAACAGGTCGGCGAATTCATGGGCCGCTGCAAACGTGAACAATCAAGCCATGTACCCGGCTTGCGCATGCCATAGGGGGCTTTTCATGCAAAGAACAATGCCTTTGCTCTTCATGTGTTTGCTCGGCGCTGTCTGGGCCGCAGTGGCCGCAGGCGGCCAAAACGCCTCACTCGGGCCATTGGAGCCGCGGTTTGAACTGCGTGCGATCAAGGCCAGTGCATGGGCCCTCAACTGCATGCAAGCTGCGGCCGAAAGCGCGCCAATATTGGATTCAAGCCCGTCATTTACCCCGGCCTACGTGGTCGCCTCACCTGCAAACCCGTGGGTCAGCGATGGGATGAATTACACCTTCTTGGTCACAACACCTGATCGCAGTGCATACCTGGTTCGCGAAGGCGGCATAGGCGGATTTTCAACGACTGTTGGCCCTGTACAGCTTGGCCCCTGCATTCGACGTGCAATGCTGGAGGCCCAGGCAAACAGCCAGATCATCGCCGGCCAGGTAGACCAGGATCTGCGCGATGTTTATTGATGGCCCAATGTGTCCGAGAGGCGCGTCCGTGACATTGCCAACGGCCAGTTCAGCTTGGACAGGTAGCTCAACGCGGTCCTCAGGCTTCAATCAACACAAAGCATCAACCATGAAAACGTTCAAAACGGCCATCGTCGCAACGGCCATGGTTGCGCTCACCGCATGTTCTCAAATCCCCGGGTTTGAGCCCAGGGTTGACGGCAACAACAAGAGCATGGGGGTGCTGTCCGCATCCATCACCTATGCCGCATCGACCCAAACGATGAACGCCTGGTTCTATGTCCGCAAGAAGGGCAGCAGCGGCGACGACGGGTCGCTGCGCCTTGCCGCCAAATCGCATTCGGCCAACAGTGGCGGCCTGATTTTCTCCGGCATGGTCAGGAACATAGATTTCCCGGATACACCAAACAGAGGTGGCCGTGTCTTCGCGATGTCGCTGGACCCGGGGGAGTATGAGCTGCACTCGTGGGACATCTTCGTCCAGACACCTGGCGGCTATGGCGACATCACCCCTTCAGCCGCGCCGCAACCGCTGCCGTTCACAGTCAAGCCCGGGGCCATCACTTACCTGGGCAGTCTGCACGGCCAGACGGTCATGGGCAAGAATGTGCTTGGCATGGATGTCCCCGCATCAGGAACCGCAGAGATTTCCGACAAATCGGACCGTGACCTCCCCATGATCTTTGACAAATACCCGATGCTGGAAGGCTGGCCGGTGCTGAATGCCCACCTGGAAACACCCGGATGGGCTCAGCGCTGAGGCCCAAACCAAAGGCATCATGAGCATCTGGTTCAATTTTCAACGTTTGACGCGAATGGGCGCGCACCGGGCTGCATGGCTGTTCACAGCCTGCCTGCTGTGCGGCTGCACCACCAGTTCATTGACATGGGTGGACAGCGATATTTTCATCGTCAACAAGGTCTACCCCAAGGTCATGACCCCCGAGGGGCCGCGAAGGCTGTACGGCGGCTCGTGCCTCAGCGTCAAGCTGATCGGAACCAGCGACGAATACTGGCCCGGACAGTTCTACATCGGGAGCATGTGCCAAACCCGGCGCGAGCACATCGGCCTGATCACCGAAGACTACAAGGGCAGCGTGAAAATTGACAGGGCACGCAGGCAAGTCAGCATCAGGCTGTTTGATTACACAGGAGACGCTTTCGACATGAATGGCGACTACACATACCAGGAGCCGCGCGGCACCCCGTGAGCCGCTGCATCCTGACCTGGCTGCCGGGCAGGCCGCGCGTTGGCCCCGTCTTCAAGCTGTTCAGCCCTTCAAACTGAGGCCCCCATGCCCAAAGCACAGCCTTGCGAAGTACCGTCGTTCAGCGCGCTTCGCGACAGCCTGCGAACGGCCTATTTCTACGACTGCTACACGGTCGAATTGCCACCAGATGGCCGAAGCCCGCTGGAGCTCTACCTGGCCGTCGTTTCCCGCACGCCGCGCTGGGTGGACGCCTTGATGAAGCTGCGCAACAAGGTGGTGGCGATGCTCGGCCTCAAGACCATGGGTGTGTTGAGTGCCATTGACCGCGCCAAGACCGCCCAGGCCTATGCGGTTGGTGACCGGGCCGGCATTTTCAAGCTGCTTGAAATCCACCCCGATGAGGTGATCCTGGGCGAAACCGACGCGCACCTGGACGTGAAGGTGTCCATCGCCCGGCAAGACAAGCCAGGCGGGACGGCGGTGTCCGTGTCCACCGTGGTTCATGTCCACAATGCCTTGGGGCGCGTGTACATGTTCTTTGTCGCGCCAGCCCACAAAATCATCGCGCCGGCCACGGTGTCGCGAATCAAAGCGCAAGCATGAAGCCCCAGGGACTCCCGCACCTGCCAGCAGCGCGCCCCCACTACCTCGTCATCTGTGGCGGCACCACCGGTGACATCCACCCTTTCATGCGCATCGCGCACGCCTTGCAGGCCATGGGCCGCCGGGTCACCTTCATCACCAACACCTACCACGCGCGGCTGCTGAAGGGCTCGGGCCTGGCCTTCGTGGGCCTGGGCACCGACGAAGACTACCTGCGCTTCATTGAAGACCCGGACATCTGGCACCCGCGAAAGGGCTTCGCGGCCATCCTGGCGCAGTACAAGGATCAACTGCTGCAGATCGACGAGGCCATCCGCTCGGTGGTGGGCACCGACACCAGCAATCCCGCCACCTTCGTCATCGCCCACCCCTTCACCGTGCCCGGCGCCGCCATGGCCCGTGAGTGTGGGCTGGTTGGTCGCATCGCCTCGGTGTACCTGGCACCGTCCACCATCCGCACCTGCCACGACCCGATGCGCATTGGCGACATCGCCGTGCCGCGCTGGGTACCCATGAGCTGGCGCCGCGCGTTGTGGCGCTTCACCGAGTCGGGCTGGATCGACCCGGTGGGCATCGGCCACACCAACGCCGCACGCGGCGCCCTGAAGCTGCCGCCCGTGACGGTGTCCTTCCTGTCTCACGTCGAGACCGCGCCCGACCTCACGATCACCGCCTTCCCCTCGTGGTTCGGCCCGGCCATGCCGGACTGGCCACAGCCCTTGCTGTCTGCCGACTTCCAGCTGTTTGACGCCGAGCCCGCAGACCGCTTCTCGCCTGAGCTGCAGGCCTTTCTGGCGGCGGGTGAGCCGCCTGTGGTGTTCACCCCGGGCACGGGCAATGTGCACGCCAGTGCCTTCTTCACATGCGCGTGTGCGGCGCGCAGGTGGCCGGCCGCTTTGCGCAGCGGCAAGACCCGGCGGAGTTGTGTGCGGAGATCGAGCGGCGCCTGTCATTGCCTGCGCCTGAGGATGTGGGTGAAGCCGACGCAGAGGCCAAAGGCAAGGTCAGCTTTGACGATGAACACATCGTCCGACACCTGCCCGATGGCTGGACCGAATCCATCCGCTGGGACCAGCTTCGCAAGGTCAGCATCCTCACCACCGACTTCGGCCCCTTTGCCGACGACCTGTACTGGGTGATGACGGGTGATGCCGCACGCCTGCTGGTGCCCAGCGAGACCGCGGGGGCCAAGTCGCTGCTCGGCAGGCTTCAGTGCCTGCCGAATTTTCGCAATGAAAGCGTCATCGAGGCTGCGGGCTGCACCGACCGGGCGAGGTGGAGATCGCGCTTTGGTTTCACGATGCCGTCTACGACCTTCGCGGCAAGCACAACGAAAGCCTCAGCGCAGATTGGGCCCTGCGGGCGCTCCATCAGGCGGGCGCCAGCAGCGATGTCCAACAGCGGGTGAGCGGCCTCATCATGGCCACCCGCCACGATGTCATGCCCCTGGAGCCAGACCAGCAGTTGCTGGTGGACATCGACCTGGCCATCCTGGGGGCGGATCCGGTGCGCTTCCGTGAGTACGACCAGCAGGTGAGGCCAGAGTACAGCTACAACAGGCCAGGGCCAACTTGCGTCAGGCCCTTGGCTGAGCCGCAGCCTCCATGGCCGCCCACAAGGCCTGCGGTACATCCTGGGGCATGAGCAGGTCGCCCTGGCGGCCATAGGCCACGATGCGCAAGGCCTCGCCCCACACGGTGGCGCGGCCCATGGCGTGGCCGGGCCAGGTGTCGCGGCCCATGGGCTCGCCGGCGGGCCCTTCGTCGTCCACCGTCGTGTGCGTCAGCACCATGCTGGCGGGCATGTGGCGCTGCAAGGTGCGCAGGTGCCGCCCGGCCAGGTGGGCCTTGGTCACCATCACCAGGCTGCGCACGGCTGAGAAGTCATGGGCCTGCAGCCCCATGCGCACGTTCTCCAGCGAGTTGAGGCTCTGGTCTTCTGCGCTGATGTGGGCTGCGGGCACACCAGCTTCGCGCATCAAGGCGGCCAGGGTCCGGGCTTCGCTGGCGTGGCCCTGCACGGCGGCCTGGGGCCAGTCGGCATGGCGCGGTGCCTGGGGGTTGTGGCCGCCCGTTACCACGATGTGGCCGCAGCGCCCGGCCGCCCACAGCGCGGCGGCTTGACGCGCCAGCGCAGGGTGGCAGCCGCCAAACACGAAGGCCACATCGCCCGTGGGCAGGGCGTCTGCGCTGGCCGGGTCTGCGGGCGGCAAGAACACCAGCGCGGTCAGGGCTTGCACCAGCGCCTCGTCCAGCGCCGGTGGCGTGGGCATGCGGGGGATCTGCACCATCGGCGGCACCACGGGTCTTGCCTCGCTCAAGTTGAAGCGCTGTCTGGCCCGGCCAGGCTGGCCAGTTCGGCCATCTGCAGTTCCAGCGCGGCCGCTGCTGCGGCCTCCTGCTCGGCCATGCGCCGCTGGAACTCTTCCAGCGGCAGCAGCTCGCCGTTCCACAGCACGTAGACCACATCGCCTTCGCTCAGCGAGTGCTGACGGTGCGTGATGATGAAGCGGCCGCAGCCCAGGGCGTTGATCGAGTCCTGCACCAGCTTCTCGGTGCCGAAGTCCAGGTGGCTGGTGTATTCGTCCAGCAGCAAAAAGCGCGGCTGCTTGTACAGCGCACGCGCCAGCAGCACGCGCTGCTTTTGCCCACCTGACAGGGTGGCGCCCATGCTGCCCACCAGGGTCTGGTAGCCCATGGGCATGCGGGCGATGTCCTCGTGCACGCAGGCCGCGCGGGCGGCGGCGGCCACCTTCTCGGGCGTGGCCTCCACGTCGTTCATGGCGATGTTGTCGTAGATGCTGCACGAGAACATCTGGTCATCCTGGAAGACCGTGCCCAGCACCGTGCGGAAGGCCTCGGCGCCCAGGCGCTGGATGGGCACGCCATTGAGCAGCACCTCGCCGCTCTCGGGCTGCACCTGGCCGGAGAGCACCTTCAGCAAGGTCGACTTGCCGCAGCCCGACGGCCCCACGATGGCCACGGCCTGGCCGGTGCGCAGCGTCAGGCTCAGTTTGTTGAGCACGGGGGCCTCATCGGTGGCGTAGCGGAAGGTGACGTCCCGCAGCTCAATGCTCATCGGCGCGGTGGGGTCGCTGGCCTTGGCCAGCTCCAGTGCTTGCGGGGGCGATGGGGCCTCGGGTTCGCTCAGCACGATGTCGGCCAGGCGGTCGCCTTGCAGGCGCAGCAGGCGCAGGTTGATGATGCGTTCGATGAACTCGCTGGCGCGCTGCAGGAACTGGCCCTTGTAGGCCAGGAAGGCCACCAGCATGCCGATCGAGAACTGCTCTGCGATGATCATCTTGGCCGCCAGGTACAGCACCAGGGCTTGCTCCGCGGCGCCGATGCTGCCGTTGATCCCCTGGTAGAGCAGGCTCACGCGCTCTTGCTTGACGTGGGCATTGATCATCGAGGCCTGCTGGTTCATCCAGCCGCCCACGCGCCAGCCCGGCTTGGCGAAGAACTTGATGGCGCTCACGCCACGCAAGGTCTCCATCAAGAAGGTTTGCGCCAGCGCCTGGCGCACGATGAGCTCTTCGGCGGCGCGCCGGTAAGGCCCGAACACGGCAAAGCGCACCACGATGTAGACCGCTGCCACACCCATCACGATCAGCGCCAGGCTGGGGCTGTAGGCGAACATCAGCGCCAGCGTCACCAGGCTGACGACGCCGTCCAGCACGGCTTCAACCAGGTGGGTGGTCAGCGTGTCCTGGATGTGTTCCACAGACGAGAAGCGCGACATGACATCGCCCGTGTGGCGCTTGTCGAAGTAGCTCAAGGGCAGCTTGAGCATGTAGCGAAAGACGTTGGTGCTGCTGGCCAGCTTCCAGGCCAGGCTGGTGCCCAGCACGATCCAGCCGCGCAGCATGCGCGTGGCCAGCGACATGATGCCCAGCAGGAAGGTGGACACGGCCAGCACGGTGAGCAGCGGCGTGTCGCGGGTGACGACCACGTCGTCCACGATCCACTGGCTGAGCATGGGCATGAGGATGGCAAACACCTCGAGCACCAGCGACAGCACGGCCATCTGGCCAAAGGCCTTCCACAGGCCACTTTGGCCCACGAAGAGCACGCGCCAGTCGAACGGGGTCTTGTCGACCACCTTCTTGAAGCTGGGGCCGGGGGCCAGCTCCAGCGCCACACCGGTGAAGTGGGGGCTGACCTCCTTCATGGTCAGCGACAGCTCGCCGCTGGCCGGGTCGAGGATGGTGATGCGGTTCGCGTCGGCCTTGGTCAGCACCACGAAGTGGTTCAGGTCCCAGTGCAGGATGCAAGGCGTTTGCAGCTGGGGCAGCTCGTCCAGTTCAAGCCGCACGGCGCGGTTGCCAAAGCCGATCTGCTCGGCGATCTCCATCAGGCGGGCCAGCGAAGCACCGCGTGAAGAGATCTCGAAGCGGCGGCGCAAGGTGAGCAGGTCGGTGTCCAGGCCGTGGGTGCCGGCCACCATGGCCAGGCAGGCCAGGCCGCATTCGGCCGCTTCGGACTGCAGGATCATGGGCACGCGCTGGCGTGACCACAGGGTGAGGAGGTTGGGGGTGTTCATCACAGCCTGCCGCTGAAGGCGAAGAGGGGGTCGAACATCCAGCTCAGCAGGCTGCGCCTGTCGATCTCGATGTCGGCGGTGAGCGTGTGGCCAGGCCGCAGGGGGATCAGCGTGCCATAGGCCTTCACGCTGGGGCTGTCCAGGGTCACGCGGACCATGAAGACGGCGCGGCGGTCTTGTTGCTGCGCCTGCTGGCTGCTGGCCGGCAGGGCCACATCGGTTTGCGACACGGTGCTGACCACGCCGTGGTACTGGCCAAAGCGCTGGAAGGGGAAGGCATCGAAGGCCACGCGCACCGACTGGCCTGGCCTGATGAAGCCCATGGCCGTGCTGGGCACGTAGAGCACCGCTTCCATGGGCGATGCGGCGGGCACGATGGCGGCGAGTGCCGCGTTGGGCGAGACCGTCTGGCCCACGCCCGCCGTGAGGCTGGTGACGGTGCCGGCCACCGAGGCCTTCAACAAGGTGACGCGGTTGCTGCGCCGGGTGACGGTTTCGCTTTGCAGGGTCAGCAGGTCGCGGCTCAGGGTGGCGCGGCTGACGCGGTGCTCGGCGGTGATGCGGGCGCGCTCGTCGCGGGCCTGGGCCAGGTCGGCCTCTGCGGCGCTCAACTGGCGCTGCAGGCTTTGGCGGCGCGCGGTCTGGTCCAGCACCACCTGGCGTTGCTGCTCGAACTGCAGCTGCGAGACGATGCGCTCGGCCAGCAGGGGCTGCATCTGGTCCATCAGCTTCTGGGCGGACGCAATTTGTTGGCCTTGCAGCGAGAGCTCGTCGCGCAGGGACTTGACGTCGCGCTCGCCACGCTGGACGCGCGAGGCCAGCGCGTCGAGTGCCGCCTGGTGGGCCTGGGCCTGGCCTTCGACCTGCGTCTGCAGCTGCTCGGCCTGCCCTTGCAGGTTGGACTCGATCGTGCCTTGGGCGTTGCCCGTGTCGGTGTAGCGCTCGTTGCGCAGCTCGGCGATGACGTCGCCCGCCTGCACGGCCTGCCCGTCTTTGACCAGCAGCTTGCTGAGCACGCCCACCTCTGGCGCCATCACCATGGCCACGCCGTCACGCGGCTGCACCACGCCTTGCACGCGCTCTTTCTTGGTGTACTGCCCGAAGACGAGCACCAGCACGACGGCGGCGGCCATGGCCGCGGCAAACCAGGTCAGCGGCGCAGCGCCCACGGGGCGGATGGTGATGGTGGCGCCGGCGGCCGTGTCGGTGCGCGCGGCCAGCACCTCGTGGCGGAACAGCGACGAGGCCTCATCGGCTTGGTTTGGGGGGGCGTCTGGGGCGCTCATGGTGCGGTGTGGGGCAAGGGGTGCGGGCGAGGGCGTGGGCGGGTGCTGAGTGGCTCAGGAGCCCAGGTCGAACTGGCCCATCAGCGGGGCGATGTGGTCGGCGTCCAGCCAGTCCAGCAGGGCCAGCGCGTCGACGGTGGCCTGCATGGCGGCCACGCGTGCGCTGGCCAGGCCCAGCTTGGCCTCGAAGAGCTGCTGCTGGCTGTTGAGCAGTTCGGTGTTGCTGCGCAGGCCGGCGGCCCAGGCTTTGGTGATGGCGTCTTGCGTGGCCTGGGCGCTGTCCACCAGGGTCTGCAGGCGGGCCAGGCGGTTCTCGGCCTGGTCCAGGCGCTGGTAGGCGTCGCGCAGGCCGGTGTCAAGGCGCTGTTGGGCGCTGTCCACCCGGGCCTGGGCGCCGGTGAGCAAGGCGGTGGCCTCGCGCTGGCGCTCCAACTGGTAGCCGCCCGTGAGCAAAGGCCAGTTCAGGGCCACGCCCACGGCACGGCTCTGCACGTTCTGCTGCTCGCTGACGCCTTCGAAGCGCTGGGTCTGGCGGGTGCGGCTGGTGCTGGCGGTGGCGTCCACGGTGGGCTGCCAGCTTTCGGCACCGCGCGCCCGGGTGACCTCATCGGCGGCCTGGGCGCCCGCGCGGGCGTCTTGCAGGGCGGGGTTGCGGTCGGTGGCGGTGGTGAGGGCTTCGGGCAGTGGGGGCAAGTTGGCGGCTGGCGTGGCGGCAGGCGCGGCGGTGTTGGCACGCAGGCCGAGCGGCAGGGCGGCGCCCGGGCCGCTCAGGCGCTCGATGGTCAGCGCCTGGCTGCGCAGGCGCGAGGCCAGCTGGTCGGCCTGGGCCTGCACCTGGGCCAGGCGGGTGCGCGTTTCCAGCGGGTCCAGCACCGTGCCCAGGCCCGATTGCAGGCGGCGCTCGTTGGCGCGCAGCTGGGTGTCCAGCAGCTCGGTGTGGGCCTGGGTGAGGCGCAGCTGCTCGGCGGCGTCGGCGGCGTCCAGCCAGGCCTGGCTGAGCTCTTGCGCCAGCGTCACCTGGCGGTTGCGTGCCTGCCAGGTCGCCTGCTGCGCGGTGACAGCCTGGGCATCGGCTGCGGCACGCTCGGCCGGGCGCCACAGGGGCAGGGTGGCGGTGAGCGCCACCGAAGAGCTGGGCGTCTGCGAGCTGTTGCCGTTGTAGCGCTGGTTCTGCGTGCTGCTGCTGGCCGATGCGTCCAGGCGTGGCATCCAGGCGTTGGCCCATTGCTGTCGGCTCACGGCGGTGCTGGCCTGGGCATCGGCCTGGGCGGCGCGCAAGTCGGCAGACTGGCCGATGCGGGCGAGCAGCTCTGGCCAGGCCAGCAGGCCTGGTGTGGCGAGGGGCATGGCTGTGGCGGCGGGCGCCTGGGTGGAGGGCTTGGCGGGCGTGGCCAGGCTTGAGTTCGCGGGGCTGCTGGTTGGCTGCGGAGCGCCCAGTTGCGGCGACACCCGCAGGGGCGGCGTGCCCGCAGCTTGCGCGGCCTGGTTCTGGCCGGGTGTCGCCCAGTTGGGGGTGCGCCCCAATTCAGTGGTCAGCGTGAAGGCCTGTGCCATGCCGCACGAGCAGGCGCACACCCAGGCACACGCCCGGGCCAGACGGCCCAAGGCCCCCACGAGGTGCTGGGTGGGGCGCTGCGCTCTGGCGGCGGGTGGCGGGCGGCGGGTGATCACGACGGCTCCAAATTGGCTCAACAAAAGCGGCTCAACAAAACAGTCCGGTGCGCGCAGGTACCAGATTGGCGGCGCGAGCAGATTCTATCGGCCTGCATTGCGCGGCCCGAAAAAGGAAAACCCGACGCGAAAGCGCCGGGCAAAAGGGGAAAAGCCGTACCGAAACAAATCAAAAACCAAAGAACAGGGACCAAAGAACATGTGCCCCCAACGCGTTCGGGGACTGGGGCGGCCCAGGGGGCTTCAAATCAGGACAGAGAGGACCTTGCCGCCCAGCCGGACGGTGTCCTTGCCCAGCTCGACCACACCACCGACGACGGCCTCTCCGGCGATGGCGCCGATTTTCGCAGCCGAGGTCAGCAGACCCGCGCCGTATACCGGTTTGATTTCAGCTGGCCGTCTGGCTGGCTGGCGTGCACGCATGTGGATTCCTTCACGCATTGCCCTGGGCCAGGGCGGGGTTTGAATGTGAACTCGCGGCCCGGTGAATTGAATGTAGTCACATGCCTGGACGGTGAATATCGGGTGAGCACGGAGGCGGCCTCATTTCCCCTGGCTTGCGGGAATGGGGTTTCACGCTCACCCGTGGAGGTTATGGGCTAACCCATTTGAATCAGAAAAAAGGCCCGACCGGTGCGGTCAGGCCCTTCTGGCTGGCTGCAAATGGCCAGAGCTGGTTCAGGCCCCGCTTTTGACGAGCCCGCTCCAGTCGAAATTGAACAGCTTGTAGGTCTTGGTGTCCGTCACGAGGTTCACGTGCACATATTGTGCAGGCACGTTGACGTCCACCTGGATGACCGCCTTGCCGCCGGACACGGCAGCCAGATCTTGGGGGTTCAGGGTGCGCATGGCGGGAATTACTTCTTGCCCCAGATCACATTGACCAGCACGTCCGTCAGGTTGTTGGTGACGGTCACGTTGGTCGAGCCTTCGGGCTTGGCCACCACGGCCACGTTCACGTTGGTCTTGCCGATCTTGGCCAGCAGGTCGGCGAACCAGCCAGCGCCTTGGACGGATTGGATTTCTTGGGTGTTGAGCGTACGCATTGCAGTCTCTCCATGTGTTGAGTCGTTGCGGTGCACCGACTGGACGCAGGGTGCGTCCGCTGGAGATTGTCGTTAAAGCGACATTTGGCAAGGTGTCATGGCTCACCCAAAGGGCGCCTTGACGTGCCTGTCATGGGTGAACTGGCGACGTTGGATGCGTGTCGTTACTTGTGGAGCCGCAGGCAAACCCTTGGTGCGAGCCGGTGCCATGAAAAAACCCGATGAACCGTGAGGCTCACCGGGCATCGGGCTGTCTGGGTTCATGCGGCAGGGTGCCGCGCGAAGCTCACCTGGTCGTTCAGATCAGGATCTTGAACACGGCGGTGCCCAGGCTCACCAGGGGCTTGGCCACGATGGTGCCAGCCGAGGCCAGGCCACCCACCAGGGCGGCGCCAGCGTTGTAGCCGGTGACCAGGGTGGAGGTGAGGATGCCGGCACCGGCAACAGACTTGACTTCTTGAGCTTGGAGTTGGCGCATGATTTTTCCTTTTCAGACTGGGTTGGTATGTGAACACTGAACCGCTTGTTCTTGTTTGCTGCGATTCAGTGAATTCACTTTAAATCGGGCTGGTCAAGGTATTGATCAGGGTGAAACCTGAATTCCCGCCGAAACATTCAAACAAGGGGCGGGGACAATACGGTCACCTGAAATGGCTGGTTAACCTGTTGGTCGATATATATGGCTAACCAGTTGCGGTGCATTGTTTGACGGATTCAGATCAGAAACTTGATGACCTTGATGCCCGCGCTCACCAGGGGTTTGGCGACGATGGTGCCTGCGGTGGCCACGCCATTCACCAGGGCCGAGCCAGCCTTGACGCCTGTGCTCAGGGTGGAGGTGATGATGCCGGCGCCGGCAACAGACTTGACTTCTTGGGTTTGCAGTGTGCGCATGATCTATCCTTTGCGGGGTCGGTTGATGTGTCGTCTGAATCGCGTTTTGTGTTTTGCGTTTCAGTGACTTCAATGTACGAGGCAGGGATATTTCATGAGCACCGGGAAATTACCCAAGCGCCTTGATTTCCATTTGAATGCGGGAAAGGGGGAACATCATTCCCCGAATGGGATATTCAAAGCCACAGCATTTGTGGGGAATTTTGCTTGACGAAAGGCGCTTGTGCATTCGTTCACGAACGGCCGCCGCCGGCCTCCTGCGCGGCCCTTCAAGCGTGAACCTGCGGGGGTTTGGGAGCAGGTTAGCCACCACCCCCCTGCGGGTAGGGGGGGGCTCACGCCGCTTCAGCGTGTGCAGGCCTGGCGCACCGCACGGTCCCATTCGGCCATGCGCGTTTGGGCCTGGTCGCGGCCCAGCGTGGGGTAGAAGGTGCGCTCGGCGCGCCACAGTCGGGCGATGTCGGCGGTGCTGGCGTAGACGCCGGTCGCCAGGCCGGCCAGGAAGGCGGCGCCCAGGGCGGTGGTCTCCACCACCTGCGGGCGCACCACGGGGATGCCCAGCAAGTCGGCCTGGAACTGCATCAGCAGGTTGTTGACGCAGGCGCCGCCGTCCACGCGCAGTTCGCTCACGGGCTGGCCGCCGGCGGCCTCGGCGTCGCGGCTCATGGCCTGCAGCAGGGCCGCACTCTGGAAGGCGATGGATTCGAGCGCAGCCCGCGCGATGTGGGCCACGGTGCTGCCCCGCGTGAGGCCCACGATGGCGCCGCGCGCGTCGCTTTGCCAATAGGGCGCGCCCAGGCCGGTGAAGGCGGGCACGAAGATCACGCCGCCCGCATCGGGCACGCTCTCGGCCAGGCCTTGCACCTCGCCGGCCGCCTTGATGGCGTGCAGGCCGTCGCGCAGCCACTGCACCACCGCACCGCCGATGAAGACGCTGCCTTCGAGCGCGTAGGCCTTGTCCTGCGAGGCCTGAGCCGCCACGGTGTTGAGCAGGCCATTGGCCGAAGGGCGGGCCTGGTCGCCGGTGTGCATCAGCATGAAGCAGCCGGTGCCGTAGGTGTTCTTGGCCAGCCCTGGCTCGAAGCCGGCTTGACCAAAGAGCGCCGCCTGCTGGTCGCCCGCGATGCCGCCCACGGGCAGGGCAGGCAAGCCAGGCAGCGCGGTGGGCAGGCCCCAGATGCCGGGCTGGGCTTCGCCATACAGGTGGCTGGAAGGCTTGACGGCCGGCAGCACGCTGCGCGGGATGCGCATGAGCGTGAGCAGGTCTTCGTCCCAGTCCTGCGTGTGGATGTTGAAGAGCATGGTGCGCGAGGCGTTGCTCACGTCGGTGGCGTGTTCGCGGCCTTCGGTGAGCCGCCACAGCAGCCAGGCGTCGACGGTGCCGAAGGCCAGTTCGCCGGCTTCAGCGGCTGCGCGGGCGCCGTCCACATGGTCCAGCAGCCACATCAGCTTGCTGCCTGAGAAATAGGGGTCGATGACCAGGCCGGTGCGCTGGCGCACCCACGCCTCCAGCCCTTGCTCGCGCCATTGGGCGCACTGCGCTTCGGTGCGCCGGTCTTGCCAGACGATGGCGCGGTGCAGGGGCTGGCCGGTGTCGCGCCGCCACAGCAGCGTGGTCTCGCGCTGGTTGGTGATGCCCAGGCCACGCACCAGGGCCAAGTCGTGGCCGTTGGCGTGCAGCTGGGCCAGGGCGGCGTGGGCGGTGTCGCGCTGGGTGTCCCAGAGCTCCAGCGGGTCGTGCTCGACCCAGCCGGGCCGCGGGTAGTGCTGGCGGATCTCCAGCTGGGCGCTGGCCATGATGCGGCCCTGCGCGTCAAAGACGATGCTGCGTGAACTGGTGGTGCCCTGATCGAGGGCCAGCAGGTAGGTCATGGCGGGGTGATCTGGCTGGACAAGGCCCCAAGGTTAAGGGGAACCCGGCGCCTGCCTCACCCGGGACTTCCTTGGGCGGCCAGGGCTTGTGCACGCAGCTGCCTGACCACCGCCGCGATGCCTGCAGGCTGCAAGGTCAGCGTGATGTGAGACAGCCCCGGCACCAGCTGCACCGGCCAGTGGGCGCCGGCAGCGCGGAAGGTGGGCGCGAACTGCGTGGCGGCGAACAGCTCGTCATCGCTGCCCACCAGCACCGCCACCGGGCATTGCACGCGGGCGATGGCCTGCGGCAGGTCTTCCGGCGGACCGAAGTTGCTCAGCAGGTTGAAGGAATAGCTGGGCGTCAGCACCTTTTGCGCCCGGGCATCCAGGGCATAGCGGATGACGGTCAGCTTGTTGAACGCATGCACGCCCATCTGGTTGAGCACGCTGAGGGCGGCCACGCGCGGCACGCCCACCTTGGCCCAGCCGGATGCATCGGGCTTGTAGGTGGGGGCCTGGTGACCCAGGAAGGGCGACAGCAAGAGGTAGCTGTCAAACAGCGACTGCTGTGTGCTGGAGGCCACGCGCAACGCAAAGCCACCGCCTGAAGAAAAGCCCAGCAGGGTGTTGGGGCGCGCAGGCTGCACCGTTTGCATGAAGGCGCGCAGGTCGTCGTCCAGCTGGCCGATGTAGGCGATGTCGCCATGCGGGCCAGACAGGCCGTGGCCGCGGATGTCCAGCGTGTAGGCGTCGTAGCCGGCGTCGCGCAGGCCCTTGGCCAGCACGTGCATGCTGGCACCGCTGGCCGACGAGCCATGCACCAGCACCACCGCGCCCTGGCGCGGGCCGGTGGCGGGGTAGAGGCGGTAGCTCAGGGCCTTGCCATCTGCCGCGGTGTAGGTGCGGGGCTGGGGCAGGTCGGCAAAGTTCACGTCCTTGAAGGGGGTGTTGATGCTGGCCATGGGCTGGGGCTGGCCAGGGCCGCCCAGGGCGATGGCCAGGCCCAGGATCAGACCCAACAGCACGCACAGGGTCAGCACCAGGCCGGCGGCTTTGCGCGCCGCCCGGTGCAGCCAGCCGCGGACGGCTTGGGGTGTGGGTTGGGCCATTCAGGCTTGAACGGCCAGCCGCCGCCTGTTGAGGCGACGCAGGCCCACCATCAGGCAGGGCGCCAGCAGCATCAGCTGCCACGTGGCCGGCTCAGGCACGCCCGCTGTCAGGGTGACCGCCCCGAAGCCGGTCATCGTCAGCTTGTAGGTGTCGGTGGCGTTGAGATAGGCGCCCAGTGCCTGCACGTAATACGGGTACTTGCCGCAATTGGTGGCGCAGGTTTGCGCGCCCAGGGCGATGGTGGCACCGGTGGTCTGGTCCACCAGCGACAGGGGAGGCAGGAAGCTGCCGCTGTTGCCGAACCACAGCTGTTGGTTGGCCACATCGGCCCCGCTGAACAGGAATGTGGCCTGGTAGGACGAGGTGGTGCTGTAGGGCGACTGGGGCGATCGCGCCGAAGTGCTTTGGTACCCGACACCTGGCACCGACCAGCCGTCGACAGCCGAGGCTTGTACGTAGTCAATGGAGCCGGAAGTGTTGCCCGGGTTCTCCAGGCCGACGAGCTGGAAGTTGATGGAGGCGGCTTGGATGTTTGCCGCCTGCCCGGACGAGGCCAGCAGGGGGACGTTGAGCACCACCGGGGCAGCGTGGCCCAGGCTGGGCCAGGCGCAGGGCAGGGCGCAGGCCAGCGCAGCGATCAGGCCGTGACGAAGGCGGGGTTTGATGGTCATGGGGTCCTCTCTGTGATTGAAGTGTGTCGACCCGTGCACCACGAGCCTGGTCGCCGTGCACGGCCGTTTTCGTGCCAAGCTTGACGTGCGGGGCACCCGCCAACTGTAAGGCACGCGCCGATGACCCCGTATGGGGATGGCACGCAGCCCAAGCTGTCCCCTGGACGGGGCCATGCGCAGGTCGCGCGGCACCGACAAGCACATCGACGACCTGAAAGCGATGTTCGTGTTCGCACCCGACATCGAGATCAAGACGCACCATGAACCAGCTTGGCCTGGGCGCCAGGTAAGCTGGCCAGCAGGCAACGAATCGGGCAAGGTGCGACACATGAACGACGACATCATCGTCCAGCAAGCGCTGGCCTCCGACACCGCTCTCGCGGAACTGCTGCTGCTGTTTCACGGCGTGGGCTCGCGTGCCGAAGACATGCTGCCGCTGGCACGCGCCCTGGCCTCGCAACGGCCGGGCGCATGGGTGGTCAGCGTGCGTTCACCGGAGCCATCTGACCTCGGTGCCGGATGGCAGTGGTTTTCAGTGCGCGGCGTCACCGAGGCCAATCGCCCGGCACGCGTGGAGGCCGCGATGCCCGCCTTCTTGCGCACCGTGGCCCGGTGGCAGCAGCAAGCCCGAATTGGCCCCGAGCGCACCACGCTGATCGGCTTCTCGCAAGGCGCGATCATGGCGCTGGAGGCAACGCAGCAAGCGGTGTCGCCAGCGGGGCGCGTGATCGCCATCGCCGGCCGCTTTGCGCAAACCCCGCGGCAGGCGCCTGCCCACACGCCGGTGCACCTCCTTCACGGCGAGCAGGACCCGGTGATGCCCTTGGGCCTGGCCCTTGACGCGCAGGCCAGCCTGCAAGCCATCGGTGCCGCCGTGACGCTCGACCGTTTTGCAGGCCTTGCGCATGGCATCGACGCGCGGGTGGTCGATGCCGTTCAGCGGCTGGTGACGTGAGCGGGCCAGCCCTCAGCCCGCGATCGTCAACCCGACTTCCCATTCCTGCAGCATCACCGGGTAGGGCGATGGCGGCAGCGCATCGGTGAACAGGCGCTTGAGGTTCTTCAGGTGCCCCACCGCCGCCAGCTCGCCCGCGCTGAACTTGCTCACGTCGGCCACCAGCCAGGTCTCGCGGGCTTGCTCCACCATGGACTGGGCCACGGCGAGTTCACGCAGGTCGCGGTCGCGCAGGGTGCCGTCGGGGTCGATGCCCACGGTGCTCAGGATGCTGATGTCCACCTTGAACTGCTTCAGGAAGGCCACGGTGCTGTCGCCTTCGAGGGCGGAGTCGCGGGCGCGCAGCATGCCGCCGGCCACGTGCACCTTGCAGTCGGTGTGTTCATTGAGCAACTGGGCCACGTGCAGGTTGTGGGTGATGACGCGCAGGCCCGTCTTGCCCAGCAGCTCGCGGGCCACGGCCTCGACGGTGGTGCCGATGCCCAGCATCAGCGTGCTGCCGTGGGGCACCGCCGCCGCCACCGAGCGGGCAATGCGGGCCTTGGCGTCGGCGCGCAGGGCCTGGCGTTCTTTCCAGGCGGCCACCTTCATGGGCTCGCGCGGCAGGCTCACCCCGCCGTGAAAGCGCGCCAGCAAGCCGGCGTCGGCCAGGCGCTGGACGTCGCGGCGCACGGTCTGCATGGTCACGTCCAGGCGCTGTGCCAGGCGTTCCACAGAGACGGCGCCACGCGCCCGCACCTCGTCCAGCAGGGCCTGTTGGCGGGGGTTGGGGCTCCAGTTGACGGCAGGGGGCATGCGAAGGCTCCGGGGTTCAAAACGCGAACGCGTGCAGGGTATCCGAAGATAATCCAACACAAAAGAATTGGATACGCGCGCATCCCGCAGCGTGCAGATGACGTACAACACACGATGATTGCCGCCGGAGGACCCCTGCTTGCTGCCTGAGCCCGATTTGCCCAGCGACGACGCCACCCGTGAGGCGGATTTCCACTGCGACGTGCTCGTGGTGGGCGGTGGCATCAATGGCACCGGCATCGCGCGCGACCTGGCCGGCCGCGGCTGGCGCGTGCTGCTCTGCGAGCAAGACGACCTGGCCAGCCACACGTCTTCGGCGTCCACCAAACTCATCCACGGCGGCCTGCGTTACCTGGAGCACGGCGAGTTCAGCCTGGTGCGCAAGGCCCTGATGGAGCGCGAGCTGCTGCTGCGCTCGGCCCCGCACATCATGTGGCCGCTGCGCTTTGTGCTGCCGCACGACGCCGGCATGCGCCCGGCCTGGATGATCCGCCTGGGGCTGTGGTTCTACGACAACCTGGCGCCGCGCGAGTTTTTGCCCGGCTGCGAAACGGTGTCGCTGCAGCAAAGCGAGCTGGGCCGGCCTTTGAAGCCGCAGTGGACCAGGGGTTTTGTCTATTCGGACGGCTGGGTGGACGACGCCCGCCTCGTGGCCCTGTGTGCCCTGGACGCGGCCGAGCAAGGCTGCCAGGTGCTCACCCGCACGCGCTGCGAGCGCATGCAGGTGCATGCGGGCGGCTGGCGCGTGGGCCTGACCCAGCGCGACGCCCACAGCGGCCAGAGCGTGCACCGCCTGACCGTGCAGGCCAAGCTGGTGGTCAACGCCGCCGGCCCCTGGGCCGAGCACATGCTGCGCGAGGTGATGGGCGACAAGCCCGCCTTGATCAAGGGCACCCAGCGCCATCACGTGTCTCGCGACGGCGCCAAGCGCGCCGCCGAACCGCAGCTGCGGCTGGTCAAGGGCAGCCACATCGTGGTGCCGCGCCTGTTCCCCCACGAGCACGCCTACATCTTCCAGGGCCGCGACGGGCGCATCGTCTTCGCCATCCCCTACGAGCGCAACTTCACGCTCATCGGCACCACCGATGTCGAGCACAAGGGCCCGGTCGGGGAGGTCGAGGTCGACCCCGAAGAGGTCTACTACCTCTGCCAGGAGGTGAGTCGCTACCTGCGCCGCTCGGTGGAGCCTGGCGACGTGGTCTGGCGTTTTGCCGGCGTGCGGCCCCTGCTGGACGACGCCAGCGGCAAGGCCTCGGCGGTGACGCGCGACTACCGCCTGCAGGTGCAGTCCAAGCCCGCGCCCTGGCTGACGGTGTGGGGCGGCAAGATCACCACCTTCCGCGTGCTGGCGCAGCAGGCTGCCGACGAGGTGGGCCGCCTGCTGGGCGACGAGCGCCACCCCTGGACGGCCGATGCCACCCTGCCCGGCGGCAACCTTGACGAGCTGGTCGACGAGCCCGAGAACCCCGTGGCCGACCTGGCCTTGTTCCAGCAGCGCCTGCGCAAACGCCACCCCTGGATGGACTTGGGGCTGATGCGGCGCTGGACGCGCGCCTATGGCAGCCGGGTGCTGCGGCTCATTGAAGGCGTGTCCTCACGCCAGGACCTGGGCCTGGAGGTGGCCCCCGACCTCTACGAGCTGGAGCTCTACTACCTCAAGCGCCACGAGTGGGCGCAAACGGCCGAAGACGTGCTGTGGCGGCGCAGCAAGCTGGGTCTGCACTACACGCCCGACCAGCGCCAGGCCGTGGCCGACTGGTTCGACGCCCAGCGTGGCGAGACGCCCAACGGCTATCACCACAGCGCCATGAGCCGCACCGAAGAGGCTTGAGCCCCATCGACCAGCGCGGATGAAAATGTCAAACCGACGGCCCTGACGGTCAAGACGCGCCTGGCCGTGATGGCTATGCTGCGGTGCCAACTCAGGAGCTCCGATGCACACCTCAACCACGCCCAGCATCTTCATCACCGGGGCGGCGGCCGGCATTGGCCGGGCCGTGGCGCAGCGCTTTGCGCGTGCAGGCTGGTTTGTCGGCAGCTACGACGTCGACGAGGCAGGGGTGCGGGCCGCGCAGCAGGCGCTGGGGGTGCCGGGCCACGCCGGGCGGCTGGACGTCAGCAGCGCGGAAGACTGGTCCCGCCAGCTGGCGGCCTTCCACGTGGCGGCCGGCGGGCGGCTGGACGTGCTGGTCAACAACGCCGGCATCGCCGTCACCAGCCCTTTTGAAGAGGCGGAGCTGGCGCGCCACCAGCGGCTGATCGGCGTGAACCTGCAGGGCGTGGTCAACGGTTGCCACCTGGCCTTTCCCTACCTGCGCCAGACACCGGGCGCCCGCGTGCTCAACCTGTGCTCGGCCTCGGCGTTGTATGGCCAGCCCATGCTGTCGACCTACGCGGCCAGCAAGGCCGCGGTGCGCAGCCTCACCGAGTCGCTCAACATCGAGTGGCGCCGCCATGGCATAGGTGTGGCCGACGTGATGCCCCTTTTCGTGCAGACGGCCATGGTCACCCAGGAGGTCAGCAAGATGAAGACGGTGCAGGCCCTGGGCGTGCGCCTCACGGCCGACGACGTGGCCGCCGCCCTCTGGCGCCTGGCGCAGATGCCCGTTGCGCGCATGCCGGTGCACACCCCCGTGGGCTGGCAGACCCGCTTGTTCTACCTGCTGTCCAAGCTCTCGCCCGATGCCATGAACCGCCTGGTGACGGCGCGCATGGCGGGTTTGTGAGCGGGCGGGTGCACATGAACCCTGCCGATCACACCGTGCTGGTCACCGGGGGCTGCGGCTTCCTGGGCCAGGCCCTGGTGCAGCTGATCTTGCAGCGCACCCCCTGGCCAGTGCGCGTGCTGGCCCTGCCCCATGAGGCCGTGCCGCCCGGGTGGGCCCCGCACATGCCAGGGCGCGTGCAACTGCTGCGTGGCGACATCACCCACCCTGCTGACGTGGAGGCGGCCGTGCAGGGCTGCCAGCAGGTCTTTCACCTGGCGGCCCTGGTGGGCGATGCGGGCACCGATGCGCAGCATGCGCGCGTGACCGTGGGCGGCACCGCGCACGTGTTTCAGGCGGCTGCGCGCCACCACGCCCAGGTGGTGCTGACCACCAGCATCTGTGCCTATGGCGACGCCATCCAGCGCGGGCCCTGCGCGGAAGACACCCCCTGGGGTGTGGCCCAGGGCCCCTATGGCCGCGCCAAGCAGGGCCAGGAAAAGCTGGCCCTGCGCTTTCTGGCGGAGGGGGGCGAGGTCTGCGTTGTGCGCCCGGCCAACATCGTGGGGCCGGGCTCAGGTCCCTGGCTGCTGGACGCCGCGCGAGCCTTGCGTCAGGGCCTGCCGGCGCTGGTGGGCGGTGGCCAGGGCCATGCCGCGCTGACCGCCGTCGACAACGTGGCGGCCTTTTTGCTGCTGGCCGCGCAGTCGCCTCAGGCCTGGGGCCAGGTCTACAACATCGAAGACGAGCTGCCCGTGAGCTGGCGGCGCTATTTCCATGACCTGGCCGCGCTGATGGGGGTGCGGGCGCCCCGCTCCATCCCCCGTGCGCTGGCCTATGCGGGCGCCAGTGTGGCCGAGCCCGTGTGGCGCCGATGCTGGCCAGGCCAGCGCCCGCCCGTGACGCGCGAGGCGCTCAACCTCATCGCCTGGGACAGCCACTTCCCCACGGCCAAGGCGCGCGCCCTGGGCTGGCGGCCCACCGTGTCATACGACGAGGTGTTGCAGGCCTTGCGTGCGGACATCGCCGCACGGGGACTGTGAGTGGCCACGTTGGCGCGCTGAGCCGCTTCAGTCGCGCGGCATCAGGCAATGCCCGCGCGCCTGCGCCACCGGCCGCTGCGGGTCGTCCTGCCAGATGTTGACCTGCACCAGCGCCACGCGGTTGCCCTGGCGCACGGTGCTGCACTGCACGAAGGTGTCCACCGGCTTGGCCGAGCGCATGTAGGCGATGGCGAAGTCCACCCCCCGCGGCACGCCCTGCATGCTGGGGTTGGTGGCGATCAGGTGCAGGATCATGGCCGTCTCGCCCAGGCCGGCCAGCACGCCGCCGTGCAGCGCGGGCAGCAGCGGGTTGCCGATCAGCTCGTGCTTGAAGGGCAGGCGAAAGACCGGGCCCGCGTCCACCTGGGGCTGCAGGTGGATGTTGAGGAAATCGACGTAGGGGGAGCGGCCTGGCGGCAGGGCCAGGCTCTCGGGCACGTCGGCGGCCCGGCTGGTGAAGACCTGGCTGGGCTCGATGCTGGCCGGCGACACCAGGCTGGCCGCGGCCTGGGAGGGTGTGGGCGCGGCGTCCGGTGTGGCAGCGGCAGTGGGCTTGCCGACCAGGTCCGTGCGGCGCGTGTTGGCCGTGGCGCGCATGAAGGTGGCGTTGACCGTGGCCACGGGCTCGCTCTGGCCGGGCTGAGTGAGTTCGCCGCGCACAAAAGCCACCGAGCGCGACAGCCGGTGGCAATGTGCCGTGCACAGCAGGTTCTGATTGGCCAGGGCAGGGCGCAGGTAGTCCATGCGCAGGTCCAGCGTGGCAAAGGGCTCCATGGTCTCCATCGCGGTGCCCACGGCCAGGCCGCAGGCGGTGTCGGCCAGCACGCTCAGGCAACCGGGGTGGATGAGGCCGCGCTCGGCGTCGCCCGTCCAGGTGTCGCGGGCGGGCAGCAGCAGGCTGGCCTTGCCCTGGTCGATGACGGCGGGTTGCATGCCGGATGCAGCGGCATACGGGATGCCCTGGATGAAGGCGTGGACCCAGGCGTTGAGGGAATCGGCGTTGAACAGGCTCATGGGGTGGCGAGGGCAGGGGAGGCGGCGGCGTTGAGGGCATCCGAGGGCGAGCTGGCGGTGGCTGGTTTCTTGGGCACCAGGTCCACGGCCAGGCCGGTGGCCGTGACGCGCAAGGCGCTCACCTCATAGCCCAGGCGGTCGGCCTGGTGCAGGTCTTCGGGCTTGAGCTGGCGCACCACAAAGCCTTGCAGCACGTCGCGGGCCACCTGGTTGCCCAGGCGCTTGAGCGAGTCCAGAAAGACCGGCGAGAGGGTGGGCAGCGAGACCTCGTCCAGCGTGACCTGGTCGAGGCGGATGGTCAGGTCTCGGGGCTCATAACGCAGGCCGAAGCTGGCGGCCACAAAGCCCTGGTGGGCCTTGTGGAACATGGTGTCGTCCAGCTTCAGGTCCACCTGGGTGGACACGCGGTTGCTTTGCGGCAGCATGGCCAGCGTGGGGTTGCTGGCGGTGATGTCCAGGTAGCCCAGCACCTGCCGCGTGATGGGGAACTTCTGCCTGAGCTTGCCCAGGATGTCGTCGCGCGAGACCTCGATGGTGCGCGGGCCCAGCAGGCCGGCACAACCCGCCAGGACGGCTGCAAGCAGGGCCAGGGTGGCCGCGGGCCGCCACCACGTGAAATACCGCTTCGATGTCAGGCGCAGGTGCATGGGCAGAAGTATGCCCTTTTCGCCCCTGTGATGGGCCGATGCCGGGGCTTGGCCGCCCGCTGGCCAGGCCCTAAGCTGAAGCCATGCTGGACCTGGCCATCCCCGACCTCACCCCCGCCGAGCTGCTGTCGGGCTTCGAGCAAGCTTGCGTGCTGCAGGCACAGGGCAAGTTGCCCCAGGCCAGGGCGGCCTTCGAGGACCTTCTGCGCGTGGCGCCCGCGGGCCACATGGTGTGCGCGCCCGCCTGGTCCAACTTGGGGCTGGTGCTGGACGACCTCGGGGCTGCCGGCGCTGCCCGCCTGGCGTGTGAGCAGGCCATTGCACTGGACCCCGGCCTGTACGCCCCGCACCTGCACCTGGGCCAGTGGTGGATGAACCGCCCGGAGCCCGATGCGCCTGCCCGCGCCGAGCGCTGCCTGCAAGAGGCCGCGCGCCTGCAGCCTCATGTGCCCGGCGTGTGGTCATCTCTGGGGGCCTTGCTGACCTGCCTGCGCCGGGACGCCGACGCCGAGGCCTGCCTGCGCCACGCCTTGCAGCTGGACGCCACCCACGACGGCGCCCGCTTCAACCTGGCTTACCTGTGCCTGCGCCAGGGCCGCTGGGCCGAGGGCTGGGCCTGCCTGGAGGCTCGCGCCACGTCCAAGGCCTTGAGCCGGCAACTGCCCTGGCCACGCTGGGCTGGCGAGCCCCTGGCGGGACGGCGCCTGCTCATCGTCAATGATGCGGGCCATGGCGACCTCATCCACTTCTGGCGCTACCGCTCGCGCCTGCAGGCCCTGGGCGCCGGCGAGGTGGCCTGGATGGTGCAGCCGCCGCTCATCCCCTTGCTGAAGGGCCAGCCTGGCGTGGGCCCGCTGTGGTCGCTGGACGGGCCGCTGCCCGGTGCCGCTGGCCCGCAAGACCAGGATCAGGCTCACGCCCAGTCGCCCGAGCTCTGGGCGCCCTTGATGAGCCTGCCCTGGTTGTGTGGCGACGAAGGTGACTGGCCCGCCGACCTGCCCTACCTGCAGGCACCTGCCGCACCCAAGGCGCCGGCCCGACCCTTCACCATCGGCCTGGTCTGGCATGGCAGCGCCCGCCATGAGAACGATGCCGAACGCTCTTTGCCCCACGTGCACAGCCTGCTGCCCGTGTGCCAGGCGGCGCAGCGGCTTGGGCTGAGGCTGGTGAACCTCCAGCCCGAAGAGCACCTGGGGCCGGCCGCATCGCAGCCCGGTTGGCAAGATGCCTCGGCGGGCATGACGGCCGCTGCCTTGGCCGCCGAGCCAGGCCCGCCGTTGCTTGACTTTGCGCAGGTGGCCAGCGCCTTGCAAGACATCGACCTGCTCATCACCGTGGACACCGCCTACGCCCACCTGGCCGGCGCCCTGGGGCGGCCTGTGTGGGTCATGCTGCCGCACTGGAAGACCGATTGGCGCTGGCTGGAAGACCGGGCCGATTCGCCCTGGTACCCCGGTGTGATGCGCCTGTTCAGGCAGGGCCACCGGGGCGACTGGGCCGGGGCGATCGCCGAGGTGGCGCAGGCGCTGGGTGAACTGGCCCCACAGGATCCACACGCCCCGCTGGACCCGCTCAGGTCCCGCGCGGCAGCCTGAGCGCTGCCCCGTGCAGGGCCACCCAGTTTTGCAGGCTCAGGATGTGCAGGCCATGCGTGCGCTTCGCCCGCCCGGCGATCTTCAGCAGCGCGGCGTCCTTCGTGAACAGCCAGTGCGCCCCCACGTGCAGGGCCAGGTCGATGAAGACCTGGTCGTCCGGGTCTTTGCAGCGGTAGGGGCCGCGCGGGGGCTCGTCCACCATCTCGGCCATCGGGTAGACGGTCGTGGTCAGCGCCGGGTCAGGTTGCCAGCGGGCAAAGGCGCTGCGCGGCCACACCTGCTGCCATTCGGTCTGCATGGCGGGGGTGGCCAGCCAGCGCAACTGGCCGGCTTGCAGCGCGGCGGCCAGCGGTGAAGCGGCCGGGTCCTTGAACACCCGCCAGTCCAGCAAGGCGTTGGTGTCCAGGATGGCGATGGGGGTGTCGGGTGCAGGCGTGGGTGTGAGCATGGGCGATCGGCATTGGATCACACCTCGAAAAACGCCACCGCCGTCTTCAGGGTCTGCGCCTGCTGCTTGAGCGACATGGCGGCGGCGGCGGCCTCTTCCACCTGCGCGGCGTTTTGCTGCATGGTGCGGTCGAACTGGCCGATGGCCTGGTTGACCTCGCGGATGCCATGGGCCTGCTGCGACGACGAAGCCGTGATGGACTCCACCGCCTGCTGCAACTGCGCCACCGCCTGAACCGCTTCGCCGATGGTCTTGCCGGCGCTGTGCACCAGCTGGCCACCCCGCTCCACGCAGCCCTGGCTGGTGTGGATCAAGGTCTTGATCTCGCGCGCGGCGTTGGCGCTGCGCTGCGCCAGCGTGCGCACCTCGGCCGCCACCACGGCAAAGCCACGGCCCTGCTCACCGGCGCGCGCCGCTTCCACGGCCGCATTGAGTGCCAGGATGTTGGTCTGGAAGGCGATGCCGTCGATGGTGCCGATGATGTCGGCGATCTTGCCGGCGCTGCGCTGGATCTCGTCCATGGTCAGCACCACCTCGTGCACCTCGCTGCCGCCCCGCTGCGCCTGGCTGGAGGCGGACTGCGCCAGCCCTTGCGCCACCTGGGCGTGCCCCTCGCTGCGCTGCACGTCGTCAGACAGCTGCTCGATGGTCGCGGCCGATTGCTGCATGGTCGACGCCTGGTGTTCGGTGCGGGAGGACAGGTCGCTGTTGCTGGCCTCGATGTCCATGGCCGCGTGCGCCACCGAATCGGCCGACTGCCGCACCTGCGAGACCACGCCATGCAGGCTGCTCACCATGGTCTGAAGGCTGCCCATCAGCTGGCCGATCTCGTCATGGCTGTGGGTGAGGTGTTGCTGACGCTGAAGCCGCCCCTTGGCCACCTCCTGTGACCAGGCCACGGCCTGCGCCAAAGGCAGCGTGATGCTGCGCACCACCGGCTGGCTCAAGCCCATGCTCAGGGTCAGGCCGACCAGCAGCGTGACCAGGGCCCAGGTCAGGCCAGAGCTGGCGTTGCGCGCCATCAGGGCCTGGCCCTCCTGCGCCTCCTGGTTCAAGTCCTTGAGCACGCGGGCCACGATGGCGTCCAGCGCCTGCGTGGGCGCACGGTCCTGGCCCTTGACGCTGGCGTCCACCTGGTGCGCGCTGGCATCGGGTTGCTGGGGGTCAAAGGCGCTCAGCTTGTCCAGGTAGGTGGCGGTGAGCTGCTTGAGCGCCGTTTGCGCCTGCTGCACGTCCTGCTCGGGCAGGCCCATGGCGTGGCTGCTGGTGCGCAGGGCGTCCAGGTGGGTTTGCACCTTGTCCCCCTGCTCGACGAAGGCCTTGCGGTATTTCTCGAAAGCTTCAGGTTGGCCCCCGCGCAACAGCAGGTTCTTCCATTCCTGAACCTGAACCTTGAAGCTCACCTGGGCGGCGCGGGCGTGGTCGCTGGCCTGGGCCAGTGCCGCCAGGCGGGCCTGGCTGGTGGCCGCCTCGCTGGTGCTGGATTGCAGCCGCCATTGCGCGGTGCCCAGCGCGAAGGTCATGATCAGCATGAGGCTGCCACACAGCAGGCGCAGGCGCGGCGCAATGCGCAAAGATGAAAGCATGACGGTGATCCCTCTGGGTTGAACTGGTTCGCCACATGGGTATGTGGGCGGTGTACCAGGTCAAGAGGCCCGCGGGGCCCCTTTGCCGTCACCGCAGTGTGTTCTCCATCGGCACGAGCGCTCGCAACTTGAGCGCGCGTTGGGCCGTTGGCGTCAGGCGGCGCTGTCGATCACGCCGCCACCCAGGCAGACGTCGCCCTGGTAGAGCACGGCCGACTGGCCCGGCGTCACGGCCCATTGGGCATCGGCAAACCGCAGCGCGATGGCGTGCGCATCGGCTGCGGCAACCTCGCAGGCAGCATCGGCCTGGCGGTAGCGACTCTTGGCGGCCAGGGG
>CANBQJ010000020.1 GCA_947371645.1 Burkholderiales bacterium | reverse complement strand
GGACCACGACGGCCTGCACAACGCGGGCGAGATCCTCACCGGCCTGGCCCGGCCTGATTTTTCTGCCGATTTCGTCCACCGGGTCTGGACGCGGTCCATCGAAAGCCTGCTGATCGGCATCCTGGGCACGGTGATGGCCGTCGTGCTGGGCCTGGGCCTGGCCTTCTTCGCCATCCGCGTGCCCGAGCTGCCTGACCCACCCCGGCGCGAACCCGCCTGGGCCCGACAAGGCCTGGCGCTGGCCCGGTGGCTGTCGCGCCTGCTGCTCAGTGGCCTGCGGTCCATCCCCGAGATCGTGTGGGCCTATGTGTTCGTGCGCCTCATCGGCTTGGGGCCAGGCGCCGCTGTGTTGGCCATCGGCCTGACCATGGGCGGCAACATCGGCAAGCTGTATGCCGAGCTGGCCGAAGCGGTCGAGCCCGGCAGCATCCAGGCCCTGCGGGGCATGGGCGCGTCGCGCTGGGCCATCTTCGTGCATGGCGTGCTGCCCCAGGTGCACCGGCAGTGGACAGGCTACGCGCTGTTCTGCCTGGAGTGCAACATCCGCATCGGCACCATCCTGGGCGTGGTGGGGGCCGGTGGCCTGGGCAGCGAGATCGCGCTGAGCCTGCGCTACTTCCAGTACGACAAGCTGGCCACCACCTTGCTGGCGGTGTTGGTCTTCGTGGTGGGCCTGGAGCTGCTCAGCACCCGCCTGCGGCGGTGGCCCTTGCGCTGGGCGCTGGGCCTGGGCGCTGCGGGCACGGCCTGGGCCCTCTCGCAACTGGAGATCCCCTGGTCAGAGCTGTGGACCAGCCAGGCCCCGCCCTTGTTCACGCTCGACAACCTGGTGGTGGACGCCCCCTTCCTGCGCACAGTGGGCAGCCAGATCGGCGAGACGCTGATGATGGCCTGGGTGGCCACCTTGGCGTCGGCCGCGCTGGCCTTCGTGCTGGCACCGCTGGCCGCGGCCCACCTGATGACCGGCAGCTACCTGCCCGACCCGCCCCGGCCACCCGGCTTGACCCGGCTGCGGCGCCAGGCGGTGAAGTGGGTCAGCCGCGCCGTGCTGCAAGGCACCCGCGTCATGCCCGAACTCACGCTGGCCCTCGTCTTCGTGGTGTGGGTGGGCGGCGGGCCGCTGGCCGGCATCATGGCCATTGCCGTGCACAACGTCGGCGTGATGGGCCGCCTGTTCGCCGACGTGCTGGAAGAGGTGGAGACCGGCCCGCCCGCCGTGCTGCAGTCACAAGGCGCTGGCACACTGGCCACCTTCCTGTTTGCCGTTTTGCCGCAGGTGCGCGCGCGCCTCATGGCCTTCACGCTCTACCGCTTTGAAGTCAATGTGCGGGCCACGGCCATGGTGGGCTTCGTGGGTGCGGGTGGCATTGGCGATGCGCTCAACACGGCCATCAGCCTCTTTCACATGCGCGACCTCACCCTGCTGCTGATCACCATGGTGCTGCTCGTGGCGGTGGTGGACGCCCTGGGTGACCGCGCCCGCGCCCGCATCCTGTCGGCACCTGTGGCCAAACTGCCTGTGCTCATTCCCCTTTGATCGCCGCTTGATCCCGCCCCTGCCTCCATCATCACCACCTTCAAGGAGTCCTTCCCCATGACCACACGCCGTACCGCACTCGCCACCTTGTTTGCCATCAGCGCCCTGACGGCCCTGGGCACACAGCAGGCCCACGCCGAAGACGTCATCCGCGTCTCCGGCATCCCCGACGAGAACCCCACCGAGCTGATGCGCAAGTACCAGCCCCTGGTCGACCACCTGCAAAAGCACCTGGGTGTGAAGGTGGTGTACGTGCCCGTGATCGACTACGGCGCCGCCGTGGCCGCCCTGGGCGCCGGCAAGATCGACTTCGCCTGGCTGGGCGGCTTCACCTTCGTGCAGGCCAAGGTGATGTCGGGCGCCAGGCCCGTGGTGATGCGCGACATCGACCGCGAATTCCACAGCGTCTTCATCGCCAACACGGCCTCGGGCATCAACAAGCCGGAAGACTTGCGCGGCAAGAGCTTCGCCTTTGGCTCCAAGAGCTCCACCTCGGGCCACCTGTTCCCGCGCTACTTCCTGAGCACGCAGTTCCACATCGACGCCGACAAGGACTTTGCCGGCGCGCCCATCTACAGCGGCGCCCACGACGCAACCGTCAAGATGGTGGAGTCGGGCAAAGTGCAGTCGGGCGCCTTGAACATCGAAGTGTGGAACCGCCTGGTGGCCGGCGACAAGTTCGACAAGAGCAAGGTGAAGGTGATCTGGACCACGCCGCCCTTCGTGGACTACGTGTGGACGGCCCGCAAGGACCTGCCCGCCGCCACCGTGCAGAAGTTCGCCGACGCCTTCCTGACGCTGGACGCCAGCAAGCCCGAAGACAAGGCCGTGCTGGACCTGCAAGGTGCGAAGAAGTTCGTGACGGCCAACCCCGCTGACTTTGACGTCATCGAACAGGTGGGCCGTTCCACCGGCCTGTTGAAGTAAGGCGCACGGCCCGATGAGCCTGCCGGTCACTGAGGGCTTTCCCCCCGCGCTGCATGGCCACAGTCAGTGCGTGGGCATGGCGCCAGGCGAGACGCTCTTTCGGGCCGGCACGGCCACGCAGGCGGTGTACTTCGTGGTGTCGGGTGCCGTGCGCCTCGTGCGCCATGGGCGCGATGGCGAAGAGGTGATGCTGCACGAGGCACGTGCCGGCGAGTTCTTCGCCGAGGCCTCGCTGGACAGCGCCCGCTACCACTGTGATGCCGTCGTCAGCGAAGGTGGTGAATTGCTGAAGGTGCCTACCCGTGCCCTGCGGCACCTGCTGGACACCGATGGCGCCTTTGCGCTGGCCTGGGTCCAACTCTTGTCCAGGCAATTGCGTTCGGCACGCATCCGCGTCGAGCGCCTGTCGCTCAAGGGCGCATCCGAACGCGTGCGCCACCTGCTGCACACCGAAGGGCAAGGCCGGCGCTGCGAGCTGCACTGGCCAGGGTCGCTCAAGGACATGGCCCGCCACCTGGGCCTCACCCACGAAGCGCTCTACCGCACCCTGGCGGCCATGGTGAAGGACGGGTTGATCGAGCGCGACGGCACGGTGCTGCGCTTCAAGGCCTGAAGCCACGATGTGATTCAAATCATATGCATCGCCAGCCCTGGCGATGCAAGATGAGCCCACAACACAACGCTGAGGAACGCCCATGCCCCCCCAACTGAAAGCGGCCCTGACCGCTACCGCTGCCTGCCTGCTCATCACCTTGATGGCCGCCGGGCCTGTCCAGGCCGCTGACGCCCAGCGCCAGGCCGACGTGGCCCGCCTGGGCGCCGACGTGATGCCTTTCAGCCTGAAGGCCACCACGCACATCTTCACCCAGACCCCGGATGGCGGTACCCAGCGTGTGGTAGCCAAAGACGTGGCCGATGCCGCCCAGGTCAAGCTGGTGCGCGCCCACCTGCAAGACATCCGCGCGCAATTTCTGAAAGGTGATTTCTCGGGGCCCAGCCACATCCACGGGCAAGAGATGCCCGGGCTGGCCACGCTGCAAGCGGCCAAGCCAGGGCAGATCGCCATCGGCTACGAGGACGTGCCAGGTGGCGCAGAGCTGCGCTACCAAAGCGGCGATGCGACCTTGGTGAATGCCCTGCACAGCTGGTTCGAGGCCCAGCTGTCAGACCATGGCGCCGACGCCATGGCCGGACACCACCACCATCACCACGGCGACATGTCCGCGCCTTGAGGCCACGCGCCCAGACTCGCCCTGGTGTCCGCCTCAGCGCCTGTCCGGGCGCAGCATGCGCAGCCCGTTGCCCACCACCAGCAGGCTGGCGCCCACGTCGGCGAACACGGCCATCCACATCGTGCCCACGCCCAGGATTGTCAGGGTCAGGAACACGGCCTTGATCCCCAGCGCCAGCACGATGTTTTGCACCAGCAGGGCATGGGCGCGGCGCGACAGGCGCACGAAGCGCGGCAGCTTGCGCAGGTCATCGTCCATCAGGGCCACGTCGGCAGTTTCAATGGCCGTGCCCGTGCCGGCAGCGCCCATGGCAAAGCCGATGTGCGCGCGGGCCAGCGCGGGCGCATCGTTGATGCCATCGCCCACCATGCCCACCACGCCGCCTTGCGCGATCTTGTCTTCGATCGCCCGCAGCTTGTCTTCGGGCAGCATCTCACCCTGCACCTCATCGATGCCGACCTGAGCGGCGATGGCTCGGGCTGTTTGCATGTTGTCGCCGGTGAGCATGAGCGTGCGGATGCCCAGCGCGTGGAGTTCTGCCACGGCCTGAGCGCTGCCCGCCTTGAGCGTGTCGGCCACGGCAAACAGGCCCAGCACACCGTCGTCGTCGCTCAACAAGATGACGGTCTTGCCTTGTGCCTCCAGCCCCGTCACACGGGCTTCCAGATCGGGCGTGCACCGCCCCTGCTCGTGCGCCAGGCGGTGATTGCCCAGGAGGTAGCCCCTGCCTGCCACGCTGCCCCGAACGCCCAGGCCTGGCATGGCCTCGAAGCCTTCCACCGCAAGCAAGGCCATGCCCGACTGCTGGGCGGCCACCGTCAAGGCGCGGGAGACGGGATGGTTGGACCGGCTGGCCAGGCTGGCCGCCACGGCTTGCAGGACCTGCTCGCTGCCGGCGCGCCAGACCACGGTGTCGGTTTGAACCGGGCGGCCCTGGGTGAGCGTCCCGGTCTTGTCCAGGGCCAGCCAGGCCAGCTTGCGGCCTGCTTCGAGGTGAGCCCCGCCCTTGATCAGGATGCCCTGCCTTGCGGCCGCAGCCAGCCCGCTGACGATGGTCACCGGCGTCGAGATCACCAAGGCGCACGGGCAGGCGATGACCAGCAGCACCAGGGCCCGGTACACCCAGTCGAACCAGGCCCCGCCCATCAACAAGGGCGGCAGCACGGCCACCATCAAGGCCAGCGCACACACGGCAGGCGTGTAGACCCGGGAGAAGCCGTCCACAAAGCGCTGCGTAGGCGCGCGCGCACCCTGCGCGTCTTCCACGGCGTGGACGATGCGTGCCAGGACACTGTGGCTGGCCTCGGCCGTCACCTCGTAGTCGAAGGCACCCGAGCCATTGACGGTGCCGGCGAAGACGTCGTCTCCAGGTGCCTTGTCCACAGGCAGGCTTTCGCCGGTGATGGGCGCCTGGTTGACGGTGGAGCGACCGCTCAGCAGCCTGCCGTCCAGCGCGATGCGCTCACCCGGCCGCACGCGCACCTGTGCCGCCACCGGCACCGTGCCCACGTCCACCTCCTGCCAGCGGCCATCGGCTTGCAAGACCGTGGCCCGCTCGGGCGTCAGTTGCATCAGCCCCTGGATGGCATGGCGGGCACGGTCCAGCGACCGGGCCTCGATCAGCTCGGCCACCGCAAAGAGCACCATCACCATGGCCGCCTCAGGCCACTGGCCCAGCAGCAGCGCGCCGGTCACCGCCAGGCTCATCAAGGCATTGATGTTGAACTGGCCGTGGCGGATGGCCACCCAGCCCTTGCGGTAGGTGGTGAGGCCACTGGCCAGCACCGCCCCCAGGGCCAGCGCCGCCGCCACCCAGGTGGGCAGCCCGGCCCAGTGGGAGGCCTCTGCCGCGACGGCCATGCCCCCTGCCAGGGCGAGGGGCCACCAGGGCTTGGTGGGGGCGGCTTCAGGCGGCGCAGCCGTGCTGGCCGCGGTGACCAACTCTGGCGTGAAGCCCAGGTCGCGCACAGCGGCCAGCACAGCGGGCAAGGCCTTAGGTGCATGGCTCACGGTGAGCACGCGCTGCATCAGGTTGAAGTCCATGCCCGTGACGTCGACCATGCCGCCCAGCTTCTTGCGCAACAACGCCTCTTCCGTCGGGCAATCCATCTGCAGGATGCGGATGGCCGTGTGGGCACCATCGCCTTGGCGCACGGCCGGGCCGGGCATCGCCACCGGCATCGGGGCGGCGTGGTGACAACAGGCGGTGCCGCATGTGGCTGCGGGCGCAGCTTCACTGTGTGGCGTGGGTCCGGCGTGGTCGTGAGGCAGGTTTTCGTGATGGGCAGACATGGTCCTGGCTTGCAGCTTGAGCCCATTACAAACCCTGAAGCTACTATAGGGTCAACAGGCATCTGGAGAACCTGATGAAAATCGGTGAACTGGCACAGGTGGCGCAATGCACCGTCGAAACCATCCGCTACTACGAAAAGGCAGGCCTGCTGCCCGCCCCGGCACGCACGGCAGGCAACTTCCGCGTCTACGGGCCCGAACACACCGAGCGCCTGCGCTTCATCCGCCATTGCCGCGCGCTGGACATGAGCCACGAAGAAATCCACACGCTGCTGGGCCTGGCCGACCAGCCCGCGCAGGGTTGCGGCGCCGTGAACGCCGTCTTTGACCACCACATTGCCCACGTCGAGGCACGCATGCAGGAACTTGTTCAGCTCAAGCAGCAGTTGACGGATTTGCGTCGGCAGTGCACCAGCGAGCAGGCCGTGCAGTCCTGCGGCATCCTGAAGGGCCTGGCGGCCATGTCGGCTCTGCCCCCATCCGAACGCCACACCCACCTGGGCTGAACACGCGCCATGCACATGCACATGCACCGCGCAGTTTGGCCAGCCCTGGGCGCCGCCGTGCTCTTCGGGGCCAGCACGCCCTTGGCCAAGCAGCTCACCGGCGGCACCGCCTCGCCCTTCCTGCTGGCTGGCTTGCTGTACCTGGGCAGCGGCCTGGGTTTGGCGCTGGTGCGCCTGCTGCGCGACCGGGGCTGGAAAGCCTCCGGACTTCCCCTTCACGAATGGCCGTGGCTGCTGGGCGCCATCGCCTTCGGCGGCGTGCTGGGCCCGCTCTTGCTGATGCTGGGCCTGTCGCACACATCGGCCGCTTCGGCATCGCTGTTGCTGAACCTGGAGTCGGTGCTCACCGCCGTGCTCGCCTGGCTGGTGTTTCGAGAAAGCACCGACAAGCGCATCGTCCTGGGCATGGCCTTGATCGTGGCAGGCGGCGTGGTGCTGAGCTGGCCAGGGGGCCGCACTTCGGCCATGGGGGTGGGCCCGCTGGCCGTGGCCGGTGCCTGCCTGGCCTGGGCCATCGACAACAACCTCACCCGCAAGGTGTCGGCGTCCGACGCCGTGTTCATCTCGCTCACCAAAGGCCTGGTGGCCGGCGGCGTCAACACCAGCCTGGGTCTGGCCCTGGGCGCCACCTGGCCTGCCGTGGGCGTGTGGTCATCGGCCATGGTGGTCGGCTTTCTGGGCTATGGCCTGAGCCTGGTGCTGTTCGTGCTGGCCTTGCGGGGTCTGGGCACCGCGCGCACCGGGGCCTATTTTTCAACGGCACCCTTTGTGGGTGTGGCCATCTCGGTGTTGGCCTTCGGCGAGCCCACCGACACCATGTTCTGGGTGGCCGCGGGGCTCATGGTGCTGGGGCTGGCCCTGCACCTCACCGAACACCACGCGCATGAACACGAGCACGTGGAGATGGTGCACGAGCACAGCCACCGCCACGACGCGCATCACCAGCACACCCATGACTTCGCCTGGGATGGCGTGGAGCCTCACACCCATGTGCACCGGCACACACGTCTGGTGCACCGGCACGCCCATTTCCCCGACATCCACCACCGGCATGCGCACATGCCGGAACTCAGCGGGACTCAAGCCTGAGGGGTCACCGCAAATCCGATGAACCAGGCTTCGACCTCGGCCGGCGACACCGGGTTACGGGAACCCAGCCACCACACCATCAGCTGAAAGAGCGCGCCAGCCATGGCGTGGGCCCTGGCGTGGGCGGCCCAGGGTGCGCGCGTGCGCAAGCCGATGGACTCGCTGAACAAGGACACCAGCACCTCGCGGAAGTGCGCCTGCACCGCCTGGCTGGAGCGGCGCCCCAGCAAGGCCTGAAACACGGCGCGTTGCTCATGGACATGCGCCAGCAAGCCTGGCAGGAAAGGGTAGGCGCACGCGTCGCCCCCATGCTGGCCCGACTGCAGCAGGTGCGCACGCAGGTCATCAAAAGTGCCACGCAGCAGCGCGGCCTTGTCGGGAAAATGCAGGTAGAAGGTCGACCGCCCGATGTTGGCCCGCTCGCACAAGGTCTGCACGTCGATGTCGTCCCAACCCAGTTCGGGCAGCAAGGCCAGCAAGGCGTCCCTCAGGGCCTCGCGGGTGCGCTGGACGCGCCGGTCGACGCGACGGTTCACGGGCCGTCCACCTGCTGCGCCCACACCACGGGGCAATTCGGATTTCTGCACAAGAGCGCCCTTCGTGTCCAGTTCTGAAGCCGGCGCTGCCCCGTGTCCAGGCCAAAGCGGGCCCGGGGCAGCAAGATCCTGGGCATCGTAACGATGTTGGACACGATGTCCAAGATCTGTGCCCCCTACCCTCACGCAGAAGGACACGCCCATGCCCCGCTTCCTGATCCGCTACCTGCTCTACCCCGTGCTGGCCTGCGCCACGCTGGCCTACCTCCTCACCGAGTTGTCACGACCACGCCAGCCGCTTGGTGCCCACCACGGCTGGTTCATCGGCGGCGTGGTGATCAGCCTGGTGCTCATTGAATCGCTGTGGCCCTTGCGCACCGCCTGGCGCATGACGGGCCGCCTCTTCTGGCGCCGCGACCTGCCCTTCCTGCTGCTGGGTGCGGCCACCATCGGCGCCGGCAACGTGCTGGGCGGCTGGGTCGTGCTGCACCACGGGATGGCCCACCCCGGATGGCTCTCAGGCTTGCCGGTGTGGCCCGCAGCCCTGTTGTCGCTGCTGATCACCGATGGCCTGTGGTACGCCGTGCACCGCGCCTGCCATGAGGCCCAAGGCCCTTGGGGCCAGTGGCTGTGGCGCGTGCATGCGGCTCACCACCTGCCAGGCCAGGTCTATGTGTTCATGCACGCCATCGCACACCCCTTCAACACCCTGATCGTGCGCCTGCTGCTCACGGTGCCCCCCTGGCTGCTTGGCGTGCCGCCAGAGGCCCTGTTCGTGGCCAACGTGGTCACGGGCGTGCAAGGCCTGGTGTCGCACTTCAATGTGGACAGCCGTGTGGGCTGGGTCAACCGGGTGCTGGTGGGCACGGAACTGCACCGCTGGCACCATGCCGCCGACGTGCGCGGCAACTACGCCGCCGTGCTGTCGATCTGGGACCAGCTCTTCGGCAGCTTCGTCTACCGCCCTGGCCACGACCCTCTGAGGCTGGGCGTGGCCGAGCCCGAGGCGAACCCCTCCGACATGGCCCTGGGCGCCGTGCTGATGGCGCCAATCTGGCCAGGCATTGCCCCTGAACCGGACAAGGATTTCAACCTACCGTACAGTAGGTAGCCATGCACGCCGCCACGCCCACCCCACACGGTGACACCCGTCAACTCATCTTGCGCAAGGCGCGCGAGCTGATCCAGACGCGGTCTTACCTGGGCCTGAGCTTTCAGGACCTGGCGGACGAGGTTGGCATCCGCAAGGCCAGCCTTTACCACCACTTCCCGTCCAAAGAGGCATTGGGGGTGGCGGTGATTGAACGCAGCGTCGAGCTGTTCGAGCTCTGGCAAGCCGGTGTGGCCGAGCTGACCCCGGCCCGACAGATGCTGGCCTACATCAGCATGTACCGCGACCAGATCGGCGCTGGGCAACGCATGTGCCCAGGCGGCGCGATGACGGCCGTCTGGGACTGCATCGAACCCGCCCTGCAAGCAGCCGTACAGCACATGCACCAACAGCACCTGGATTGGCTGGCGGCCATCGCGCACCGGCTCCAGGGCACCCAGACCACCGATGCCAGCCTCGACAGCCCGCCCGATGTGTCGGCCGCCCAATGGGCCGCGCAGGTCAACGCCATCTGCCAGGGTGGCCTGTTGACCGCGCGCATGCACGGCCATGTCCAGCATTTCGACCTGGCGACCGCACCGCTGGTGAGCCAGCTTCAGCGCCTGCCCTGAACACCAACAGATCGTGGACATTGATGTCGCCCCAAAAACCTACCGATCGTTCGGTAGATATGCCACCAAGAAAGGTCAGCCATGAAAGCCCTGATTGCCGCCTACGCCCGCTCACCCTTCCACTTCGCCCGCAAAGGCGCGTTGGCCAGCACCCGACCTGAAGCCCTGGCCGCACAGGTGGTCAAGGGGCTGCTGCAGCGCACGGACCTGGACCCGGCCCTGCTGGAGGACATCATCCTGGGCTGTGCCTATCCGGAAGGCCCTCAAGGCAACAACCTGGCGCGCATCGTCGGCTTCCTGGCCGGCCTGCCGCAGCATGTGGGTGGCCTGACCATCAACCGCTTCTGCGGCTCTTCGATGTCCGCCATCCACCTGGCCGCCGCCCAGATCGAAGCGGGCGTGGGCGAGGCCTACCTGTGCGTGGGCGTCGAGTCCATGACCATGGTGCCGCAGGGCGGTCTGAGCTTCGACCCCAGCCCCGAGCTGATCGCCACCTACCCTGACGCCTACATGCCCATGGGCGAGACCGCCGAGAACGTGGCCCGTCGCTGGCACGTCTCGCGCGGCGACCAGGAAGACCTGGCGCTGAGCTCTCACCAGAAGGCCGCCGCCGCGCGCGAGCAGGGCCGGCTGTCCGGAGAAATCGTGCCCGTCACCACGCCCCAAGGCCAGGTGGTGGACGCCGATGGCTGCATCCGCCCGCAGACCACGCTGGAGGCGCTGGCCGCACTCAAGCCCGCATTCAGGCCTGATGGCGTCGTCACGGCGGGCACGTCTTCGCCGCTGACCGATGGCGCGGCCGCCGTGCTCGTGGTCCACGAAGACTTCGCGGCCCGGCATGGCCTGCCCGCACTGGCGCGCATCCGCGCCTACGCCAGCATCGGCGTGGACCCGGCCGTGATGGGCATCGGACCGGTGCCGGCCAGCCTCAAGGCCTTGCAGCGTGCCGGCCTGAAGGTGGCCGACCTGGACCTCACCGAGATCAACGAAGCGTTTGCGTCACAGGCACTGGCCTGCATTCGCGAGCTGGGTCTGGACCCCGCCACCGTCAACATCGACGGGGGCGCCCTGGCCCTGGGGCACCCGCTGGGCGCAACCGGTGCCCGCATCACGGGCAAGGCCGCTGCGCTGCTGGCCAGAACCGGCGGCCGGTATGCGCTGGCCACGCAATGCATCGGCGGCGGCCAGGGTGTGGCCACCGTGCTGGAAGCACCCTGAACCGCTCACCGTCCCGATCACCAACGCGTCACATCGACGCCCAACACTCACCTCAACTGGAGCTTGACATGAACCTCAACAACGCCGTCGTTTTCGTCACCGGGGCCAACCGTGGCCTGGGTCTGGCCTTCGCCAAAGCCGCATTGAAAGCCGGTGCGGCCAAGGTCTATGCCGCCGCACGAGACCCCGACAGCATTCGGCTGGCGGGCGTCATCCCCGTCCGACTGGACGTGACCAATCCTGAGCAAGTGGCTGCCGCCGTGCAGGCCTGCCCCGATGTCACCGTGCTGGTCAACAACGCCGGCATTTTCCAGAACGGCCCGGTGCTCACACCAGCCAGCATTGACCAGGCCCAGGCGCAGATGGACACCAACTTCCTGGGCCCATGGCGTCTGAGTGTGGCTTTCGCACCGGTGCTGGCCAAACAGCCCCACAGCGCCATCGTCAACGTGCTGTCGGTGCTGAGCTGGGCGGCCTTCCCTGACGTGGCGGCCTACTGTGCCAGCAAGGCCGCTGCCTGGTCGCTGAGCAACAGCCTCAGGCAGGCCCTGGCAGGACAAGGCACCGAGGTGCTGGCCCTGCACGTGGGCTACATGGACACCGACATGGCCGCCGGCGTGGACGTGCCCAAGACTTCGCCCGATGCCGTGGCACAAGGCGCCCTGCAGGCCCTGACCGATGGCGCCACCGAATACCTGGCCGACGACATCAGCCAGCAGGTCAAGCAAGGCCTGGCCAAGCCGGCCGGCGCCTGATCCCGCCCATCCCGCACACCACCATGAGGACATCACCATGAACCGCAGACAAGCAAGCACCCTGGCCCTGCTGACCAGCATCGTCGGCCACACCGTTGCCAGGGCCGAAGGCGCCCCCGCCCAGGTGGAGGCGCCCCACGCGCTCAGCCGATCAGAGGTCATTGCCGACCTGAACCTGTGGCACCAGGCAGGGCTGGACCAGTACAGCGAAGAAGCCGTGCGCGAAGCCCTGGACAAGCCCTACCAGCTGGCCCTGGCCCGCTACAAGGGCTTGCGCCAGGGCCCCGCCTACGCGGCCGAACTGGCCCGCGTGCAGGCGCAACGGGGCGAAACGCCCGCGGTGACCGAAGCCACCGCCACCCAGCGGTGAGCGCAGCGGGCCCCCTGGCACCTGCCCTCACTCGTGCAGGTACTCGCGCCTGTACAGGCGAGGCAGGAAGTAGGGGAGCATCTGGAATTCACGCAAGGCGTGTGAGCCCAGGTCTTCGAAGAAGGTGGCGTTGAGTACGCGCGCCAGCGCCGTGTTGACGAACACGGTGCTCAGGATGACCCCGTCGCCCGTGGCGTTGGGCCGCCACTGGTGCGACAGCAGGTTGTGGGGGAACAGGCCCATCAGGAAGGTCGGATCGGCGGTGGCAAAGAAGTAGTCCGGGTCGACCAAAGGGTCTGGCGGCGTCAGCACCTTCGGATCAGCGCCCGCAATGGCCAGCGTCATCAGCGTCTTGCCGATGTACTCCTTCGCCTTCTGCACCGCGCCGATGTCGTAGTGCAGATCGGGGCTGCCGGGCGGCACGGTCCATTCGAATGAAACGTGGTCGATGGGCTGCCACAGTCGGTAGCGGGCCGTGTCGCCGATGTGATCCCACCACCAGGACAGCATCTGCGCATCGATGCCTTTGATCTCTTGCGACACGGTGAGGCGCACGTTGAGGTTCTTGTCGACCGGGCCGATGGCGTAGGTGCCGCGCTTCTTGAGCACGGCATTGAAGTAGCGCTGGTTGAGCGCATCCGTCAAGGTGCTTTGCAGGCCGTTGTACGTCTTGCTCAGCAGGCTCACGTAGGCCTGGGCCACCGCCGTGTCTGCGGCGTTCGTCGCCTGGATCTGGAACTGGCTGTCGCCAAAGCTGCTGCCGGCAGGGGTGTACTGCACCAGCACGGTGAACGGTGGCTTGCCGTCGACAGAGACGCCCTGCGCCACGAAACTGTAGGGTTTGGCGCCCAGGAAGTTGTCAGAGGGCACGCGGCCGCGCATGGTCTCGGGTGGGAGGTGCGTGACGTCCACGGTGTGGCTCAGGCCACCCCAGTTCGCCTTGATGCGGTAGCGCGCGCCGGTGGAGTAACCCAGGTGCTGCGGCGTGGCCGGCGTTTCTTCCCAGGCGAAGGACTGGATGTTGGCGTTGGCGGCCTTGAGCAAGGCCTCGTCGGCGTTGTCCCACAGCCAGCTGAAGGCCTCGGGGCGAACGGCGGCCACGGTGAACTGCGCGGACGCGCTGATGACCTCGGCCCGGGCATGGCTGGGCGCGCTGGCCAGCAGCAAGCCAGGCGTGACCGTGACCAACAGGCCCACCAGTGACAGGCGGCTCACGCTGGTGGCCAGGCGCCCTTTGAACAACGACGGCAATTGATCAGGCATTTCGGCCCCTTTCATCACGAACATCTACAAATGTAGATGTGCATAATCTACAAATGTAGATGGCCCGGCGCATCCGCGCAAACCCGAAGTGATGTCCCCAGGCACCCCGCCAACGCCCCATTGATGCCCCATTCACGCCCACGATGGACACCGATCGCAAAACCCTGATTGCCGACGCCGCCATCGCCTTGCTGGGCAGCGCGGGTGCCAAAGCCCTGACCCATCGCGCGGTGGACACCCAGGCCGGCCTGCCCGAGGGCTCCACCTCGGCGCACTGCCGCACCCGCCAGGAGCTGCTGGCCCTGACCCTGAAGCGCCACGCCTGGCTGGACCTGCAAGACCTGCAAGCCGATGCGCGCCAGATGGCCCAGCCCGGTTTCACCCAGGCACAGTTCACGGCGCTGCTGGTGGCACGCCTGGCCGACTGGCTCTCACCGTCCAGGCGCACCCACCTGGTCGCCAGGTTTCATCTGATCCTGATGGCGGCATGCGACCCGGAACTGGCCGCCACCATGGGTGCGCAACGTCAGCAGTTCCTGCAGGCCACGGCAGGCGCTTTGAAGCGCCTGGGCCGGCGCGATGCCGCTCAGGTGGCGCCCCGCCTGGTGGCGGTGTTCGACGGCATCTTGCTGGACCACATCCACGCCGATGGCGCCGCGCTGCTGCCGGTCGCACAGCGTCAAACCCTGCTGACGATGTGCCTGGGCGAAGTCAAGGCTGGCTGAGGTCGCCGCAGTGAGGCAGCAGGGCTTTGGCCGCCTCGATGCGCAGGGCCAGGTCCACGGCCTCGTCGTTCATCACGGCCAGCAAAAAGAGCCTGGGGTCGCTGTGGGGGGTCACGTAGCCTGCAGGCGCGTGAGCTGGGGAGGGGCCGTGGCCCTGCACCTGGCGCAGCGGCTGCACAGGCGTGACCGGCTGCAAACATGCCAGCGCATGCGTCCAGCCCTCAGGCGTGATGCTGTCGATGCGCGCCAGGAGATCGGCCTGCCCGTCCTGGCTGGGCGGGAAGTCCAGCCAGGGCGTGTCGACGAACACCGGGGCCAGGTCCGGCGCCACGAAGGCAGACCAGACGTCGGAGGGCCCTTGCAGGGTGGGCACCGGCTGGGCGTGCTGCACACCAGCGCTTGCGCTGGCGTCGGCCACAGGCCACAGCCTGATGCGCGCCGGCGCCACCTCAGGCAGGTAGCGCGCGCACAGTGCCATCAGAAAACCATGCGCCTGCGCCAGGCCCACGGGCGCCACCAGCGACAGCCACAGTTGGTAGCCGTCCACCCCGGAGACCGCGATCGCCGGTGCGGGCAGTTGCAAATCGGCCTGCACGCCGCGCCACACCTGAGACAGCAGCACCCAGTCGGCGGGTCGGGCCAGTTCCAGCACCAGGGCCCTGACCTCGCCTTGGGGGTCCACCAGTTGTGCCGGGTCCTGCCCCGCCGCGGCAGCGGGCAGAAAAAGGCGCTGCCATTGGGCCTGAAGTCTGTTCATGGGGTGTGCAGCGGGGTGGGCTCAGCGCGTCTGGCGCCAGGTTTCCACATACAAGGCCTCGACCTTGGTCCGCGCCCAGGGCGTGCGGCGCAGGAACTTGAGGCTGGAGGCCACGCTGGGCTCGTGCGTGAAGCAGCGGATGGGGATCTGGCGGCCCAGCTCGGCCCAGCCAAAGTAGTCGGCCAGGCACTCGACCATGTGGGCCAGGGTGACGCCATGCAGCGGGTCGGAGGAAGGGGTGGCAGTCAAGGTCCAAAGGGCCTGTGCAGGCCTGGGCAAACGCGTTGCCCGATTGTATCGAGCGTGGGCCAACCACACACCGGGCGCCCGACCCCGAGCCTGGCGCAACGGACAATCCCCCCAATGAACCCGAATCCAGCCGCCCCACCCGCCGAGGCGCGCAGCCTGATCCGCCACCTGCTGCTGGGGCGGGCCTTGCGCGCCTTCGCCGATGGCTACGTCGCCATCCTGCTGCCGGTTTACCTGCTGGCCTTGGGCCTGAGCACCTGGCAGGTGGGCGTGCTGGCCAGCACCACCTTGCTGGGCTCTGCCCTGAGCACGCTGGCCGTGGGCGCCTGGGGGCACCGCTTTCACCACCGCACCCTGCTCACCACCGCGGCCCTGCTCATGGCGGCCACAGGCTTTGCCTTTGCAGGCTGTGCCGGCTTCTGGCCGCTGCTGATGATCGCCTTCGTTGGCACGCTCAACCCCAGCTCGGGTGACGTCAGCGTCTTCCTGCCCCTGGAACACGCCCGCTTGGCCGAAGCCAGCGACGCACGGGCCCGCACCGCCTTGTTCGCGCGCTACAGCCTCACCGGCGCCTTCTTCGCAGCGCTGGGCGCGCTGGCCACCTCGGTGCCAGACTGGCTGGTCCAGCACCTGGGCGTCGACAGGCTGAGCGGCCTGCGCTGGATGTTCGTGCTCTACGGCCTGGTGGGCTGCTCGGTGTACGTGATTTACCGAGGTCTGCCCAGGCCCGCGCCCAGCCAGGGCCTGCCCCCTGCCACCCCGCTGGGGCCCTCCCGCCCGGTGGTGCTGAAGCTGGCTGCCTTGTTCTCTGTGGATTCCTTTGCCGGCGGGCTGGTGGTCAACGCCCTGCTGGCCTTGTGGCTGCTGCAGCGCTTCGACTTGTCGCTGGCCCACACGGGGCAGTTCTTCTGGTGGGCGGGTTTGCTGGGCGCCCTGTCGCAACTGGCGGCACCGCACCTGGCCCAACGCATCGGCCTGATCCCCACCATGGTCTACACCCACATCCCGGCCAGCCTGTGCCTGATCGCCGCGGCCTGCGTGCACCAGCGGGAACTGGCCTTGGGCCTGCTGTTGTTGCGCGCCCTGCTGTCGCAGATGGACGTGCCCGCGCGAGGCGCCTTCGTCATGGCCGTGGTCACACCCGGTGAACGTGCGGCTGCCGCCAGCTTCACCGCCGTGCCCCGCAGCCTGGCGTCTGCCTTGAGCCCGGCGCTGGGCGGGGCCATGCTGGCCGCCGGCTGGCTGGCCGCCCCCCTGGTGATCTGCGGCGTGCTCAAGATCAGCTACGACCTCCTGTTGTGGCGGGCCTTTGCGGCGATCGACACGCAACAGTGAGCCGGGATGGCCACGGCGTGGGCGCCACAAGGGCGCCACAAGGGCGCCATTTGGGCCAGAATCCCATGCAGAGATCATGGGTAATGCCGACACGTCGGGCACCGCAGCCGGGCGACCGCCTGACCGTGGCGCGCACCAGGAGCGAGGGAGACAGGGATGTGGCGAAATCTGCTGACACGACGACGGGGTGAACGGTGGCGGGCCGCAGACCGCGCACATCAGCTGCAAAAGCTGCTGATCTCCGAGATACCGGACCTGGTCTGGATCAAGAGCACCGACGGCGTGTACCTGGCCTGCAACGCCGAATTCGAACGGTTCTTCGGCGCCACCGAGTCAGAGATCGTCGGCAAGCGGGACCTCGACTTCGTCGGGCACGCGCAATCGGCGGCCTTCCGGGAGTCCGACCGCGCCGCCGTTGAAGAAGGCAAGCCCCACACGTCCGAATCCCTCATCACCTACCGCAGCGACGGCCGCCAGGTGCTGGTGCAGACCGTCAAGACGCCGGTGCTGGACGAACGCGGCAAGGTGATGGGTGTGCTGGGCGTGGCGCGCAACATCACCGCCTTGCGTCAGGCCGAGGACGCGCTCAAGAAGGTCAACCGTGCGGCCCGCGTGCTGGGCGAGAGCAGCCGCGTGCTCATGGCATCTGCCGACGAGCGCACGCTGCTGCAAGGCATCTGCGATCTGGCCGTGGCCAGCGGTGGATACCGCATGGCCTGGGTGGGGACGGCCGAGCAGGACGCAGGCAAGACCGTGAGGCCTGTGGCCAGGTCCGGCAAGGGGCTGGACTACCTGGACGACACCTTGATGTCCTGGGCGGACGACCCCTCCGGCCAGGGCCCGTGCGGCATCGCGATCCGCAGCCGGCAGCCGGTGTGCAACCAGAATTTCATCACCAACCCGGCCATGGCGCCTTGGCGGGAGCTGGCCATCGAGCATGGCTTCCAGTCGTCTCTGGGCCTGCCCCTCATCGTCGACCAGGACGTGGTGGGCGTGCTGTCGCTGTACGCCACCGAGCCCGACGCCTTTCAGAAGGAGGAGGTCGACCTGCTGTCCAGGCTGGCGGACCAACTGGGCTATGGCATGGGTGCCATCCGCGCACGAACGGCGCGCGACGCCGCCCAGCTCGCCCTGCAGGAGAGCGAGTTCCTGTTTCGGTCTCAGTTCGACCTCGGCAACTTCGGCATCCACATCACCCGGCCAGACGGCCAGTGGATCTGCTTCAACCGGCGCTATTGCGAGATGCTGGCCTACAGCGAGGCCGCCATGCAGGCACGGCGCTGGACGGACGTGCTGCACCCGGATGACCAGAGCCTGGCCCTGACATGGCACCAGCGCCTGGTCGATGGCCTCGTGGACCAGTTCCAGGTGGACCTGCGCGCCCTGCGCAGCGATGGCCAGGTGATGGACCTGACGGTTTCGGCCACCTGCTACCGTGCCGACGGGCGAACCCAGTTCATCGTCACCTCGCTGGTGGACATCAGCGAGCGCCTGCGCACGCAGCGTGAACTCGTCGACCACCGCCAGCACCTGTCATCGCTGGTCGAGCAACGCACCCTGGAGCTGCAAGCCTCACGCAACGAAGCGCTGGAGGCCAGCCAGGCCAAGAGCGCCTTCCTGGCCAACATGAGCCACGAGATCCGCACCCCGATGAATGCCATCATCGGGCTGACGCACCTGATGTCTCGCGACGCCCGCGACGCCATGCAACTGGAGCGGCTGCGCAAGGTGGACGCCGCCGCGCAGCACCTGCTGCAGGTGATCAACGACATCCTCGACCTGTCCAAGATCGAGGCGGGCAAGATGGAACTCGACGTCGGGGAGTTCGCCTGCGACGAGCTGTTCGCGCGCGCCTTCGAGATGGTCAGCAACCGGGCTCGTGAAAAGGGCCTGGAGCTGATCCTCGACACCGACCACCTGCCCGAACGCATGCGGGGCGACAAGATGCGCCTGTTGCAGGTGCTGATCAACCTGCTCACCAACGCGGTGAAGTTCACGGAGAGCGGCTGGGTTCGCCTGAAGGGCGAACTGCTGACCGAGTCCGCCCGCGGCCTGCAAGTCCGTTTCGAGGTTCAGGACACGGGCGAAGGCATCTCGCCCGATCAGCAAGCCCGCCTGTTTCAGCCTTTCGTTCAGGCCGATGCCACCACCACCCGCAAACATGGTGGCACCGGGCTGGGGCTGGCCTTGACCCAGCACCTGGCCACCTTGATGGGTGGCGAGACCGGCGTGCACAGCTCACCCGGAGAAGGCAGCAGCTTCTGGTTCACGGCCTGGCTGGGCCGCGCCGCAGAGGCCGGTGATCAGGCCGCCCCCATCGCCCTGGGTGGCTTGCGTGCCCTGCTGGTGGACGACCTGCCCGAAGCCCTGGCGACGCTCGCCGACCGCTTGCACAGGCTGGGCCTGCAGGTGGACGCCTTGCCCAGCGGCACCGAAGCCGTCGCCAGGCTGGCGCAAGAGAGCGAGGCGGGTCGCAGCTACGACGTGATCCTGGTGGACTGGCGCATGCCCGGCATCGACGGCATCGAAACGCTCAGGCAGATGCGTGCGCTGCTGGGCGCAGGCACGCCATCGACCATCCTGATCACCGCCTTCGATGAGCAAACCATGTGGCAGCAGGCCCGCAGCGTCCAGTCTGACGCCGTGCTGGTCAAGCCCATCACCGCTTCGGCCTTGCACGACACCCTGGCGCGCACCCTGCGCCAGCAAGGCAGCGTCCCGCTGACGACGCTGACGAGCGCAGACGAAGGCGAGGTTCAGCTGCTGCGCCTGCACGCCGGGCAGCGCGTCCTGCTGGTCGAAGACAACCTCATCAACCAGGAAATCGCCTGCGAGCTCTTGCGCAACGCGGGCCTGGTGGTGGACACCGCCGAGGACGGCGAAAGCGCGGTGGCGCAGGCGCTGTCGCGCCACCACGACCTGATCCTCATGGACGTGCAGATGCCCGTCATGGACGGCCTGAGCGCCTCACGGGCCATCCGCGCGCAACTGGGGCGCAGCATCCCCATCGTGGCCATGACCGCCAACGCCTTCAGCGAAGACCGAGCCGCCTGTCTGGCCGCGGGCATGAACGACCACGTGGCCAAACCCGTCGACCCCAAGGCCCTCTTTGCCACCCTGCTGCGATGGCTGCCCAGGGAAGCTGGCCCCACCAGCACCCAGGCCGCGGCAGTGACCGCTGGGGCTGCGAGCGACGCCCGCACCCTGGAAGACAGGCTGGCCAGCATCGACGGGTATGACGTCCAACAGGCTTTGAAGAATGTGGCGGGCAGGGTGGGCACCTTGCGGATGATCCTCAACAGCTTCGTGAAGAGTTACCGAGACGGCGCGCCCGACCTCCTGGCGGCCGCCGCGCACCTCGACGCGAAGCGCCTGGCACAGGCTTGCCACGCCCTGCGGGGCGCCTGCGCGGCCATCGGGTCCACCACGCTGCAACACGAGCTGCATGCCATCGAGCTGGAGGCCGCACAGGCCCCGCCAGCCCCCCAGCTCATGGCCCGCGCGCATGGGCTCAACACCCGGCTGATGGCGCTGGCGGCGCAGATCTCGGCGGCGCTGTGAGGTCGCCGGCCCCGCACGGTGTCAACGGGCTTATCTCGGCACAAAACCGGTCACATCGTGAAATTCCCCCACCTGCTGCACGGCAGCCCATCCTAAGATGGCAGCTGCATGGAGGCCCGAATTGGCGTTGAACCCAGCATCGGCAGAGGCCCAGGCCCTGGTCGACACCACGCTTGCAAACGGCTTTCGCTGGTTGAAATTCCCGGCGAGGCTGGAGCACGCCTTCATCCAGGACATGGGGCCGCAGCGGGCGGTGAAGCTCAGCATCGCGGCACTGAACTCCGTGTTCATTGGTGCCGGCATGCTGGTGGCCGATCAGCTGCTGGCGCCGCAGGACCTGCTCTTTGCCAGCGCCCTGCGCATTGGCCTGTACCTGCCCTTTGTGCTGGCCGTGCTGGTGATTTTTCGCAAGGTGAACCAGGCTGCCCTCAATGAATGGGTCGTGCCCATGGTGGCATGGGTGGCCTGCGGCATCACGGGCGTCGTGGCCGCCACAGGGGCCAACGGCAGCAACCCCCTGGCCTATGTCAAGCTGGTCGAATTGCTGGTGGTGATCACCTACGCCACCGTGTTCGCCCGCTTCTGGCCCATGGTCCTGGTGATCATCGGTGCGGTGTTGGTCCACACCGTGACCTTGCTGATGGTGGTGGACGTGATGGGCACGGTCAGGCTTGGGGCCAGCCTGCTGTTGATCACCACCTTGTCGTTCTCATTGCATGCCTGCTATGTGCGTGAGCACAATGACCGCATGGCCTTTTTGCTGGACGTGCGTGAGCAGGGCCTGCGCCTGTCGCTCAAGGCAAACAACGACCGGCTGGCGACCGCCGCCCGCACCGACGTGCTCACGGGTGTGGCCAACCGCCGCGCGTTCGACGAGTTCCTGAGCCAGAACTGGGCACGCGCCCAGGCAGAAAGCCTGCCGCTGGCCTTGCTGATGGTGGACGTGGACCACTTCAAGGCCTACAACGACCGCCATGGCCACCAGGCTGGAGACCGCTGCCTGCAAGCCGTGGCCGAGGCGATTGGCCATGGCCTGCGCAGGCCCGTGGACCTGCTGGCGCGCTGGGGTGGCGAAGAGTTTGCCGTCCTCATCACCGATGCGGACGGGCCTGCAGCAGGCCACGTGGCCCAGCGCGTCCTGGAGGCGGTGCAAGCCTGCGCGCTGCCGCATGGGGCGTCCAGCTGCGCGCCGGTGGTCACCGTCAGCATCGGCGTGGCCTGCATCCGCCCCGATGGCCAGACACCGCCGTCCGCCTTGATCCGCCTGGCGGATGATCGGCTCTACCGGGCCAAATCCGAAGGCCGCAACCGCGCGGCCATGGGCGAGGCGCCCGTGGCGCCAGCCCAGGCGGAGGTGGCCGCATGAGCCCTGCCCAGCCTGCCGCCCCCGCACTGACGCTTCAGTCGGTCTTGCGGGACATGCGGGTGCGCTACACGCGCAGGCTGCGCTTCGGGCCGGCGCTGGAGCGGCAGTTCGCGCAGGCCTGTGCGCCCGCCCGCCTGCATCACCTGCGGGTCACGGGCGGGGCTTCCCTGATCCTGTTCAACCTGTTCCTGATCTCGGATTTCTACATGGTCCCCGACGTGTTCGAGTTGTCGGTGCGGCTGCGCCTGTACACCCTCACGCCTCTGGTCATCGCCCTGGTGATCGCCGCCTTCGTGCTCAACGACTGGTGGCTCCAGCACACGCCCCCCTGGTTGACCGACCTCATCGCCACGGTGGGCACGGTGCTGGTGGCCGCCTGCCTGGGCGTGGTGCTGTTGAAGAGCGACAGCCCGCAGGTGTCGATCTACCGCGCAGGTCTGATCCCCGTGCTGGTGTTCGGCAACCTGGTTCAGCGCCTGCGCTTCGGCCATGCGGTGGCCGCGTCGACCTTCATCCTGGGCTTGTTTGTGTACACGAGCGCTGCCCACCAAGGCCCGCCCAGCCCCTACGCCGTCATCGAAGCGCCGCTGGGCCTGCTGGTGGTGGTGGTGGGCGTGTACACGCTGGTGTCCAACTTCAACCTGGAGCTGGACGAGCGCCAGCGCTTCCTGCAAAACCAGCGAGGGCTGTCGCTGCGCGCCGAGCTGGAGCACATCCGCCGCGGGCTGGAGGACATGTCCAACCTGGACCCGCTCACGGGCCTGCCCAACCGCCGTCGGTTTGACAGCTGGGTGCGCGAGCAGCAGGCCAAGGGGCATGGCATGGCCATGCTGATCATCGATGTGGACCACTTCAAGGCCTTCAATGACCGCTACGGCCACCCGGCCGGCGACCAGTGCCTGCGCCTGGTGGCCAAGGCCATGCAGGCCACCTTGAAGCATGAGGGCGGCCTGCTGGCGCGCTGGGGCGGCGAGGAGTTCGTGGCCGTGCTGCCCCTGCGCCCCGCACGCGAGGCGATGGCCATGGCAGGGGCATTGCGCCGGTCTGTGGCCGCGCTGGCCATGCGCCATGAGGCGTCGGCCACATCGGAGCACGTGAGCGTCAGCATCGGGGTGGTGGGTGCCGGCGATGGGTCCGGCGAAGGCGGCCAGGTGGTGGACCAGCTGGTGCGCCGTGCCGACGAGGCCCTCTACCGCGCCAAGGCCCTGGGGCGCAACCGCTGCGAACTGGCCGCCCCGCTCTGAGCCGGGCGGCAGGCGTGCTCAGGCGTAGGTGTTCACCTGCGTGCCGGCCGTGGCCCCCTGGGCAGCGGCTTTTTTCTGTGCCTCGCGGTCTCGCTCGGCAGTGGACTGCACCTGGCTGCCCTGGCCGGCCTCGGCCGATTTGAGCTGTTTGGCCTGCGTGGCCTGCTGCTGCAACTGGGCGATCTCGGCCTGAACGGCGGCGATTTGCTGGCTGAGCGACTGGACCTGGGCAGCGGCCGCCTTGGTGTCCGACGACTTCTGGGCGGTCACCAGCTGCTTTTGCAGGGCGGCCAGCTGCTTTTGCAAGGCGGCGATCTGGCTGGTGCTGCCAGAAGACGACGTGCTGCTGGATGAGGAGACGGCAGAAACGGTCATGGTGCGTCCTTCTGGGGGCTGATGCCAGGTCTATCGACCACCTGGCGGCCGGTGTGTAGCAGGTTTACCCAGGGCTACACAGATGTCAGGATGGACACACAGCGAGCGCAGGCCGTCGGCCCTCAGCAGCGTCCCGAGCGCCGGCTGCGCGGCTGCAGCTTGTCCAGCTCGGTCAGTTGCTGCTTGAGCAGGATCAGCAGGGTGCGCGCGTCGTCCACCGGCAGCGACAGGCAGCTGGTGACGGACTGCTCGTCACGCGCCGGCCTGGGCAGGACCAGCACATCGACGCCAAGCTCGATCAGGCCCCTGTCGTGCTTGACGGATTTCAGGCGCTGGATTTCGATGTCGTAGGTTTTCATGGGTGGCGTCTCGCGAGCAGGAAATGCCAGATTGTCAGGGCTTTGGGCTCACACCGTCACAGCCACCACTTCGGGCGCCTCAGGTCCCACCGTCCAGGACAGCCGCCGGTAGGCCGCACCGCCCACGTCTTCATGCAGCACCTGGATGCCACAGGCCGCCAGTTCATCCAGCACCCAGTCGGCGTTGCGTTCGCCCACATGGCTGTCGGTGACCAGGGCGGGGAACATGTTGCCGCCCCCATAGACATAGGCGTGGCACTGGCGGGCATCGATGCCATGGTCGCCCAGTCGCTTGAACATCATGTCGATGGCCACGCTGCCGTGGCTGCCTCCCAGTGGCTTGCCGCTGCGCACCTCGCCGGTGTGGACGATGTGGCACATGGCGCCTACCGTGCGGCGCGGGTCGGTCAACACGATGGCGATGCACGAACCCAGCAAGGTCGCCATGCGATCGCCTCGGGCGCCAAACGCCACATCGCCCGGGTTCAGCGTGTGCAACACCCCAGGCAGGCTCACGTCGCGACCTTCCGAAAGACCCCTGGCGCCAGCGACTGCAAGGGCGCCGCCCCAGGCACGCGCCCCTCTGCCGTGCCGATGAAGAACAGGCCACCTGGCCGCAAGCGCGCGACCACGCGGTCCACCACCGCCTGCTTGGTCGGCTGGTCGAAATAGATCATCACGTTGCGCAGGAAGATCACGTCAAACGGGCCCACGCCCTCGGTGCTGCGGCACAGGTTGAGCTGCCCGAAGTGGACGCGCTCCCGCAAGCGATCCTGGATCTGCACCATGCCCTCAGACTCACCTTCACCCCGCAGGCAATGGCGTTTGAGGCGCTCCGGCGTGACGAAGCGCAGGCGTTCGCTGGGGTAAATGGCCGCGGTGGCGCTGCGCAGCACGCGGTCGCTGATGTCGGTGCCCAGGATGGACCACTCGCTGCCGATGCGGCCTTGCTGCTGCAGGTCGGCCAGCAGCATCGCGATGGTGTAGGCCTCATCACCAAAGGACGACGCGGCGCTCCAGACCGACAGCTTGCGTGGCCTGGTTTTGCTCAGCTCTCTTTCGAGCAGGTCGAAGTGGGCAGGCTCGCGAAAAAAGTAGGTCTCGTTGGTGGTCAACAGGTCGACCGCCATCTGAAACTCGCCACCATCGTGCTCGCCGGCAATCAGCTCGAAGTAGTCGTCAAAGCCAGCCAGCCCCAGTCGCTCGATGCGCATGGCCAGCCGTGAACTCACCAGCGGCTTTTTGCTCTCGGAGAAGGACAAGCCAATCTCCGCGTGCATCAGGTCCGTGATGCGGTGATAGGTGTCGTCGCACAAGGCATGCATGCAGCCGCCCTCCTCGCCTCTCTCGTCGGTTTTCAATAGGGCTTGAAGTTGCCGTGCGTGCCAGTGGCCTTGGCCATGGCCGGCTCGCGCTCGCTGCGGCTGGCCGCGCGCATGGGAGAGTTCGGTGCCCGGCGATCGCTGCCTGCAAAGCCGTCGGCCCTGCCCTTGGCCGGCGCGCGCCCCTCGTTGCCCAAATTGAAGAAGGCCACCGCCTGCTGCAGCTGCTCGGCCTGGCTGGACAGCTCTTCAGAGGTCGCAGCCAGCTCTTCGGATGCCGATGCGTTCTGCTGTGTGACCTTGCTGAGCTGACCCATGGCCTCGCCGATCTGCGAGACCGACTGGCTCTGCTCTTGCGAGGCCGCAGAGATCTCCTGCACCAGGTCGCTGGTTTTCTGGATGGACGGCACGATCTCGCCCAGCAGCTTGCCAGCCCGTTCGGCGGTGGACACGCTGCTGCTGGCCAGATCGCCAATTTCCTGTGCGGCTTCCTGGCTGCGTTCGGCCAGTTTGCGCACCTCGTCGGCCACCACGGCAAAGCCCTTGCCATGCTCGCCTGCTCGCGCGGCCTCGATGGCCGCGTTCAGGGCCAGCAAGTTGGTCTGGTAGGCGATGTCGTCCACGATGGAGATCTTCCTGGCGATCTGCTTCATGGCGTCCACGGTGAGCGTCACGGCCTGGCCGCCCTCACCCGCTTCGGTGCTGGCCTTGGTGGCCATGCTGTCGGTCACCTGGGCGTTTTCGCTGTTTTGCGTGATGGACGCAGACATCTGTTCGATCGACGCCGTCGTCTCTTCGACCGAAGAGGCCTGTTCGGTGGCCGATTGCGACAAGGTCTGGGCCGTGCTGCTGACCTGGCCGGCCGCACCCGTCAGGGCGTCGGCCGCAGCCCTCACCTCCTGGATGATGCGGGCCAGCGTGTCGCAGCTGGTGTTGGCGTCGTTCTTCACTTGTTCGAAGGTGCCTTGGGCCTCGCGGGTGATGCGTTGGGTCAGGTCACCGTCGGCCATGCCCGAGAACACACGCCCCACGTCTTCGATGATGGCCGACAGCTTCTCGCTGGTGGCGTTTGCGTCCTGCCTGACCTGGCCAAAGGTGCCCTGGTAGTCGCGGGTGATGCGCTGGGACAGGTCGCCCTCGGCCAGCGCCCCGAAGACACGGCCCACATCGTCGAAGATCACCGATGTGGTCTCCATCAGCGTGTTCACGCCGGCGCACAAGACCTCGATGGGCCCGCTCTTGCCTTCCAGCGGGATGCGTTGGCTGAGGTCGCCATCCTTGGCGGCACTGGTCACCTGCTGGGCCTGCGCCACGGCCTGGCGCAGCATGTTGTTGGCGTTGACCTCGGCCGTCACGTCGGTGGCGTACTTCACCACCTTGAAGGGCTTGCCGTTCATGTCCATGATGGGGTTGTACGAGGCCTGGATCCAGACCTCCCGGCCGCCCTTGCCCAGGCGTTTGTACTGGCCGGCATCGTACTCACCCCGGCCCAGCTTCTCCCAGAACAGGCGGTAGTCCACGCCGTTGCGGTAGTCCGGGTCCACGAACATCGCGTGGTGCTGGCCCTTGATCTCGCCCAGCGTGTAGCCCAGGGTCTTGAGGAAGTTGTCGTTGGCGGTGAGCACCTTGCCGTCCAGGCCAAACTCGATCACCGCCTGCGCCTTGGCAATGGCCTGCAACTGGCCTTCAAAGTCGGCCGCTTGCAGCTTGGCCTGCGTGATGTCGGTGGCGTACTTGACCACTTTGAACGGCTTGCCGCTCATGTCCATGATGGGGTTGTAGGAGGCCTGGATCCAGACCTCCCTGCCACCCCTGCCCAGGCGCTTGTACTGGCCCGCGTCGTACTCGCCACGGGCCAGCTTGTCCCAGAACGCGCGGTAGGCAGGGCTGTTGCGGTAGTCGGGCTCGACGAACATCGAATGGTGCTGGCCCTTGATGTCGCTCAGCGCATAGCCCAGCGTGCTCAGGAAGTTGTCGTTGGCCGTCAGCACCTTGCCATCGAGGTCGAATTCGATCACGGCCTGGGCCTTGCTGACCGCCTGGAGTTGACCTTCGAAGTCGGCTGCACGCAGCTTGGCCTGCGTGATCTCTGTGGCGTACTTGACCACCTTGACGGGCTTGCCCTTGTCGTCCAGAACCGGGTTGTAAGAAGCCTGGATCCACACCTCCTTGCCCCCTTTGCCGATGCGTTTGTACTCGCCGGCATCGAAGTCGCCACGGCCGAGCTTGTCCCAGAAGGCGCGGTAGTCACCCGAGGCGGCATAAGTGGGGTCGACGAACATGCTGTGGTGTCGCCCCTTGATGTCCTCAAGGCTGTAACCCAGCGTGCGCAGGAAGTTGTCGTTGGCATGCAGAACCGTGCCATCCAGCTTGAACTCGATGACGGCCTGTGACTTGTTCACGGCTTGCAGCAAGGACTCGGCGTCGGCTCGTGCCTGGGCCTGCTGGCCCAATTCATCGGCAAGCTGCTTCAGCGGCGAAGCGGCAAAGAGCCGTGCAAGCCAGGACGGTTGGATGGCGCTCATGGTGGTGTTCCGTTTGTGCTTGGGCCGATGCGGTGGCTGCATCGGTGTCCCAGTCAGAGACAGAAGACGATCTCAGCAAGCGCTGAGCCCACCACCTGATGAAGTTTCGTCCAGCCGGCGATTTTGTTGATCTCGATTCAGCCCGCATTGCCCCACTTTTCACGCATGCGGCACTTCCATCGGAATGCCTTGACCGCAAACCGGCCAGGCCATGCGACTCAGCCGCCTGTCTGCATCCGCAGGCGCCGGGCGGCGTCTTCGTCGCGGGCATCGTCAATCTCACGGATCACGTCGCCCAGGTTCACGGCCTTGTCCTCCCGCAAGAACCGGCCCGTGAGCACGCTGTCGGTGCTCAGCAGCCCACGCTCGTACAGCGACCAGATCTCGGGGCCGAAGTCCGTGTCCAGCAAGGATGGCGCGAACTGCCCAAAGAAGGCCTTGAGGTTGGCCACATCGCGCAGCAACATGCGCTGAGCATGGTTGTTACCAGCTGCATCAATGGCCTGGGGCAGGTCGATGATGACGGGGCCATCGGCGGCCAGGAGGATGTTGAACTCCGACAGGTCGCCATGCACGACCCCGGCGCTCAACATGCGCACCACCTCTTTGATCAGGGACGCGTGGTGGGCCAGGGCCTCATCTGGCGTGAAGACCACGTCGTTGAGGCGCGGCGCGGCGTCGCCCTCCGCGTCGGCCACCAGTTCCATCAGCAGCACGCCATCGATGAACTGGTAGGGCGTGGGCACGCGCACGCCTGCTGCGGCCAGCCGGTACAGGGCGTCCACTTCGGCGCTCTGCCAGGCGGCCTCTTGCGCTTCACGGCCAAACTTGGTGCCCTTGGCCATGGCGCGGGCCTGGCGGCTGTTCTTGACTTTGCGGTTTTCGGTGTAGTCCACGGCCTGGCGGAAGCTGCGGTTGGTGGCTTCCTTGTAGACCTTGGCGCACAGGGTGTGATCGCCCTGCCGCACCACAAAGACCATGGCTTCCTTGCCACTCATGAGCTGGCGCACGACGGTGTCGATCAGGCCCTCTTCCACGAGGGGCAAGAGGCGGGGAGGTGTTTTCATGGCTGAGATTGTGCGCTATCAAGGCCATAGCCAAACGCTGCGCGCCAGGGCTTGCAAGGCCCAGGGTGCGGCGCCATACTTTGACATGCCAGATGGCCTTGTCTGGCACCCCTGAGTCCTGCCATGCCCACCCGCCGCACCTTCGACAAGCTGATCGCCACGATTGGGCCCCGCCAAAGAGCGGGAGGCTTGCGCTCGCGCTTTGGCGTCGTTCGCTTCAGCAAGCGACTGCACCGGCACCGGTAGCCGATTCACTGCGAATCCGCGCTGGCTGTCGGGCCAACACACCAGGATTCGCCATGAACACCCCTCTGAGAAACATCGGCGTCATCGCACACGTTGACGCAGGCAAAACCACGACCACCGAACGCATTTTGTTCTACACGGGCAAGACGCACCGCATCGGTGAAGTCCACGACGGCAACACCGTGATGGACTTCGACCCGCAGGAGATGCAGCGCGGCATCACCATCAACAGCGCAGCCACCACCGTGTACTGGCAAGGGACGCAGATCAACCTGATCGACACCCCTGGCCACATCGACTTCAACATCGAGGTCAACCGGTCGCTGCGCGTGCTCGATGGCGCCGTGGTGGTCTTTGATGGCGTGGCCGGCGTGGAGCCGCAAACCGAGACCAACTGGCGCCTGGCCGACCGTTACCACGTGCCGCGCCTGGCCTTTGTCAACAAGCTGGACCGCGTGGGGGCGGACTTCTCGCGCGTGCTGGGCATGATCGGCGATCGCCTGGCGGTGAAAGCCGTGGCGCTGCAGTGGCCGATTGGCACGGAAGCGGATTTCCGCGGCGTGGTCGACCTGGTCACCCAGCGCGCCATGCTGTGGGACGAGGGCGCGACGGCTTACCGGGTGGCCGAGTTGCCCGCCGACCTGCTGGACACCGTGGCGCAGCGGCGCGCGCTCCTGCTGGAAGCGGCAGCCGATGTGGACGACGCCGTCATGGCGGCCTACCTGGCGGGCGACAGCCCACCGGATGCGCTGCTGCATGCGGCGATCCGCAAGGGCACGCTGAGTGGCGCCTTCGTGCCAGTGCTGGCGGGCTCTGCCTTCAAGAACAAGGGTGTGCAGCCCTTGCTGGATGCGGTCGTCCATTACCTGCCCTCGCCGCAAGACGTGCGCCTTGCGCACGGCTCGGACCATCAGGTCCTGGCCGCGGATCCGACTGCGCCCCTGGCCGCCCTGGCGTTCAAGGTCGTCTCCGATCAACACGGCACCCTGGTGTTCGTGCGCGTCTACAGCGGCACGCTGCGCCCGGGTGACACCGTGCTCAACGCCAACACCGGCAAGAAGGAGCGAGTGAGTCGCATCTACGAGGTCAACGCCGACCAGCACGAAGAACGCGCGCAGCTGCCTGCAGGCGGCATCGCGGCCGTCGTGGGTTTGAAAGACACGCTGACGGGCCACACCCTGTGTGCACCGGCTCACCCCGTGATGCTGGAGCAGATCGAGGTGCCCGAGCCCGTCATCGACGTCGCCATCGAGCCCAGGACGCGCGACGACCTGCAGCACCTGAGCAAGGCGCTGCATGCCCTGGTCAAGGAAGACCCCAGCCTGCATGTTCGGCAGGACGGCGATTCCGGCCAGACCTTGTTGTCCGGCATGGGCGAGCTGCAGTTGGAAGTGGCCATCGAGAAGCTGCGCGCGCGATTCCATGTGGACGTCCAGGTCGGGCGGCCACAGGTCGCCTACCGTGAAACCATCACACTGGAAAGTGAGGTGCACCATGTGCACAAGAAGCAAACCGGCGGCCCTGGCCAGTTCGCCGAGCTCACGCTCAGGTTGACGCCGCTGCCACGTGGCGAAGGCCTGCGCTTTGTGGACCGCATCGTGGGCGGCGCGATCCCGCGTGAGTTCATCCCGGCGGTGGAAGCCGGGGTGAGGCGCGCGGCGGGCTCCGGCGTGGTGGCCGGCTACCCGGCGGTGGACTTCGAGGTCACGCTGCTGGACGGCAGCCACCACGAGAAGGACTCGTCGGCCATCGCTTTCGAGATCGCGGCGTC
>CANBQJ010000019.1 GCA_947371645.1 Burkholderiales bacterium | reverse complement strand
CCAGGTCAACAACGTCCTGTGCTTCCCCTACATCTTCCGGGGCGCGCTGGACTGCGGCGCCACCAAGATCACCGATGAGATGAAGCTGGCCTGCGTGCGCCAGATCGCCGACCTGGCCAAGGCCGAGATCTCCGACGAGGTGGCTTCGGCCTACCCTGGCCGTGAGCTGCGCTTCGGGCCCGACTACCTCATCCCCACGCCCTTTGATTCGCGCCTGATCCTGCGCATCGCGCCGGCCGTGGCCGAAGCGGCTGCCGCCTCCGGCGTGGCCACGCGCCCCATCACCGACATCAAGGCCTACCGCGATTCGCTCTCGCAGTTCGTGACCAATACGGGCCTGTTCATGCGCCCGCTGTTCCTGGGTGCCAAGGCAGACCCCAAGCGCATCGCCTATGCCGAAGGCGAAGACGAACGCGTGCTGCGTGCCGCCCAGGTGGCCGTGGACGAAGGCATCGCCCGGCCCATCCTGGTGGGCCGCCCGGACGTGATCGCCACGCGCATCGAGCGCGCCGGCCTGCGCCTGCAAGCGGGCGTGAACTGCGAAGTCGTCAACCCCGGCAGCGACAGCCGCTTCCACCAGTACGTCGAGGCGTATCACAGGCTGCGTGCCCGCGACGGCATCTCGCCCGACCTGGCCAAGGTGGTGGTCCGCCGCTCCAACTCGCTGATCGCCACGCTGATGGTCAAGCTGGGTGATGCTGACGGCATGATCTGCGGCACGGTGGGCCGCTACGACTTCCACCTGGCACACATCCAGGAGGTGATCGGCCCGCGCGACGGGGCCCATGGCCTGGCCGCGCTCAACGCCCTGATCCTGGACCAGCACAACCTGTTCATCGCCGACACCTTCGTCAACGAAGACCCCAGCGCCGAGCAGCTGGCCGACATCGCCGCCATGGCCGTGGAAGAGGTGCAGCGCTTTGGCCTGCCACCGCGCGTGGCCTTCCTGTCGCACTCGATGTTCGGCTCCAGCAGCCGGCCGTCTGCGCGCAAGATGCGCCAGGCCCGCGACCTCTTCGTGCAGCGCATGCCCCACATCCCCGCCGATGGCGAGATGCAGGGCGACGCCGCCTTGAGCGAATCGGTGCGCCACAAGCTGCTGCCCGAGAGCACGCTGGACGGCACGGCCAACATCCTCATCTGCCCCAACCTGGACGCGGCCAACATCTTGTTCAACGTGCTCAAGATGACCGGTGGCCAGGGCGTGACGGTGGGGCCCATCCTGCTGGGTGCGGCGGCGCCGGTGCACATCCTGACGCCCTCGGCGACGGTGCGGCGCATCGTCAACATGACCGCGGTGGCCGTGGCGCACGGCTCTGGCCATGCCAGCGCGTCGGCGGCGCGCGCGCAGGCCGCCGCCTGAGCCTGGTTCACCCTGGTGCCGATGCCGTTTTGGGCATCGCACTAGACTGGTGCCATGTCCGCACCGCCTGCCTCGTCCACCGCTTCCGCCACCGCTGTGCCAGGCGCTTCGCGTGGTTCACCCACCGCAGAAGGCTCCGTCACCCAGGGCCTGATCGCGGCCCTGGGCACGGTGGTGATCTGGGCGGGCTTCATCCTGGTGTCCCGACTGGGCGGCAAGACCGGCCTCACGGGCTGGGACATCGTGGCGCTGCGCCTGGGCACGGCCACCTTGGTGCTGCTGCCCTTCAGCTTCAGTCTGCCCCGCTCGGTGTGGACCAGTCCACGCCTGTGGACCTTGTCTTTGCTGGGCGGCCTGACCTTCCTGGTGCTGGCCTATGCCGGCCTCACGCGGGCCCCGGCAGCCCACGGCGGCATCCTGCTGCCCGGCATGCAGCCCTTCCTCGTCACGTTGCTGGCCTGGGCCCTGGTGGGCAGCCGCCCATCCCGACAGCGCCTGCTGGCCTTGATCCCCATCGCGCTGGGTGTGGCCTGCGTGGCGGCACCGCAGTTCATCGGGTCATCGGCACACGCCAACTCCTGGCTGGGTGATGCCCTGATCTTCGGCGCGTCCATCGCCTGGGCGGCCTACAGCGTGCTGGCCAGGAAGTGGCCGCACGACCCCTGGCTGCTGACGCGCTTCCTGGCGCTGTCCACGGCCCTGGTCTACCTGCCGGTGTACCTGCTGTGGCTGCCCAAAGGCCTGGACCACGTGTCCACCGGCATGCTGGCCTTCCAGGCCTTGTACCAGGGCATCGGGCCCACCATCGTGGCCATGATCCTGTTCCTGCGGGCAGTGGCCATCCTGGGGGCCGAGCGCACCGGCGCGCTGGTGGCCCTGGTGCCGGTGCTGGCCGGCCTGGGCGCCGTGCCCTTGCTGGGCGAGCACCTCACCGTGTGGCTGGTGGCCGGGCTGGCCCTGGTGTCCAGTGGCGCCTGGCTGGCCTCACGCCCCATCCGGCAGCCCTGATCGGTTGACACCGGGCAAACGGCTTCACAGCTGCAGCTGCTTGGCGATGATCTCGTTCATGATCTCGTGCGTGCCGCCACCGATCGACAGGATGCGGTTGTCGCGGTAGAGCCGCTCGACCACCGACTCGCGCATGTAGCCCATGCCGCCAAAAATCTGCACCGCCTCATGGGTGACCTTGTCGGCCACTTCGGTCGCAAAGTTCTTGGCCATGGACACCTCCTTGATCGACACCTGGCCGGCCTGCATGCGGGCGGCCACGCGGTAAGCGTACTCGCGGGCCACGTCCACCTGCGTGGCCATCTCGGCCAGCTTGTGGCGGATGACCTGGTGCTTGGCCAGGGGCTTGCCGAAGGTGACGCGGTCCTTGACGTGGTCCAGGCAGGCCTCCAGTGCCATCTGCGCCGTCATGTAGGCCATCACGGCCAGGGCCAGGCGCTCGGCCTGGAAGTTCATCATGATCAGCATGAAGCCGGCGTTCTCCGGGCCGATGAGGTGGCCCACGGGCACGCGGCAGTCCTCGAAGAAGAGCTCGGCGGTGTCGGAGGCCCACCAGCCCATTTTCTTGAGCGGGCGCCCCACCGTGAAGCCCGGCGTGCCCTTGTCGATGAGCAGCAGCGACACGCCCGCGTAGCCCTCGCCACCGGTGCGCACAGCCACGGTGTAGTGGTCGGCGCGCACGCCCGAGGTGATGAAGGTCTTGCTGCCATTGACGACGTAGTGCTCGCCATCGCGCACGGCGCGGGTGCGCAGGTTGGCCACGTCAGAGCCGCCGCTGGGCTCGGTGATGGCCAGCGCCATGATCTTGTCGCCGGCCAGCACGGGCGGCACGATGCGCTGCTGCAGCTCGGGCGAGGCACCGCGCCAGATGGGCGGCAGGCCGATGTCCAGCGAGCCCAGGCTGGCCACCAGGCCGCCGGAGGTGCTGCGCATCAGCTCTTCGCTGACGGCCAGCTTCAAGAACACGTCGTGCTCGCCGCTGCCGCCCAGGTGCTCCGGGTGGCCAATGCCCAGCAGGCCCAGCGCACCGGCACGCTGGTAGAGCTCGCGCGGGAAGCCGCCGGCTTCTTCCCAGCCGGTGATGTGAGGCAGCACCTCTTGCCGCACGAAGCGCCGGGTGGTCTCACGGGCAGCCGCGTGGGTGGCGTTGAAGTAGGCGGGATAGACGCTGTCTGCCGATGACGGGGTGGCGCTCATGAAGGTTCTCTGCAAAGGTGGTGGGGGCAGGACAAGGTGTGTGAGCGGCCCTGGCGTGGCCCTTGACGCTCACAAGCCTTGATTAACCTAAGATGCCACTGATTGACGCATACGTCAACGACAACGCACAATGCTGTGCTGGCGCCACATGGCGCACCCGATTGACCTTGAGAACAGCCCCGCCATGACCACCCCCACCCGCTACGACAGCATCTTCCGCCCCGAGCTCTTCCACGGCCAGGTGCACGTGGTCACCGGTGGCGGCAGCGGCATCGGCCGCTGTGTGGCGCACGAGCTGGCCGCCTTGGGTGCCACCGTCGTCATCACCGGCCGCAATGCCGAGAAGCTGGCGCGCACCGCTGCGGAGATCACCGAAGACGGCGGCCGCGTGTTCACCGCCGCCTTCGACATCCGCGACGAAGACCAGGTCAAGGCCGCTGTGGCCGCGATGGTGGCGCAGCACGGCCGCATCCACGGCCTGGTCAACAACGCGGGCGGGCAGTTCCCCTCGCCGCTGGCCGCCATCTCCAAGCGTGGCTTTGAGGCGGTGGTCACCAACAACCTGACGGGCGGCTTCCTGATGATGCGAGAGGTCTACAACCAGAGCATGGCCAGGCACGGCGGCGCGGTGGTCAACATGACGGCCGACATGTGGAACGGCATGCCGGGCATGGCGCATTCGGGTGCGGCGCGGGCCGGCATGGCCAACCTGACCAAGACAGCCGCGTATGAATGGGCCGCATCCCATGTGCGGGTGAACGCGGTGGCGCCAGGCTGGATCGCGTCCAGCGGCATGGACGCCTACGGCCCCGCCATGGCGCCCATGATCCGCATGCTCAAAGACAACTTGCCGGCCAAGCGCATGGGTCTGGAAGCCGAAGTGAGCGCGGTCATCTGCTTCCTGCTGAGCCCGGGCGCGGCCTTCGTCACCGGCATCACCGTGGCCATCGACGGTGGGGCGCCGCTGCACAGCGCCGTCATGCCGACGGCGGCGCACGCTGGCGCACCTGCGTTCGATGGCTTTCACCGGGCGACGGTGCCTGCGGTGCTCAAGGACTGATCCCCACGCGCCTGACCCCGTGCCCGGCAGGGCCGGCGCCAGCTTCCTAGAATGCAGCGTCTCCCACTGCAGGCCCTGCCATGCCCCCACTCCACGCTGTCCTGGTTGCCGCCCTGCTGCTGTTCGCAGCCAAGTCGGTGGCCTGGCTCGTCCAGCGTCGCCTGGGCAATGCGGGCATCGTCGATGGCATCTGGGCCTGGGCCCTGGGTGGGCTGGCGCTGTGGTTTGCTGCGGTGGGCACGGCAGCTGGGCCGGTGCGACTCACGCTGGCGCTCATGGGTGGCCTGTGGGGCCTGCGCCTGGGCGCCTACCTGTGGCGACGCAACTGGCGCACGGCAGAAGACTGGCGTTACGCGCAGTTCCGCACCCAATGGGGTGAACAAGCCCAGTTCAAGATGTTCTGGTTCTTCCAGTTCCAGAACCTGTTCACCCTGGCCCTGGCCTGCAGTGCTTTCATGCCTGCAGCCTATCGCGATGGGCTGCCGCCCAGCTGGGCCTGGGCGCCGGCCGTGTTGATCCTGCTGGCCTCGGTGGCTGGCGAGAGCGTGGCCGACGCCCAGCTGCGCGCCTTCAAGGCCCGTGTGGCCCGTCAGACAGACGCCGCCTCGTTGGTCTGCGATGAAGGCCTGTGGCGACACAGCCGCCACCCCAACTATTTTTTCGAGTGCGTGCACTGGCTGGCCTACCTGCCCCTGGCCTGGGGCAGCCCGCTGTGGCCCTGGGCGCTGGCCGCGCCGCTGGTCATGGTGGTGCTGCTGCTCAAGGTCTCCGGCGTGCCGCTGATGGAGGCCGAACAGGCCCGCCGCAAACCCGCCTACATCGCCTACATGGCCCGCACCCGCATGCTGCTGCCCTGGCCCCGCAAGCCAGGCTGATCACTCGGGCCAACGTCAGCACCTGCTTCAGAGAGCTTCAGCCATGCCCGCACCGACACCCCGCCTGATCCGCTTGATCCGCCTGTTCCGCCCGTTCGGCCGGTGCCATGTGCCCTGCGCCCTGGGCTGCCTGTTGCTGGCCACGCTGAGCAGCCAGGCCCTGGCCGCGCGCGTCATCGGCTATGTGCGCGACGCGCAAACCCAGGCCTTTCTCTACAGCGAGCTGCACGAGCAGACCCTGGGCCCCGATGGCGCCGTGCTGAGCGGTGTCACCACTTACCACGACGCCCAGGGCAAGGCCTTTGCGCGCAAGACGCTGGACTTCCGCCAGCACCGCAGCATCCCGCTCTACACCTTGCAGATCCCCGCCCAGGGCTACAGCGAAGGCATGCGACAGCTCAGCCCCAAGCTGGCCCTGTTCAAGCGCAACAGCGAGGGCGAGCGCACCGAACAGCTCGGTCTGAAGGACGGCCTGGTTGCCGCCGACGAAGGCTTCAACCAGCTGGTGCAGGACCAGTTGAACGCCCTGTCCAAGGGCGACACGGTGGGCTTCACGCTGGTGGTGGCGGGCTACCTGGACCAGTTCCGCTTCCGCGCCAAAGCGGTGTCCGGCAAGCTGGCCGACCCAGGCAGCGACGGCAACGCCCGCGTCGCCCCCCTGGTGCTGCGCGTCGAACCCGACTCGCTCCTGCGCATGCTGGTGGCGCCCATCACCCTCAGCTACGACGCCCGCACACGCCAGCTGCAGCGCTACGAGGGCGTGTCGAACATCCTCAACCCGGCCACGGGCAAGGTGTACGAGCGCGTGCGCATCGACTACGGCATGCCCCCGCCTGAGGGTGTCAAGCCCCCTGCAGCAGACTGAGGACAAAACACCTGTCGTTTGACGACACACATCCCCTTCTTGCGGGGAAAAGCCGGCCTGGGCCCCGCGCCAGGCCGCATTGAGGCTAGATTGCGAAGCTGTTGCCCACACAGACCTGAGCGCCCACCGCAGGCGACGCAGGCGCAAAAGGAGAGGATCCATGTCCAGCCAGGCACGCCGCCGCCCTTCACCGCGCCAGGAGGCCCGCTCATCCAGCGGCCAGGGGCCACAGCGCCCGCCCCGGCGCCAGACCGTGCTGCGGCCGCAGTACATGAGCGACGCACAAAAAAGCGCGCACATCCGCGTCACGGTGCTGCAAGCCGGCCAGGCCCTGCGCGCGCGCCACGCCTGGCTGCGTCACCAGGACGCCATCGGCGTGGCGGTGATGGTGACCGCGCTCGCAGGCATGGCCACGAGCGCCTGGCTCTACCTGCAAGGCCACATCGCCTGGTGGCTGTGCATCCCGCTCACGGCCTTCTTTGCGTCCTTCACGCACGAGCTGGAACACGACCTCATCCACCACCTGTACTTTCGCCAGCGCCCCTGGGTCAACCACCTGATGATGGCGGTGGGCTGGCTGGCACGGCCCAACACGGTCAACCCCTTCATCCGCCGTGGCGTGCACCTGCACCACCACAAGCACTCGGGGCAACCCTCTGACATCGAGGAGCGCGGCATCACCAATGGCGTGCCCTGGCGGCCGCTGCGCGTCCTGATGCTGCTGGACAACGTGGTGAGCGTGGTGCTGCGCCACCGGGAAGTGCATGACGCCAGCAGGCGCTACATCGCCCTGCAACAGCCCACCACCCGCCTGCAGGCCTGGGCCTTGAAATACCAGGCGCTGCTGGCGCTTGCGCCCGTGGGCTGGCTGTACTACCCGGTGCTGCATGCCTGGGTGATCTGGCATGTGCTGCAGCTGGTGGCGCCCGTTCTGGCCCCGTTGATGGGACTGCACTGGGCACCCGACCCAGCGACCCTGGCCTTCATGCAGGCCCTGGACGTCTATGCCGTGGTCTACTTGCTGCCCAACACCTTGCGTGGCTTCTGCCTGTTCTTTTTGAGCTCGAACCTGCACTACTGGGGTGACGTGGAGGCGCGCAATGTGATGCAGCAGTGCCAGGTGCTCAAGGCCTGGTGGCTGATGCCCGTGCAGCTGTTTTGCTGCAACTTTGGCAGCACGCACGCCATCCACCATTTCGCGGTGAAAGAGCCGTTCTACGTGCGCCAGTGGACGGCGGGCACGGCCCACCGCGTCATGCGTGACATGGGCGTGCGCTTCAATGACCTGGGCACCTTCAGCAGGGCCAACCGCTTTGGCGCCTGGTCAGGCCGGGCCGCCTGAGCGACTTGAACGGCCTGGACAAGCTGGCTTGCTGCAGTCAGCGGCTGGCGCGAGGGCTGGGGCTGCGCCCGAACACGGCCCAGACTGCACCGTGCGCGGCCAGACCAATGCCCCAGCCCCAGGCCACGATGCCCGCCCAGTTGAAATGGCTGGTGGACTGGTTGATCTGCCACAGCCCCACCATCACGATGGCGTAGACCATCAGGTGGATGATGAAGCTGACTTGCAAACCTTTGCGCGCTGTGGACATGGGTGTCTCCTCTTGAACATCAAATCAAGACCCGATTGTCCCGGCCGGCCACGGGCAAGACTTGCCCGGCTGCGCCAGCAAGTTGACCCAAGACAGGTTTGGGCTCAATGCTGGGCCTCAGCGTGGGCCTCCAGGCGGGCCATGTCACGTTGCACCGCAGCCAGCTGGGTCAGCATCAGGGGCGTCTCCATGCCCTGCTCGCTGGCCACCGAGGCCGCAAAGCCACGCACCACGGGCGATTCCGCGTGCTGCGCGGCAAAACGCGCCATCACCACGGCCGCCTGGTGGTGGCTGACCATGCGTGACAAGAAAGCCTGGTCAAAGGCCGCGCCTCGCAGGCTGGCCAGTTGCGCCATCTGATCGGGCGTGGCCAGGCCGGGCATGGCCTGATCGGTGTTGCAGCGCTGGATGAACTGCTCGTACTGCGGCTCTCGCACGCCAGCTTGCTCGTATGCCTGCTTCATCCACGGCATGTCGTCGGTGCGGGATGAGGGCGGTGCGTCCCACAGCAGCAACCAGCCTTGCATGTAACCCAGCTCCTTGAGCTGCTGGTTGACGATGCCCTGGGCGAGGCCTTGCACGTGCGGGCCGCCTTGGGCCAGCGCCAGGCGCGCCATGTCCAAGGCCTGCTCGTGGTGCAGGGACATGTCTTGTGCAAAGCCCACGCTGACGGGGCCCGGCGCCGAGGCGCTGCCCACCTGCCCCGCTGGCCCCACCGCCTGGGCAGCCTGACCTGCAGGCCGGAAAGCCAGCCAGAGCAGCACCGTGAGTGCCGCCAGCAAGGCCAGCAGCAGCGCCTTTTGCAAAGCCTGTTTCACACCGCCTCCGAAGGGTCAATGCACAAGGGGCAGGGGGAAGGCCCCGTTGGTGAACTTCAAGACCATGAAGCCGTTGTCATTGCAGCTGACCCACAGCTGGTTGTTGACGAACTGCGGTGGCGACGAACACCAGTCGGCCGTCAGGTTGGCCGAGGCGCCGCTGGCGCTGAGCGCCTGCAGCATGGCCGGGTCCACCACCGTGCCGTCCTTGATGCTGCTCAGCGCGGGGGACACGGCGTGGTCGGAGCCCGGCAGCAGCGCGTTCTTGCCCGTCTGGGCAGGCGGGTTGAAGTAGGCGATCTCGCGGGGTTTGAGCGGGTCGCGGATGTCGAACACGCGCACGCCGGACTGGAAGTAGCCGCAGGCCAGCGCCGTCGGTTCTTGCGCCCTGTCCACCGAGCAGTAGTGGGTGGCGTAGCCAAAAATGCCATTGCCCTGCACATCGGCAGAGGCTGCGCTGGCGTTCTCCTTGAGCTGGATGGCCAGGCGGATGTGCGACACCACGGCCGGGTTCAGCTCATCGCCGATGTCGATGAAGCGCAGGCCACCGGCCAGGCCACCGCCGCCGATCTCGTCGATGGCGATCAGGTAAGGCTTGCCCTTGATCGTCACCGGCAAGGCCTTTTGCGTGACGCTGCCGTCGTCCCAGGTGAGCCTGGACAGCTGCCGCACGCGCCGCGAGCTGGCCTTGCGGTTCTGGATGTCGCTCACGTCCAGGATGGCGATGCCTGCCGGGAAAATGCTGGCCAGGTACATGCGCGTGCCATCGGCGTTGAACGACATGCCATGGTTGATGAAGATGGTGGAGCCCCCGAAGTACAGGCTCCTGGGCTGCGCCGGGTTGCTGACGTCGATGGCGCTCAGCGAACCGAGGGCCGTGGACGAGGTCCAGTAGGTCTTGCCGTCGGGCGACCACTCGCCCTCGTGTGCCAGGTTGGTCACCGGCTGCGAATCACCCGTGCTGGCCGACACATTGAGCAGCTTGGGATGGGTGCAATCGGAGACGTCGTAGAGGTCAAGCTTGCCCGCGCCCACCAGCGTGCCCACGCCGGCGCCCGCGATCATGGTGCCCGCCGGGTTGGCCTTCAAGGACTCCCAGGTGCCCACGTGGAAGGCGCGGCTGTCCAGCGCACCGGCCAGCTTGGGCTGCGCCGGGTTGGACACGTCGATGACCTGCACGCCGGGCGACTTCTTGCGATCTGCCGCGCCGTAAGACGTCGCCATGAAGGCGCACTTGCCCGCAGACGTGCTGACCACCGCCGAGCCTTCGCCCTGGTACTGGCCCACCAGTTCCAGGTTGCAGCGGTAGCCCTGCATGCTGCGGCCGCTGAGCCGGTCTTGCAGGGGCACCTGGCCTTGCAGGCCGGTCTCGGGACGCGCACCCAGCCCGCAGCGGGCAGGTGCCACGGCGGTGTTGCCGTCGGTCGACAGGTCGGTGTTGCTGGCCGCATGGGCCCAGGGCGCCAAGGCCACGGTCAACGCGACGGCGAGGGGCAGCTTCGCCCAGCGGGACGGGTGGTGCGGGGCAAGGGACATGTCAGGGCGCTCCAGGTGATCGCGGCCAGTATCTGGTTGCCAAGCGCCGGTGCGGCAGCAGGCTAACCCTCGGCCCCCCCCGGCTTGGCGCTCGACAAGCGCGACGCCGGCTGCCACGATCTGAAATACAACAACAAGGCGAGGCCCGCATGACCGATGCCCCCAAAGAAGAGCTCAAGCTGGCCCTGGTGATGAACGGTGGCGTCAGCCTGGCGGTCTGGATGGGCGGGGTGACCCAGGAGATTCACCAGCTCACCCTGGCCAGCGCAGACCAGGCCGGGGCAGCGCCGGGTCAGGCCAGCGCCTGCACCGGCACGCGCGACTTCTACCGCGCCTTGCTGAGCCTGACCCACAGCACGGCCAGCGTCGACGTGATCAGCGGCACCAGTGCAGGTGGCGTCAATGGCGCAGCCCTGGCCGTGGCATTGATCCATGGGGGCGACTTCAGCCTGCTGCGCGAGGTGTGGCTGAGCACCGGCTCGCTGCAGACGCTGCTGCGGCCGCCTTTGGGCGACAACCCCGGTTCACTGCTGCAGGGTGACGAGTACTTCCTGCCTCAACTGGAAGACGCCCTGCACCGGCTCACTGCCGGGAACATCAAGCTCCGCATGCCATCCCAGATGCCGGTGGACCTGCGGCTCACCACCACCTTGCTCACCGGCCACCAGGGCCGCCACCAGGATGACCTGGGCACGCCCTTGAGCGACGTCGATTACCGCGCCCAGTTCCACTTCAAGCACCTGGACGACGAGGCCAGCTTCGTCAAGCAAGAAGGCTGGTTGCCGGCGCTGGCGCGGGCTGCGCGCTCCACCGCGTCCTTCCCCTTTGCCTTCGAGCCCTCGCGCATCGACGCGGTCATGGCCGACGCCTACTTGCGCACCCCACATGGCCTCAAGCTTCGGGCAGGAGACCGCTTCGTGATCGACGGCGGCATCCTCGACAACAAGCCCTTCCAGGGCGCCCTGGAGGCCATCTTCGGCATGCCTCGACATGGCCCCACGCGCCGCATCCTGGCCTACGTCAACCCGGACCCGGGCGACGGGCCAGAGGGCAGGCTCGGCGGGCCCATGCCGCCATTGAGCATGGTGTTGGGTGAAGCGCTGTTTGCCATCCCCCAGTCGCAGACGGTGTCCGACCACCTGCGCGAGATCACGATGCACAACGACAAAGTGCGCCGGCAACGCGACAGCCTGCTGCAGGTGGCCAGCGCCTTGCCGGCCGCAGAGCTGGACAGCATGGCCAGGCACCTGTTCGAGGTCTACCGCCGCCGCAGGCTGAGCAACACCTTTGCCCTGCTGATCGAGCCCCAGTTGACCCAGGCGATCGCGACGCTGGGGCGGCGAAGCCTGTCCCAGCTCAAGGAAACGTTCTGCGCGTCCAGCGATTTCGATGGCTGGCTGCCAGACGCCTGGACAGACGACGTGGCGGCGGCAACCGGCCATTCCGGCCCCTGGACCTGGGGCCTGTTCCCGGTGGAATTTGCCACCTCGGTACTGCTCAATGTGATCAAGCTGGCCGAGTCGCTCATCGGTTTGCCCGACCCGGCCCGGCCAAATGCGCTGGCCGATCGCCGGGCGATCCAGTCCGGGCTGCAAGCGCTCTGGCCGGACGTCAACGCGGTCACGGCCAGCGTGCGGGGGCGCCGCGACAAGGAACTCATCAAATGGCTGGCCTACCGCAACAAGTTGGCCGAGGCCTGGCAGGACGATCAGCACACAGGCGGCATCGCCAGACTGTCAGAGGCCATGGTCAAGCGCTTGGGCTTCCTCCGCAAGGCCGACCGCCAGGCCTGGTGCCGTGAACAGGTCGATCAAGTCCGCCTGCTGCTGCTCAAGCTGATCCCCCTGGCCCAGAAGGCCGCCACGCTGGCCCAGGAAAGCAGCCTCGCCGAGGCCCGCGACACCCGCCAGGCCCAGGGCTTGAGCAAGTTGTGCGCCTTGCTGGACGCGCCGTTGAAGGACGGCGGCACCAATGTCGTCTTCCGCTTGCTGCAGCTGGAGGTGATCTCCTATGCCTTCGACGACCACGAGACCATGGACCAGGACACCCTGATCGAACTGGTGCAAGTCAGTGGCAACCTCAGCAGCCCTCTGGTGCAGCCCACCGGGCTCTCGGGCGTCGTGCGCCAAGGGGGGCAAGCAGGCCGCAAGCTGCGCGGGCTGGAGCTGGCCCACTTCGGCGCCTTCTACAAGACATCCTGGCGGGCCAACGACTGGACACATGGGCGGCTGGACGGCGCCGACCGGCTGGTGCACACCCTGATGAGCCCGGAGCGCCTGCGACGGCTGTACCCGAACCGGGCCAGCGAGGTGGCCAAAGCGATTCGGGCCATCGCCTTCCAGACCACGGAGGGCGACGAGCAAGCCGTGCTGTCGGCCATGTGGACCCGGCATGGCAGCGAAGTCGCCATCCAGCATGAACTGGCCTTCCTGGACCAGCCAGGCCTGCCCGTGCCCGACACCCTGCCACATTGCGCATCGGCCGTGCTCAGGCGCATGCACCTGCGCATCCTGCGTGAAGAGCTGCCTCAACTGGTGAACGCCATCACCGGTGAACTGAGCGACGCCGGCCAGGGCCCTTCCGCCAAGCTGATCCGCGACATGGCCAACAGGTCGCATGGCCACTTGAGCGCCGACGACGCCGTGACGGCATTGCGCGCCGGCCTGATTTGCGACGAGGGCCTGCTGGAACAGGCCGGCACCGACCTGTTCACACGCACGGTGGCGCAGGTGACCGCCAGCTTGCAGAACACCGTGGCCAGTGCATCGGCCCAGCTGGGCCCCATCAGCCTGTTCTTCGCGGCCCTGAAGGTGCCCATCCAGGGCTTCAACCTGGCGGTTCAGGGCCTGACGCGGCAAACCCGCACGGCTGCGGCATTGCACGCGGGCTTGCTGTCGGTGGGACTGGTGATCGTGCTGTGGTCCAGGTCGCTGGAGGGTGTGGCCGACGACTTCAACAAGGCACGGATCAAGCCACCCACGCTGGCCGATTCGCTGGTGCACCTGGGCTGGCTGATGCTCTTGTGGGGCGCCACGTTCACCCTGCTGCGCGCGCCCCGCATGGCCATGATCCTGCTCCTGACCGCAGGACTGGGCATGGCCGTGTTCATGGGCCAGTGGGAGCCCCTGGTGCTGGGCACCCTTGGGGTGCTGACCCTCGTGGCCCTGCCCCGCTGGCCCAGCCTGCAGTGGATGCTGGGGCTGGGCAGCATCTTCGCCTTCGCCTCCTGGTCTTCCAGACAGCCGATCTGGTCACGCACCGACTGGCGCACCTTGCCGGACGTGGAGCGCTATGCGCTGGCGCTGATCGGCGTGCTGCTGCTGGCCATCTGGCAAGCCTCGCACCTGGAGCCGCTCACCGAGCGCTGGGCACGCGACCGCTTGCGCTGGGCGCGCGGGCGCCTGCAGGCCTGGCGCCACAGCGTGCGCGAGGCCTGGCAGCGGTGGCGGGGCCCAGGCCGCTGAGGCCGTTGAAGCCCTCAATGCAGCGTGCGCGCCGCCTGCGTGGGCGTGAGCTGCTTGCGCAAGGCCTCCAGGCTGTCCACTGGCGGGAGGCAGATCGGCCCATCACAGACCCAGGCCTGGGTTGCCTGGGTGCTGCCCCCACTCGGCAAGGGCTTGTCCAGTGTGGCGGGCAAGCCCTGGGTCTGGCCCTCTGGCAAGGCCACGACGAGGGTGTGGGGCCGGTACTCGCGCAACAGGCTTTGGGCCCAGACGCTGGCCTGCGGCCCCCGCAAGACCACCAGCGTGGGCGGGCGGGCGTGCTCCACGGCAGCAGACAGCATGCGGGCCGCCGTGGCCGGCTGGCGGGCGACGTCGGCGGCGAACAAGGCCAGGGTGCGCTCGGCGGCGCGCAGGTAGCGCATGTCGCCCAGCAGGTGGCCCAGGCGCTGCAGGGCCCAGGCGGCCACACCGTTGCCCGACGGCGTGGCGTTGTCGTAGGGGCTGCGTGGCCGGTGGATCAGGGCCTCGTGGTCGTGGCGGGTGAAGAAGAAGCCGCCCTGCTCGGGGTCTTCGAAGTGGGCCAGCAGCTCGTCGGCCAGGGCCTGCGCCCATTGCAGGTCGGCCAGGCGGAAGTCGGCCTGCATCACGGTGAGCAAGGCTTCGATGAGGCAGGCATGGTCGTCCAGGTAGGCATCGAGGTGGGCGCGGCCATCACGGGCCGTGGCCAGCAGGCGGGGCCGCCCGTCCACGCTCACCCACATCGTGCTGAGGATGGCGTCCAGCGCCTTGCGGGCCGACACCAGCCAGTCGGGCCGCGACGCCACCGCGGCTGCGCGGGCCAGGCCGGTGACCATCATCGCGTTCCAGCTGACCAGCACCTTGTCGTCTCGCCCCGGGCGCGGACGCTCATCGCGGGTGGCCAGCAGCTTGGCCCGCGTGGCCCGCAGGATGTCTTCGATGGCTTGCTGCGGCTGCTCCAGCGACTGCGCCATCTGCTCCACCGTGCGCACCTGGTGCAGGTGCACATGCTGGCCTTCGAAATTGGGGCCTTCCAGCACATTCCAGTGGCCTGAGGCGAGGTCCCACTCCAGGGGCTTCAAGGCCTGGCGCAGGGCCTCGGTCGTCCACACGTAGTAGCGCCCTTCTTCGCCTTCGCTGTCGGCGTCCAGCGAGGATGCAAAGCCGCCTTCGGGCAGCTGCATCTCGCGCTCGGCCCACACCGCCGTGTCGGCCATCGCCCGCATCAGCACCGGGTCGCCGGTGAGTGCGGCCGCATCGGCATAGAGCGCCAGCAGCTGGCCGTTGTCGCACAGCATCTTCTCGAAGTGGGGGATCTCCCAGCGCTCGTCCACGCTGTAGCGAAAGAAGCCGCCGCCCAGCTGGTCCAGCAAGCCACCTGCGGCCATGCGGCTCAGGCTGAGCAGGGCCATCTGGCGCGCCTGCGCGTCGCCGTTGCGCACACCGTGGTCCAGCAGCCAGGCCAGGTCGGCGGGATGCGGGAACTTGGGCGCCTGGCCAAAGCCGCCGTGGGTGGCATCGAAGTGTTGATCAGCCCACAGGCGAGCAGCCTCTTGCACCGGGCCCGCCAGCGCGGCCAGGGCCTGGGACGCGGTGGTGCCGGCGGCCTCGGGCGACTGAGGCTGGCTGTTCACAAAGGCCTGCAGGATGGCGGCGTCTTGCCTGGCAATCGCCTCGCGCTGGTCACGCCAGGCCGTGGCCACCGAGCCCAGCAGGTCGCGGAAAGCCGGGCGCCCATAGCGGGCCTCCGGCGGGTAGTAGGTGCCACTGTGGAAGGGCACGCCTTCGGGCGAGAGGAAGATGGTCAGGGGCCAACCACCGCCCTGGCGGGTGAGCATCTGGTGGGCCTGCTGGTAGATCTGGTCCAGGTCGGGGCGCTCTTCCCGGTCGACCTTGATGTTGACGAAGAGCTCGTTCATTTCCTGCGCCGTGGCCGCATCGTCAAAGGACTCGTGGGCCATCACATGGCACCAGTGGCAGGCCGAATAGCCAATCGACAACAAGATGGGCTTGTTGCCGGCACGGGCCAGCGCCAGGGCGGCCTCACCCCAGGGGTGCCAGTCCACAGGCTGCTCGGCGTGCTGCAGCAGGTAGGGCGAGGTTTCTTGGGCGAGCTGGTTGGGCATGGCAAAGCGGTGGCGACTAGAAGAACAGGCCATGGGCCACGTTCGCAGGCCCGACCATGGGTCACTATCGCAGGCCCGGGCCATTCTTGCCGCTTGCCCGACTGCCCTGGAGTGATTTGCTCCGGATTGCGCTCAGCCCGGGGCTACCAGTCCCGCCACCAGGTCAGGATGCCCATGCGGACGGGCCCTTGCGCTGCCGGGCCCCACACCTTGGCCTGCTGCAGCTGCGCGTCCACATGCCAGGTGGCATCGAAGCGGTGGTCAAAGCCCACGGTCCAGCAGACGTCGCTCCAGCCTGAGGCCGGCGCACCCGCGTAGGCACGGCGGTCTGCGCCATTGGCCCAGGTGACCGACAGCCCCAGGCCCACGGTGCCGCCCGCCACGGGCAGCCCGCTGGCCAGGCCCGTTTCAGCTTGCAGGCCATTTCGCCGCTGCGCGCCACCCCAGGACAGCGCACTTTGCAACATCAACGCGCCGCCCACCAGGTGGTTGGCAAACAGCTGCGTTTGCAGGCGTGGACCCAGCGCTGGCAAGGTGGCCGTGGCGTCGCGGCGGTCCCGCCCCAGCTGAGGCCACAGCCGCGCGCCCACTTGCCAGTCGGGGTCATGCGACAGGTCTCGCCCCAGGCCCGATTCGGTGGACACAAACCAGCCGTCTGCACGGCGGTAGTCGATGGCCGGCGCCAGGCGCAACTCGGTGTGCTGGCCCTGCGGGCTGCGCGGGAAGGCCCAGGCGCTGAGGCCGCCAGACAGCACATCGGCTGGCGGCGGCGGGTCTGCCCAGAGCAAGGTGCCCCAGGCCAGGGCCTGGCCGCAGGACAGGCCGGCGCCACAGGCAAGCCCGATCCTGCAGGCCAGGCGCAGGGTGATTCGCCAGGTCATGGCCGGGTCCAGACCATGGTGTGGCCCAGCAGCTTGAGGCCGAGGTAAGCGTGCACCTGCAGCGTCTTGCCATCGGCCGAGGGCTGGATGTCGCAGTCGTACACGCGGCCATCGCCCGGGTCGAGGATCTGGCCGGAGACCAGGGCACCGTTGCGCTCTTGCCAGCCCCAGGCGATCTGCAGGCCCTTGAGGGGCTGGCCGCGTGCCGGTGGCGGGCAGGCCACGCAGATCGAGTCGTCATGCCAGGCCTGATCGGCCCGTGTGATGCGGATGGCCTTGATGCGCACCCTCCAGCCTTCCGCTGCGTGCGCCAGGGTGACGATGGCATCCACATCGTCGGCATCCTCGGCGGGCGCCAGCCAGTCGCCTGCCAGGGCCGACAGGCCGGCTGCGCGGGCGCCGGCAGGCATCAGCCCACAGGCGACGCCGCAGGCCAGGCACCCGGCCGCCAGACGCCACAGGGCCCGATGCCGCATGGTCTCAGGCGCTGGCGGCGCGCAAGGCCAGCACGGCGTTGCTGCCGCCAAAGGCGAATGAGTTGGACAGCGCCACGTTCAAACCGGGCACACGGCGCCCCTCGCCTGCAACGTGCAAGACGCCTTCACAGGCGGCATCCAGCTGGCGCAAGCCCGCCGTGGGCGGCACCTGCTGCATGTGCAGCGCCAAAGCCGTGGCCATGATCTCCACGGCGCCGGCGCCACCCAGCCAGTGGCCGTGCATGGACTTGGTCGAGCTGACCATCAGCTGGGCGGCATGCCCGCCCATCAAGGCCTTCAGGGCTTGCACCTCGACCGGGTCGCCTTCTGGTGTGGCCGTGCCGTGGGCGTTGACGTACTGCACGTCAGAGGGCTGCAAGCCCGCCACCTTCAAGGCCTGGGTCAGTGCACGCAGCTGGCCGCCTGCATCGGGTGAAGTCAGGTGGCTGTGGTCGCAGCTGCTGCCATAGCCCACCACCTCGGCAACGATCCGTGCGCTGCGCCGGGTGGCGTGATCCCAGTCTTCGAGCACCAATGCGGCCGCGCCCTCGCCCAACACCAGGCCCGTGCGTTGCGCATCGAAAGGGCGGCAGCTGGCAGCGGCGTCCTCATCGCCCTTGGCCATGACCTGCATGGACTCCCAGGCCTTGAGCATGCCAAAGGGCAAGCCAGCCTCGCTGCCACCGCTCAGCACCACATCGGCTTCACCCAGGGCGATGCGGCGAAAACCTTCACCCACCGCCACGGCCGAAGAGGCACAGGCCACCGAATAGCTCAGGCAGTCACCACCCAGGCCCAGGTGCAGCGCGATGTGAGCCGTCGCCGCGTTGTGCATGCCCAGCACCACCGACAGCGGCGAGATGCGGCTGCGGCCCTTGAGGAAGAGGTCGCGGTAGCTGCGCTCCAGGGTCTGCGCACCGCCTGCACCGGTGCCCCAGAGCACACAGGCGTGTTCACGCTCGGCCGCGGGCCAGTCGCTCAGGCCGGCGTCGTCCCAGGCCGACAAGGCCGCCACGGTGCCCAGCTGGCTGACGCGGTCCATGGTGGCCAGGCGGCTGCGCCCCAGGCTTGCCGCCGCATCGAAACCGGTGCACAAGGCGTAGGGCACGGTGATGGCATGCGGGGCCTCGCCCACGCTGTGCATCGCGATGCCGGACTCGCCACGGCACCAGGCCTCGAAGGCCTCCCGAGGCGACTGCCCTTGCGAGGACACCAGGCCCAGGCCGGTGATGGCAACCCGGCGCCTCATGCGGCGTTCTGAAAGGCCGCGTTGTCGAGGTAGGGCAGGATCAGGGTGACCACGTCCGACACCAGCTTGGGCACTTCCGTCGCATCGGCGATGGTGGTGTTCAGGCGGTCTTCCAGCTCGAAGAGCAGCTCGGCCAGGGTCAGCGAGTCCACCTGGATGTCGGCCAGCACGGTGTCCAGCTGGATCTGATCCGAGGGGGTGTCGCTGTAGCGAACCAGGGCCTGGCGCACCAGGTTGAGGCCGATTGCGGTGGGGGTGTTCATGTGTTCATACCTTTTCGAGCATTCAACAGCGACACAACTTTGGCGCCAACAACGCCTTCGCCAGACCAGCCCCCCTCGTCGCTGCAGGAGAGGAATTGCAGCATCTCGGAGAGCACGCGTTCTTTCTCGCGGTCGATGCTGATCATGTGATAACTGTCTTCCAGCAGCACGCAGCGGATGCTCCGCGCGCTGGCTCTCTCGGCCACCTCGAAGGAACTGCGCGGTGTGGCGCACTCGTCGTCCTTGGCGTGGATGAGCAGCAACGGTGCGGAGATGTCCGGCGTGGCCCGACGCGCCATGGCGATGAGGTCGCGCGCCTTGAGCAGGTCACCCACGCGCAAGGCCGACGCGCCCGCATCCGACTCGCCCGCCTCCTTCATCTGCCGCGCCACCCAGGCGCGCATGCGCTCGTCCTTCAGGCCAAAGGGCGAGCGCTCCCTGACCCGGATCCTGCGCGCAAAGGGCACATAACGGGCCAGGGGCAAGAGCGGCGTGAACCAGGGGTTGCCCCAGCCGTCGTAGTTCAGGGCCGTGGACAAGGCCAGCACATGGCTCAAACGGTCATTGCGTCTGGCGGCCAGGCAAAGCGCCAGCACGGAGCCCAGGCACAGGCCGCCAATCGACACCGAATCGTGCGCCTGCAGCATCTTGTCCAGCTCGGCCAAGGCCTGCGCCACCCAGGACATGGCCGACGCAGGCCTGTCTCCTGGCAAGCCATAGGTGTAGCCTTCGATGACAGGCACGCGAACGCTGTAGCCAGCCCGGTTCAGGCCTCGGGCCACGAACTGCAGCTCCAGGGGGCTGCTGCTCAGGCCATGGAACAACATCACCCCATGACGACCACCTGCCAGGTTCAATGGCTTGGGATGGGCGGGAGCAAGAGATACGCCGTTGCGTGTCATGTGAGGGGCAAGTGCGGTTGGATGCAGCATCTGAGGGCCCTTTTCCAAGGGCCAGACCCAGTCTATTGAGGCTTCCTTTCACGAAACTTTCACCTGCTGTCCTGCCTGGGCATGAAACCAGCGTCGGCCGCACTCGGACTACAGTCGGGGGCCAACTGCTGCAAGCGCCCCATGGACATTGACCCCCAAGACATCGTTGAACATGCACGCGACGCCCGCCAGGCCAGTGCGGCGAAGCTCAACGCCTGCGTCGCCATCACCGTGGCCGTGCTGGCCACCTTCATGGGCATCTGCAAGGTCAAGGACGACAACATCGTTCAGGCCATGCAACAGGCCCAGGCCGACAAGCTGGACCACTGGTCCTACTACCAGGCGCGGGTGATCCGCAAAGAGGTGGCAGAGGCCACGGCCCAGCAGATGGCGTTGGCACAGATCAGCGCGCCACCTGCGGCCGTGGCGGCCTACCGCAGCGCACAGCTGCACTACCAGGGCATGGCAGCCGAGCAGGAGCAAAAGCGGCTGCAGGCACAGGCACAGGCCGAGCAGGACCAGAAGAACTACGACGCCTTGAACTACCGCGACGACCAGTTTGACCTGTCAGACGCCTTGCTGGCGATCGCCATCGCGATGCTGGCCGTGACGGCCTTGACCGGCCTGTGGCCGCTGTACCTGACCACCCTGCTGCCCACCTTCTTTGGCGTGTGGATGGGCCTGGCCGGGCTCAACGGCTGGCACGTCCACCCCGATGCGCTGATCAAGCTGCTGTCTTGAGCCTGAGCTGGCTTCAGCCGTGGCCTGAGGCCTCGTTGGCCTTCAAGGGCCGACGCGGCACGAGCGCATGGCTGCAGCCATCGACGTCGGCATAGACCTCGTCGCCCTGCTGAAGGCCTGCCACACCTCGGGCGGGCACCACGCTGTAGACCATCTCCGGCGGACGCCTGAAGTGCACCAGCACCCATTGGCCATCGCTGCCCACGGCGCCACGCGTTCGGCAGTCCATGCTGGCCCCGACCACGGGCAGCGGCTCGCCTGACTGCACCTGGCGATCCAGGTGTGCGATCCGCCAGCCCTGGCCAATGGTGAACTGCGCGTCAGGCAGGCCCGCACAAGCCGACACAGCGCTCAACACGGCGACAACGGCCACACATGCATGCAGCTTCATACGGGTTCATCCCTTTCGAACATGGACAACAAGGTGGGCAAGAGCAGCAAGGTGAACACCGTGGCCGACACGATGCCGCCCACGATGACCAGGGCAAACGGCCTTTGCGTCTCCGAGCCGATGCCGTGAGACAGCGCCGCCGGCAGCAGGCCCAGGCCCGCCATGAGCGCGGTCATGAGGATGGGCCGCATGCGCGTGACTGAACCGTTGACGATGGCCGCCGCATTGCTCAAACCCTTGTCCTGCCCGGCCTTCACCTCTTCCACCAGGATCACGCCGTTTTGCACACAGATTCCGGCCACCGCAATGAAGCCCACGGCCGCCGAGATGGACAGGTGCATGCCCGCCAGGGCCAGGGCACCAAAACCACCAATGAGCGTGAAGGGCACCATGGCCAGCACCAGGGCCGCGCGCGACACCGACTTGAAGGCCCAGAACAGCAGCACGAAGATGCCCGCCAGCGACAGCGGCACCACGATCATCAGGCGCTTGATGGCGCGCTGCTGATTCTCGAACTGCCCGCCCCAGCTCATGCTGTAGCCCGCAGGCAGGTGCACGACGGCCGCCACCTTCTGCTGGGCTTCTGCCACGAAGCTGCCCTGGTCGCGGCCACGCAGGTTGGCCTTGATGTGCACCATGCGCACGCCGGCTTCACGGGCGATGCGCGTCGGGCCTTGCCGCACCTCCACGCTGGCCAGCTCCTTGAGCGGGATGCTGCCGCCATCGGGCAGGGCCACGGGCACACGGCCCACCGCGTCCACCGAATCACGGAAGCGCTGCTCGAAGCGCAAGGTGATGTCCAGGTTGCGCCGCTCTTCGAAGTAGGTGTTGACGGTCACACCGCCCAGCGCGGTCTGCACCACGGCGTTGAAGTCGGCGATGGCGATGCCGTGACGGGCCAGCTTGTCGCGGTCGGGCGTGATCGACACCTCGCTTTGCCCGTTGATGGGGATGGCCTCCACATCGGCCGCACCGCGGATGCCCGCGAGGACATTGGCCACGGCATCGGCCTTCTGGCTGAGCACGTCCAGGTCCGGCCCGAAGATCTTCACCGCCAGTTCACCCTTGCCGCCTGAGAGCGCCTCTTCCACGTTGTCTTCGATGACCTGGCTGAAATTGGGGTGCACACCCGGCAAGGCGTTCATGCGCTGGGCGATGTTGTCGATCAGCTCGTCTTTGTCCTTGAAGCGCCAGACTTGGTGGGCGTTGAGGTCGGCCAGGATCTCGATGCTGTTGGGGCCCTTGGGGTCAGTGCCGTCGTCGGGTCGGCCGATGTGACTGACCACGCGGTGCACCTCGGGCGTGTCCAGCAGGATCTGGCGCAGGCGGGCCTCCACGGCCTGCGTGGCCTGGATGCTGCTGGATGGCGGCAGGCTCATGGTGATCCACAAATTGCCCTCGTCCAGCTTGGGCAGGAACTCGCTGCCCAGTGCCGACACCAGGCCCAGCGCCACACCCAGCATCAGCACCGAGGCCCCCACCACCGTGTGGCTGGCGGCCATGCAGCGCACCAGCAGCTGGCGGTACTGCAGCTGCAGGAAGGCCACCCAGTTCAGGTGCTTTTCCAGCAGGTTCCGGCGGCTCAGCAGCATGGCCAGCGCCGTGGGGATCCAGGTCATGGTCAGCAGCACGGCCCCGGCCAGCGCAAACGACAGCGTGAAGGCCATGGGCGAGAAGATCTTGCCCTCCACCCGCTGGAAGGTGAAGATGGGCAGGAAGGCCAGGATGATGATGGCCTTGGAGAACACGATGGGGTGACCCATGCTGGTGGCAGTCTGGCGCAGCGCGGTCAAGCGGTGCTGGCCGTCGGCCTTGCCCTCGCCTTCGGCGGCCTCCAGCGTGAGGCGCACCATGAGGGCCTCGACCAGCACCACCGCCGAGTCGATGATGATGCCGAAGTCCACCGCACCCAGCGAGATCAGGTTGGCCGACATGCCCTTGATGTGCATGAGCGTGAAGGCCAGCAACAAGGCCAGGGGGATCACGCTGGCCACGATCAGGGCCGCCCCCCAGTTGCGCAGGAAGATCACCAGGATGGCGACCACCAGCACGGCGCCGGTGAGCATGTTCTCGGCGACGGTGCTGACGGTGTGCTCGATCAGGTCGCGCCGGTCGTAGATGCGCTCCAGCCTGACGCCTGCGGGCAGGTGGGTGGCCAGCGCGTCCATGCTGGTCTGCAGGGCGGCGATGACCTTGGCCGGGTCCTGCCCCTTGCTCATGTCGACGATGCCCTCGACCACGTCGTTGTCCTTGTCCAGGGCCACGATGCCGGCGCGTTCGCGCTCGCCTGGTGCCACCGTGGCCAGGTCGCCCACGGTCACCGGTTGGCCTTCGTGCACGACCACCACCGTGCGCCGGATGTCATCGAGCGACTGGAAGAGCCCCAGCGAGCGCACCACCAGGGCCTCGTCGCCACGGATGAGCACACCGCCGCCGCCATTGACGCTGTTCTTGCTCAGCGCGTCTTGCAGCTGCAGCAGCGACACGCCGAATTTCTCCAGCGCCTGCGGCTGGGCACGCACCTGGATCTCCTTGAGCGCACCGCCAATGGTCACCACGTCGGCGACACCGGGCACACGGCGCAAGGCGGGGCGCACGATGGTGTCCTGCGCCGTGCGCAGGTCGGCCAGGCTCATGCCGGGCACGCCCTTGACGCTGTAGCGGTAGACCTCGCCCACGGCGGTGGTCAGTGGCGCCAGCTGTGGCGTGATCCCGGGTGGCAGTTGCACGTTCTGCAGCTTCTCCAGCACCTGCTGGCGGGCGAAGTAGTCGTCGGTGTTGTCAGAGAACAGCAACGTCACCACCGACAGGCCGGGCATGGACACCGACCTCAGCTGCGTGATGTGGGGCACGCCGCTCATCTCCACCTCGATGGGCTTGGAGATGGCGCGCTCCACCTCTTCCGGTGCGCCACCAGGCAGCTGGGTGATGATCTGCACCTGCACGTCCTGCACATCGGGGAAGGCTTCCACGGGCAGTTCGGCCACCGCGTAGGCACCCACCAGCAAGAGGCCGATGACGGCGATGACGATGAACACGCGCTGCGTCAGCGCGAACCGAACCAGGCGATCGATCATCTCAGTGGCCCGATGCGAGTTCGGCGTCCAGCAGCACAGCGCCCTTGGTGACCACGCGCGCGCCAGCCTGCAGGCCCTGGCTCACATGGCTTTCTGCGCGGCCCCGCCCCTGAAGGATGACGGGCACCTTGGCCAGCATGCCGGGCTCCTGTTCCACGAACACATAGCTGTGGAGCCCCGTGGTGACGATGGCGCCATTGGGCACGGCCGGCAGCGGTTGGCCGGCATCGTCCAGCGCCAGCAAGCGAACGAACATCTCGGCGCGGGCACCGCTGGGCGCCTTCAACAAGGTCGCGCGCACCGGCACGCGGCGGCTGTGGCTGTCCATGGCCACGCCGATGGACGTGACGGTGCCCAGCATGGGCGACAGCCCTGCGTCGTCTGACTCGATGCGCACGGACTGGCCCACGTGCATGCCATGCAGATCGGACTCGGCCACGTCGGCCACCACGTCCAGGCGAGTGGGGTCGGTGATGACGAAGGCCGCGTCTGGCGCGTCGGGACGCCACTCTTGCCCTGGGTTGAGGTGACGCTCGGCGATCACGCCAGAGATGGGGGCGCGCAGCGCAAAGCGCCCGTCCTGGCTGACGGGCCCCAGGGCCTTCATGCGGGCATCGACGCGTGCCAGTTCGGCCTGCGCCATGCGGGCGTCGGCCTGTGCGCTCTCCAGATCCCGCGTGGCGATGACGCCGGCCTCGTGCAGGCGCTGGGCGCGCTGCCAGGCGGCCTGCTTGCTGTCTTGCTCGGCGTGGGCCTTGCGGCTGTCGGCCACGGCCGCGTCGTAGTCGGGCGCCAACAACCAGGCCAGCACGTCGCCCGCCTTGACGCGGGCGCCCACCTCGGCGGTGATCTGCGCCACCCGCCCCGCCACGGGGCTGTAGACCCGCACCGTGTGGTTCTCATCGAAGACCAGCCGCGCCGGCAGGGGCTCGGTCACAGGCGGCACCGAAGCCAGGACGGGCGCGATGGCCAGGTAGGCCAGTTGGGCAGAGCCCACGGGGTAGCTCAGCACATTGGGCGCCAGGTGGGTCAAGGGCGCGCTGGCGTGGGCTTCTTCGGCGGGCACGCCATGGGCACGGGTGACGAGGAACACCGCTGCGGTCAAGGCAAAGCCAGCGGCAAGGATGAATGATGTTGACTTCACGGGTTCACCACGCTGGGAAGGAAGGGCAAGGTCAAGGCGGCCAGGGCCTTGGCATGGTCGGCATGGGCCTGGGCCGCGTCCAGTTCAGCGGCATGGGCCAGCCGTCGGGTGTCGAGCACGTCCTGCAAGGACAGCGCACCTTGCTGGCGGGCGAATTCGGCGGCCTTCACGGCCTCCTTGGCCTGGGGCAACAGCTGCGCATCGAAGCGCTCGATGCGACGCGCGGCGGCCGCCAGGCTGGCCTTCAGGCGCGCGCGTTCGGCCACGGCATCGGCCTGGGTTTTGTCCAGCAGCGCTTGCGCATCGGCCTGAGCCACCAGCGCCCGCCGCTCGGGCCCGTCCTGGCGCGCGTCCATGCCCAGAGGAAAGGCCACGCCCACGCCCCACAAGTGGCTGCCTGCAGGCGGGTTGTGCTCGAACTGCACGCTCCAGGTCACATCGCTGGTGCGCTGGGCCTGCACCAGGGCCAAGGCTGCATCGGCCTGGGCCAGGCGCTGCCGGGCGGCCTGCACATCGGCGCGGCTGACCAACCATGAGGCGTCTTCGGCATCGGCCGGCGTCTCGGCAAGCTGGGGCAAGGGCTGCGAGGTGGGCCAGGGGTCCAGCGCCTGAAGTTCGGGCTGCTGGTCCAGCGCCAGCAACTGGGCCAGGGCCCATTGCGCCTGGCTCAACTGCGCCAGCGTCTGGTCGGTCTCGTTGAGCGCGCGGTCGGCCTCCAGGCTCAGGCGCGTGGCCTCCAGGCTGGAGAGGTCCCCGTTCTTCAGGCGCAGCTGCGCCACCTGGCGGCCTTCCTCGGCCACGCGGGCATCCAGTGCGGCCGTCTCATGCTGCACCTGGGCCAGCTTGAGGTCCCAGTAGGCCTGGGCCACGGCCACCTGCTGGGCGCGCAAGGCCTGGGCCTGGTCCCACTGTGAAGCCAGCAGGCCGGCCTGGGCCTGGCGCTCGCGCTGCGCCCGTTTGCCGCCGCGCTCCATGGTCGTGTCCAGGCGCAAGATGGTGTCCACCGGGCGGCTCCACGCGCTGCCATGCCCCAGGTTCTGGGTGTTGATGGCCTGGCTGAGCAAGCTCAACTGCGGCGCCGGCGTGACCGATGCCGTCTGCACATCCGCCTGTGCGCCGTCCACGGCACGACGCGCCATCAGCACGTCGCGGTTGGCCTCTTGCGCGCGCTGCAAGGCCGCGGCCAGTGTCCAGCCAGAACCGGCGGGTACAGCAACCTGCGCGCAGACCACACCGGCCACGACCAGCCCGGCCAGCAACAAACTCCAGGCACGGCACACGGACAGAACAGCATCGACGGTGTCAAACTTCATGGTCCGCGAGTGTGGACACCCGACCTTTCACGAACCTTTCTGATGCCCCATGCGATTGCTGCTCGTTGAAGACGACGAACCCCTGGCCACCGGGCTGACCGCTTCATTGCGATTGGGCGGCTACAACGTCGACTGGTTCGGCACCGCACGAGAAGCCGACGGCGCCGTGCTGGTGACCAGCTACGACACCATCGTGCTGGACCTCACCTTGCCGGACATGGACGGCCTGGACCTGCTGCGGCAGTGGCGCAAGCGCGGCCTGCGCACCCCGGTGTTGATCCTGTCGGCCCGCGATGACATCGAAGACCGCGTGACGGGCCTGGACGTGGGCGCAGACGACTACCTCACCAAGCCCTTCGAGCTGCCCGAGCTGGAAGCCCGGCTGCGCGTGCTGATCCGCCGCGTGCAAGCCGGCATGGTCGACAACCGCCTGGAGATCGGCCCCCTGGTGCTGGACCTCCAGGCCCGTCGCGCCTGGCTCGGACAGCAGGACATGCAGCTCACGCTCAAGGAGTTCACCTTGATGCAGGCGCTCGCCATGAAGTCTGGCCAGGTGCAAGGCAAGGAGCAGCTGATCCAGCGCTTGACCGACTTCGACCAGGAGATGAGCGCCAATGCCCTGGACATCCTGATCCACCGGCTGCGCAAGAAGCTTGACGGCAGCACCCTGGGCATCCGCACCCTGCGCGGCTTTGGCTACCTGCTGGAGCAGCAGGCATGAAGCCCTTGAGCCTGCGCCGCAGCCTCATGCTGCGACTGGGCGTGCTCATGCTGGTGTTCTCCGGTGTGTCTTCGGTGGTGGTATACCGTCTGGCGCTGAACTTCAGCAACGAAGCCTATGACGAGTGGCTGCTGGACTCGGCGCGCTCGCTGTCCTTCCTCGTGCAAGCCCGCCAGGGGCACCTCCGGGTGGACCTGCCCGACGCCACCTTGCATGCCCTGGTCTGGGATGCCCATGACGTCGTGCTGTTTCGCATCGACAGCGCCAGGGAAGGCTTCATTGGCGGGCACACTTCGCTGGCAACCATCAACGGCGCCGACGCCGATGTGGGCTATGGCGACGTGCGCGCCAACAGCCAGGACATGCGGGCCGTGCGCATCGTGCGCGACGACATCGTGCCGGGCGACCGCATCACCATCACGGTGGCCGAGACCCTCAACAAGCGCCACCGGCTGGCCTCGCGCGTGCTGGGCACCGTCATGGCGTTGAGCGCCCTGCTGGCCCTGCTGACGGTGGCCCTGCTGCGCGACGCGGTCACGCGCGGGCTGCGGCCCCTGCTCACCTTGACCTCGGCCCTGCAATCGCGGGCCGATGGCGACCTGGCCCAGTTGCCCGACCAGCACCTCTCGGTCGAGCTGCGCACCTTCACCCAGGCCATCAACGGCCTGCTGGGCAAGCTGGATGCGGCCGTGCAGTTGCAACGCCGCTTCCTGGCCGATGCCGCCCACCAGCTGCGCACGCCCCTGGCCGCCTTGAAGGTAGAGCTCGAACACGCCGTGCGTGAACCCGATCCCGCCAAGCACCTGCGCGCACTGACCTTGCTGCGCAGCGGCATGGACCGCGTGTCGCGCCTGACCGGTCAGCTGCTGACCCTGGCCCGTGCCGAGCCTGGCGCCCTGTCGGCCGTGAGCTTCAAGCGCCTGGACCTGTACGAGCTGTGCCAGGACGTGGGCCGCCGCTTCATTGACCTGGGCCTGCACCCACAGGTCGACTTCGGGCTGGAGGGTGATCCCCAGACCTGGGTCATGGGCGACCGCTTGCTGCTGGAAGAAGCGGTGAGCAACCTCGTCGACAACGCACTGAAATACGCCGGGCCCCAGGCCCGCATCACCGTGAGTGCCACGCGCCAAGGTCAGACAGCGGTGCTGACGGTGGAAGACGACGGTCCCGGGGTGGCCCCCGCCGAGTTGCCGCGCTTGAGCGAGCGCTTCCACCGCCCCGCCGGCAGCCCACCTGGCGGCTCGGGGCTGGGCCTGGCCATCGTGCGCGAGATCACGCAGACCCACCAGGGCCAGATGCAGCTCTCGCTGCCCGAAGCGGGGGGCTTCAGGGTGGCGGTGCGGCTGCCCTCGGCCCCAAGCCAGGCTCAAAGCTCGGCGTGAAGCCGCAAGGCCCAGAAGGCCGCAGGGCCCCGATCGGCGTTGTAGCCAGGGTGGGCGATGTGCTGGTAATCCGCCGTCACCGACACCCCTTTGGCCACAGGCTCCAGGCTGACTTCGTAGAAAGCCTCCAGCACCCGCTCGGGTCGGTAGTTCAGTTGGCCATCGCCCAGGAAGAAGGCCGTGCCGCCGGCAGACAGGTACCGTCGATGCAAGCCGGACAGGCCATTGACCGCCAGCCCCAGGCCCAGGACGTCGCCGGGCCGTGCCCACTGCACACCCTTCACCGCCACACCGCTGGAGAGCGCGTGGTCCACCTCGGTGAACGCATAGGTCTCTGTTCGCCCGTCGGCCCACATGCCACGGGCAAACACGCCGACATCCGCCTGAAGCTGCTGCTCCACATTGGCGCCCAGGCCCACCTTGACGTGGGGCTGTTGCCGCACGGCATCCAGGCTGGGCACGTCCGTGCTCTGCGCCGCCAGGCTCAGGGCGTCGCTGTAGCGGGACATCACCGCGCGGTCGCGAAACGCCAGCAGGCGCACCGCCCCTGCCTGTTCGGCCCCCAGGCTGTGTCGGTGCTCCAGCTCCAGCTGGTCGCCGCCGTGCCGGCCGGCCTGCCAGTCCAGCGCCTGCTGATTGGGCTGCTTGGGCAAGAGAAAGCGCCCACCGCGCAGGCTCCAGTCGCCGTCCACGTATTCGGCGGCGGCACCCCAGGTGTAGCCGCGCGCATCGGCTGCAAAGTCATAGGCGCCATGCGCCATCAGCGTCCAGTTCAGGAACTGGGTGCGCGGGTCATGGCTGTAGGCATTGGGGTCGAAGATGTCGATCACCGACAGGTTGCCCGCCGTCAGCACCAGGCGCCGCTTGCCATACTCGCTGGCCAGCTGGTTCATGCCCGAGGCCACCTGCTCGGTCTCGTCCGACAGGTCCACCACGTGGCGCACAAAGGCCCGCGCGCGGTAGATCTTGGGGTCGGCGCCCGAAGAACGTGCCATCTCCCCATTGGTGAAGCCACCCAGCCCCTGCAGGCCCGACAAGGGCACGCCCGCGGCCGCCTCGGGGTTGAGGTAGGCCTCGGTGCGCGAGCCCAGGCGCAGCCCCAGGGCCGCCGTGGCCGTCCAGGAATGGCTGTACTCGGCCTGGGGCAACAGGCTGTGCTCGCCCGAGTAGGCCGCAGGCAAGGTCTGCTTGCCCTGCCAGATCCAGGTGCTCTGGAACTTGAGGTTCCAGTCTTCCTGCTCGGCGGCGGCAGTCAGCGGCAGCGCTGACAGGAGCGCCATCATCAGGGCGGCGAGACGCGTGGCGTGGGTCATGTGGAATGCGGGCAAAAACAACAAAGGGCGACAGTCTGTCGACGGCAGATGTCAGAAGCGCAGGCCAGCCGAGAGCCGGTTGGCGTCCTGGGCCGAAAAGCCCTGCTTGGGGTCGTGGGCCACGCGCACGAACCAGCTGGGGAAGTCCCAGGTCAGGGTGTAGGACCAGGCCTTCACATGGCCATCCTCGCCCTGGCCGGTCTTGTACATCAGGTCGACGCTGAGCCGCTCGTCACCCACGGGGATGCGCCCGGTCAGGTGGCGGTCCGTCTGGCCGGTGTGCAGCCGGTCGTCGCGGATGATGCTCACGCTCCAGTTCTGGCCGTTCTCGAACGCGTGGCCCGCGCCCAGCGTGATGGCGTCGTTGGGGTCGAAGTTGAGGTTGAAATAGGGTCGCAGGTTGGTGCGCCCCCAGCCCACCAGGACGAAGTCGTCGTGGCCAGCCTGCGCATTGAGGCTGCCGCCCCAGAATCCACCCGTGGCGGCTTGCAGCGAGGGCTGCAGCGACAGCCAGTCGTTGGCGGCCCAACTGGTGTCTGCACCGGCACGCTCCTGCTTGCCAAAGTCACGGTCTTCGTAGTGCCCCACCCAGGCATGGGTGTCGGCTTGCGACCACCTCAGGTTCAGGTCCTTGCCCTGGTCACTGCCGTAGTCGTAGAGGCCGGCGGTGAACTTGAAAGGATGATCGCCAGTGTGGTCTTCTGCCTGGGCATGGGCCAGCTGGGCACAGCCCAGGCAAGCTGCAAGCAGCACAAACCGTGCGGTGAGCGGCAATGGGTGCGACATGGTCGTGTGGGTTCGCGTGGCTGGACAGCGGATTAGACAGGCAAATCATGGGCCATCGCCCACGCCGCCGGGGCCGTGCAATCCGTGTCGGTTCTCCCTCAGTGCTGAACCTTGAGTGCTGATAGATCAACAAGTTGCGTGCGACATGATCACGCACTTTCGAATGGGACACTCACTTAACTCTGAACTCTTGCCGGTTCATTGCATTTAAAACTGAACTCCGCACAGCATGCGTCATTGAGTCGCGAGCAATGTCTGGTCAAGGCTGGAAGTAGGTTACCTAGGCTTGAACGACGAATGACCCGCTCGGGCAGTGGTTACCAGACCAATCTGCTGGCGCTCAATGCCGCGATCGAAGCCGCCCGAGCAGGCGAGCATGGCAAGGGCTTTGCGGTGGTGGCCGATGAGGTCAGAAAGCTGGCTGAACGTAGCCAGGAAGCAGCCCAGGAAATCGGCGAACTGGCGAT
>CANBQJ010000018.1 GCA_947371645.1 Burkholderiales bacterium | reverse complement strand
ATCTGGATGGCAGGCGAGGACGCGCACAGGCCCAGGCAGTACACCGGCTCCAGCGTCACCTGGCCATCGGCGCGGGTCTCGTGCACGGCGCAGCCCAGGGCCCGCTCGGCCGCGCGCATCAAGGCCTCGCCACCGCAGGCCTGGCAGGCTTCGGCCTGGCACACCTGCACCACATGGCGGCCAGGCGGCTGGCTGCGGAAGTGGTGATAGAAGGTGACGACGCCATGCACCTCGGCGCGAGACAGGTTCATGGCCTGGGCGATGGCGGGTACCGCTTCGGCGGGGATGTGCCCCACCGCATCCTGCACGGCGTGCAGCAGAGGCAGCAGGCCGCCGGGCTCGTGTCGGTGGGCCTCGATGGCACGCGCCACCACGGCGGTGCTGCGACTTGACGGGGTCTGGTCCATGGCGATCACCTTGTGTGCTCAGGATGACGTCGTGTTGACGCTCAGTTGAAAAATTTGGCCACGCTCAGGGCCGTGCGGTAAATGCCCCAGGCCAGCGGGATGCCCACTGCCGCCCAGGCCAGGGCCACCACCAGCGGGCTGCTGGCCTGCGCGCCGGCTTGCAGCGCCGCACCCGTCTGGGACGCCGACACCCGCTCATGGGCCAGGCGCTTTTCTTCGGCCAGCTCGGCATCGCTCATGAAGTACTTGGGGTCGACCGGGCGCACCAGGAGGTTGCACACCAGGCCCACGGCCAGCATGCCCACCAGGATGAACATGGTCTGGTTGTAGACCTGCTCACGCGGGATGCCCAGCCCGATCTGGTAGTCCCGCATGTAGTTCACCACCACCGGCCCCAGGATGCCCGCCGTGGCCCATGCGGTGAGCAGGCGCCCGTGGATGGCGCCCACCATCTGCGTGCCGAACAGGTCGGCCAGGTAGGCCGGCACGGTGGCAAAGCCGCCGCCATACATGCTCAGGATCACGCAGAAGGCGCCCACAAAAAACAGCTTGTTGCCACCCATGGCACTGGCTGGCACGCTGGCGTACATCAGGCCACCCAGCACGAAGAAGACCACGTAGGTGAGCTTGCGGCCCAGCTTGTCCGACAGGCTGGCCCAGAAGAAGCGCCCGCCGATGTTGAACAGGCTCAACAGCGCCGTGAAGCCTGCCGCCACACCGGCAATGGCCGTGAGTTGGGATTTGTCGAGCTGGCCGAACCTGGCCTGCACGCCAATCAGGCTGCCGCCAAACACTTCTTGCAGCATGGGGCTGGCCATGCCGATCACACCAATGCCAGCGGACACGTTCATGCAGAGCACCATCCACACCAGCCAGAACTGGGGGATGCCCCAGACCTTGCTCACGTGCACGTGGCCTTTGGTGATCATGGTGTTGCCGGTTTGCTCGACTGGCGGTGTCCAGCCCGCGGGCTTCCAGTTGGAAGCGGGCACGCGGTAACCCAACGCGCCAGCCATCATGAACACGAAGTACACCAAGGCCATGACCACGAAGGTGGGGGCCACGCCAATGCTGCCGTCTGCGGAAAAGCGCTTCATCAGTTCGGTGGCCAGGGGCGAGCCGATCATGGCACCCCCGCCAAAGCCCATGATGGCCATGCCTGTGGCCATGCCTCGGCGGTCAGGGAACCACTTGATCAGCGTGCTCACCGGCGAGATGTAGCCCAGGCCCAGCCCGATGCCCCCGATCACGCCAGAGCCCAGCAACATCAGCCAGAACTGGTGGGTCTGCACGCCCAGCGCCGAGATCAACATGCCCCCACACCAGCATGCGGCACTGACCACGCCCGCCTTGCGGGGGCCAACGCGCTCCAGCCAGCCGCCCCACAGTGCGGCCGAGCTGCCCAGCAACACAAAAAACAGCGTGTACATCCAGCCCAGGGTAGAGACCTTCCAGTCGCAACTGGTGGTGAAGAGCTCCTGGAAGAAGCCGATCTCGGGGCCGCACTTGATCGGATCCTTCAACCCCAAGGCCTTGGACAGCGGCAGCCAGAACACCGAAAAGCCATAGGCCATGCCGATGCACAGGTGGATGGCCAGGGCGGCAGGTGGCACCAGCCAGCGGTTGAAGCCGGGGCCGGCGATGATGCGCTCCTTGTCCAGGAGGCCGACGCCGCCACCGGGTGCGGTGGCGACAGGGGTGTTCAAGCTGGGTGCAGTCATGGGGTCTCCTGGAGGATGGATCGAAACCCGGTGCCGCGCAATCTTATGCCTTGACGACACACCCCCTCAATCTAGGGGGTCGCAGCAGGAAAAGCCATCTGTGGTTACCCACCTGACCTGGCCTCAAGAAGCGCATTCAAATATGCTCTATACAGCATATAAAGAAGGGCAGCCAGCATGCACAAGGTCCACATCAAGCCTGTCTGGACGGTCAGCGACCGGCTGGGCAAAGACGTGCCCCCTCGCCTGCTGGAGCTGCTCGCCCAGGTCCAGGCCCATGGCAGCCTGTCCAAAGCCTGTCAGCAAAGTGGCGCCTCATACCGCCACGCCTGGAGCCTGGTCCGATCCGGTGAGGCGCAACTGGGCTACCCGCTGCTCGCCATGTCACGAGGCAAAGGCTCTACCCTCACGCCGCTGGCGGACAAGCTGGTCTGGGCTGGGCACCGCATCCAGGCGCGCCTGGGCAACCTGCTCGAATCGCTGGCGTCTGAGCTGGAAGCGGAAATCGAGCGGGTGGTGTCCGTCAGCCATGACGTGATCCGGCTGTTCGCCAGCCATGGCTTTGCGGTGGAAACCTTGCTCAAGACACTGGGCGCGCAAGGCGAACAGGTCGAGCACAAGTACATGGGCAGCCAGGAAGCCGTGGCCTCCTGGCACGCCGGCCACTGTGAGCTGGCCGGCTTTCATGTGCCCCTGGGCGACTTCGAAGCAGAAGCCTTTGCTCACTATGCCCGGTGGCTGGACGAGGGCAGCCGGATCGTGCACATCACCCAGCGCCGCCAGGGCCTGCTGGTGGCCGCGGGCAACCCCCTGAACATCACCAGGCTGGCAGACCTGCAGCGTCCCGGGGTGCGCTTCGTCAACCGGCAGGCCAGTTCAGGCACCCGCTTCTTGCTGGAGTGCATGCTTCGCCAGACCGGCATCGCCACCCACACCGTCCACGGCTTTGACCTCAACGAGTACACCCACGCTGCCGTCGCCGCCTATGTGGCCAGTGGCATGGCCGACGCCGGACTGGGCGTGGAGCCACCAGCGCGGCGCTTCGGCCTGGACTTCATCCCCCTGGCCACCGAGCGCTACTTTCTGGTCTGCCGAGAAGCAGACCTGGCTCGGCCCGGCCTGCAGCAGGTGCTGGGCGTCCTGCGCAGTGCGGCGTTCCAGGCGGCCGTCAACACCCTGCCCGGCTACCGCGCCCTGCACTGCGGCGACATCCAGACCGTGCCGGAAGCCTTCCCGGCGCTGTGACGTGCCGGGCCCAAGGCATCAGCGCTTGATGCGGCTGATCTTCGTGCCTTCGATGCTCAGGCTGGCCATCAGCCCTTGCTGATCGAAGATGAAGGCATAGGCATCGTCCTTCAAGGTGGACGACGACAGGTTCTTGGCCACGCCTTCATTCACCACCACGACGTTGGGCCCGATGCCGATCTCCCAGCCCTTGGACTCGTTGAGGTAATGCACAGCCTTGTCGCTCATGAGGAAGACCACATAGCCGTAAGACTCTGCGCCTGCCTGCCAGCCCCACGATGCCGACACCGAGTTGTAGTAGCCATCCACGACGGCGCCCTTCATCATCAGGCCTTCGCCATAGCTGCCGCCAAAGACCAGGCCCGCCTTGACGATCTTGGGGAAGACCAGGACCGCCTTGGCCTTCTTGCCCATGCTCTCTGCCAGTGGGTTGGTCTTGTACAAGGTTTGCAGGGCCTGGGCGGCATCCTTGTTCAGGTCATCGGCCGTGGCCGCGTCCGCCTTGTTGAAAGCCGCCATCACGAACAGCGCCGCCGAGACCAGCAACACGCTGCGCATGCTGCTGCGCAGCCGGGCCCACAACAAGCGGGGCCCGGTGGTCAGAGGGGATGTGCGCTCGTGGACAGAGGCCAGGGTATGCATGTGATGCATGGTATTGCTCCAGAAAGATGTAGCCGATGGCAAGTCATTGCCGGGTGGCACCGCGCGGGACAAACGCCCGGCGGGCCTCAAACCTTCGTCTTGTCGCTGGGCGCAAACCACTGGTCGGTGGCCGTGCGCTGCCATTCGGCGACCTGCTTTTCTGCATCGGCCTTGGCCAGGCCATAGCGCTCCTGGATCTTGCCGGCCAGCTGGTCCCTGCGGCCTGCGACCACATCGACATCGTCGTCGGTGAGCTTGCCCCACTTCTCCTTGGCCAGCCCCTTGATCTGCTTCCAGTTGCCCTCAATGCGATCCCAGTTCATGTTGTGCCCCGATGGGTAGATGAAGCCCCCATGGTCCTGTGGCAGGCCTGAGTGCGCCATCGGTGAGCGACGCGACCGCCTGTAGGACTTGGCCGCGACCGCCCTGGTGTGTTCGACAACGCACCGACATCCGGCGTGGTGCGGTGCACGGTGTTTGGACCCTCAACACGGAGCAACACATGACCACACCTTCCATCAAGGGCCCGCTGTGGCCTTTGCTCTTGGGCATCACCTTGCTGACGGCAGCATGCGCAAGCACCCCACGCCCCACCGTCTTGCTGGCCTTGGCGACCGACTCGGTGGCACATGCCGCCAGCGCAGGAGGCAATGAGTCCGCGCCAGTGGAGATGACCATGGCGAGAGACAAGCTGGACCGCGCCACAGTCGCCATGGCCGCCAACAAGAACGATGAGGCCCGGATCCTGGCCGGAGAGGCACAGGTCGATGCGCAACTGGCCGAAGCCAAAGCCCAGTCCAAGCAAGCCCGAAAGGCCGCCGACGCGGTGAGCGCGGACAGCCGCGTCCTGCGTGAAGAGCTCGATCGCAAGGCCAAGTGAAGCCCTCCCTGGCCACCCACCAACCCAAAGGAATGGACATGAACAAGCAACGATTGATCCCCACGGCCGCCCTGGCGCTTCTGGTCACTGCTGGCTGTGGCGGCATGCCGCCACGCAACCTCGCGCTGGACCAGGCCACTGACGACTTCCACGCGGCGCAGACGGACCCGAAGGCCGGCCAGCTTGCGCCACTCGAACTCAAGCAGGCCGAAGACGCCTTGCAGCAGGCCACAGACGCGTGGCGCCACGCCGACTCCACCACCAACGTGAACCACCTGGCCTATCTGGCCAGGCAAAGGGTGGCGATCGCGCAGGAGGCCGCGCAGCAGCGCAACGCCGAGGCCCAGGTGGCCGACGCCAGAGGCACGCGCAACCAGCTGCGACTGGACGCACGCACCCAGGAGGCCGAAAGCGCCCAACGCATGAGCGCCACATCTCAAGCGCAAACGGTCGTGGCCCAACAAGAAGCGGCTCAGTCACAACAGCTCAGTGCCGATGCGCAGGCGCACAGCCAGTTGCTGGAAGCCCAGCTGCTGGACCTCAAGGCCCAGAAGACCGCCAGGGGCCTGGTGATCACCTTCGAAGACGTGCTGTTTGACACCGACCAGGCCAAACTGAAGGCGGGCGGCATGGGCCAGGTCGGCAAGCTGGCGGAGTTGTTGCAGCAGAACCTGCAGCGCACGGCGGTGATCGAGGGGCACACCGACAGCACCGGCAGCGAAGCACACAACCAGCGCTTGTCCACCTTGCGTGCAGACGCCGTCAAGTCTGCGCTGGTCAAGATGGGCGTTGCGCCGTCGCGCCTGCAGACCAAGGGCCTGGGCGAAGCCAGCCCCATCTCCGACAACAGCCAATCGGCGGGCCGCCAGCTCAACCGCCGCGTCGAGATCGTCCTGTCGGCCGAGGGTGACCCGGTCTCACAGCGCTAGACGTGAACGTGAGCGGGCCGCCCGATGGAGACCATGGGGCGGCCCGGCAAAAGACCCGCTTGGCTTGCGCCTGATGGTGTTCAGTTCACCCGGGTGCCGGCCACCTCGATTTCGACGCGGCGGTCAGCTTGCAGACAATCGATCAACTTGGCGGTTTCCTTCTTGCCCTTGCAGTCCGCGGACTGCGTGGTTGGGTCGGATTCGCTGACACCCTTGGCCACGATTTTGCTGGCGTCCACCTTGCCGGTGCCCACCAGGTAGTCCTTGACGGCTTGTGCGCGTTCTTCTGACAGGCGCTGGTTGTATTCGACCGTGCCCAGGCGATCGGTGTGACCCTCCACCGTGATCGTGTCGAACTGTGTGCCTTCCAGTTCGCGAACAAAGCTGTCCAGCGCGAGCTTGCCTTCAGGCCGGACGTCAGAACGGTCAAAGCCGAACAGCGACTCGGCGGAGAACGACACCCGCTTGCGTTCCGGCGGGGCCACTGCCACCACCATGGGGGGCGCGATGCCCGCAGCGGGCGGCTGGAAGGGCTCGATCACCGGCGCTTGCGCCAGCATGGGTGCCGGCTCGGGCGGTGGTGCCATCGACACGTGCGGGCTGGGTGCAGGTGAACGCCCGAACGGCACGACCAGGCTCAAGGACGCCACGTTCACGCCATTGTGGTTGCCCACCGCATCGCTGACCCGATAGCGCTCGAACTCCACACGGCCGAGCAGCGACGGCATGAACTCGTATTGCAGGCCGGCGCCAGCCTTGATGTTCATCTGCCGTTTGCTCGGCGCCCTGTCGATGGGCACGGCTGCACCGGTACCTTCAAACTGGTCACTGGTCTTGGCATACTGCGCGCCCACCCGACCCAGGACCGACAACCCGTCGGTCACAGGCAGGAAGCCCAGCATGTCCAGGTTCGCGCCCTGCACCCGCACCTGACCGTGGAAGGTGCCCGCGGGCGAAGTGTCGGCCAGAAACTTCGGATTGCCCAGATGGAAGTAGCCACCCTCCAAAGCGAAGAAGCGGTTGAACTGGTAGCCGCCAAAGGCCTTGTAGGAGGTGTCCCGCTCATCCTTGTGGATGGTCGTGACGCCAACACTCGGCCGGGTCTGCGTTTCGGTGATGCGCCCCTCCTCCATGTTGGTCGTGGCCTGCCCTGCAGACACACCGCCGTAGTAGTAGGACTGACCTTCGGTCGATTGGCCCTGGGCGAACGCGCTGGCGCCGAGCAGGCTCAGCACGCCCAGAGCGATCGCATGCATTGGTGATTTGGAGTTCATGTTGTTCCTTCGGGTTGATCAGCCCGTTGTAAAGACATGCCTGCACAGCGTCTGTGCGCTGCGCCTCCTAGTCGCTGCGAAAGACCCGGTCCCAGATCGTGCTGGTCACGCCAAAGCAAGCCGCCCGGCTGTTGGCCCGGTGATGCATCGCATGCCAGTGCCTGCGGTCTTCCAGCCAGCTGTTGTCCGCACGCCAATGGTGGATGGCGTGGTGTGTGAGGGCATAGCCCAGGTAGCCCAGCAAGACGCCCAGGGTGATGCCCATCGCGAACCACCGGTCCAGGATCAGGTACAGCGGCAAGAACACCAGCGACCCGATGAGCGTGGCACTGAGGAAGGTCGGGGTGCAGATCAGTGCCCGGGGCCTTGCATGATGGGACTGATGCCACATCCGAAGCACCGGGAATTCATGCAGCACGAAGCGATGGAGCACATACTCCATCCCTGACCAGATCACCACGCCAGCGCCCACACACAGCACCACGGCCCACCGCATGGGCTGCGGGACAGACCAGGCCAGGTAGCTCATCAAGACGAGGGTGCATGCCCCATACAGCCAGAAATCGGCCAGGTAAGCGGTTTTGCTGTGTTCAAAAGAAAATAGATTCATGCCGCGCCTCTGGATCTGAATGCCACCAAGATGGAAGTGCAAGTTACGTAGCCAGGCAGGCATGGTCTGTGCGACGTCGCACATACACCCGGCACTGGCTTGTCTACAGTCCGGACGATTTCTTCATGTGCAGTCAAACCAAGGGTTAGCGAATGCAGGACGGCCAAGGCCCATGCTTGAACAAATTGCTGGCTGCACTGCCGTCTGCACTGCTCCAGGCCCTGCTGCCTCAGCTTGAACTGGTGGAAATGCCGCTGGGCCAGGTGCTGTGTGAATCGGGCGCCCAGTTGAGACACGTCTACTTCCCCACCACGTCCATCGTGTCCCTGCTGTATGTGATGGAAGACGGCGCGTCGGCAGAGATCGCTGTCGTGGGTTTTGAAGGTGTGGTGGGGGTGTCCTTGTTCATGGGCGGAGATTCCACCCCCAGCAGGGCCGTGGTACAAAGCGCAGGGCAAGGCTATCGCCTGCCTTCGCGGGACATCAAGTCCAGCTTCGGCCAACACGGGGCGGTGATGCACCTGCTCTTGCGCTACACCCAGGCCCTGATCACGCAAATGGCGCAAACGGCCGTCTGCAATCGACACCACCCCCTGGAAAAGCAACTCTGTCGGTGGTTGTTGCTGAGCCTGGACCGCCTGCGCGGCAATGAGTTGGTGATGACCCAGGAGCTGATCGCCAACATGCTGGGGGTGCGCCGTGAGGGCGTCACCGCTGCGGCAAGCAAGTTGCAGAGCCAGGGCGTGATCCAGTACAAGCGCGGACGCATCATCGTGCTGGACCGCCCTGCGCTGGAAGCACGGACATGCGAATGCTATGCGGTGGTCAAAAAGGAATATGACCGCCTGCTGCCCGGCTTGATGGCCGTTGTACGGTGACACGCTGACGACCGGCCCCGCCCGCACACAAAGCTGCCCGTTGGTCAATGTGCGCTAGCAGACAGCCAGGCCGGATGCGGCCGATCAGACTGGTGATCACACCAGTTGGCTCACCTGCCCTGGGTTCAGGAGAAACACATGACGCTGGGCACCATCTTGTTGATCTTGCTGGTCCTGATGCTGATAGGCGCTGTACCCGCCTGGCCACACAGCCGAGGCTGGGGGTATGCGCCCAGTGGCGGCCTGGGGCTGATCGTCCTGGTGCTCCTGATCTTGCTGCTGACCGGTCGACTGTGAGAAAGTGAGCGCGCATGCACAACCCAGATGAAACCAATGGGGAAACATCCCCGGGTGCAGCAGGCCATGGCAGGTCGGCCATGTTGCCCCAGAAGTCGTCTGCATGGGCCCTGCAATCCGGCCTGCCACCACCCTTGAAGGGTTGGCCCTTCAAGGCCGAACGCGATTGGGTGAGCCTCTTGAACCAGGTCAGTGACAAGCTCAAAGCTTCGGTCACCGACGCGATCTCCCGCGGCAAGCCCATGCCCGGCCAGATCAGCCAGCTCATCGGCGATTGCGTGCACACCATGGAGGCCCTGCAACCCGACCTGGTTCAGGAGCGCAGCAGGCGCTGGCAGCTGGAGCTGGACGTCTTTGATGCGCACACGGCACTGGCCCAATCCCGCGCAGAACTGCTGGGCAGCCAGGCCGGTGAGCGCCGCGCCCGCCACCTGGCCACACACGATGGCCTGACCTCTCTGGCCAACAAGGATCACTTCATCCAGCGGCTGCAGCAGGTGCTTGCCCACGCCCGGCCCACCGCGTCGGGCATCGCCGTGTTCTTCATCGACCTGGACGACTTCAAGGCCGTGAATGACCAGCACGGTCATTGCGCTGGCGACGAGTTGCTCAGCATCACCGCAACCCGCCTGACCCGTGCGCTGCGCGCCGATGACCTGGTGAGCCGATGGGGTGGCGATGAGTTCACCTGCCTGCTGATGAACGTGCCCGACCCGCAACGCCTGGGCCAGCTGGCGTGCAAGCTGTTTGACGCCATCTCGGCCACGGTCAAGATCGGTGACTTTGTCTTCAATGTGCGGCCCAGCATCGGCCTGGCCACGTACACCGAGGCGGGGCTGAGCGCAGCCGACTTGCTGCACAGGGCCGACCTGGCCATGTACCACGCCAAGAGAGAGCAGACAGGCTACGCCTTCTTCCGCCCTGACCAGGATGCCGCTTCTACTTCCGGCAACTGAGCCTGGATGTGGGTGCCTTGGCCAGGCACAGACTGCAAGGTCATCACACCGCCTTCAGACTCGATTCGAACACGCATGCCGATGAGGCCGCATGCCTGAGCTGGAGATCGGCCCACCTCAAAGCCAACACCATTGTCCGCAATGGACACGGTCACCACGCCATGCGCAGCTTCCATCTTGATCCACACCGCTGTGGCATCGGCGTGCTTGACGATGTTCGTCGTCCCCTCCTGAACCAGCCTGTACACAGCCAGTTGGGCACTGGCACTCAGTTGAACGGGCACGCGCTCCCAATTCACGTTGATGCCCGTGGTCTCCACCAGGTTCGAGATCAGGATGTCCAGCGAAGGTGCCAGACCCAGGTTCACCAAGGCAGATGGCCAGAGCGCCTCGGTCACCCTGCGCTTGATGGCCATGAGTTCGTCCAGTGTGCGCTGGATGCGCAACACACCGTCCATCATGTCCGGCAAGGCCACGGCCAGCCTGGGCTTGATGCGCGCAACATCCAGCCTGGCCGAGGTGAGCAGTGCCCCCAGTTCATCGTGCAGGTCGCACGCGAGGCGGCTGCGTTCTGCCTCGCCTTCGGCCTGCAGGTGCTGCGTCAGGGCCTTGAGCTCTGCCAACTGGCGCCGGGCGGCAGCGCCCGCAGACGGTGGCATCACAAGCCAGCCCAGAAGATTGAGCAGCGACAACAGGGCAGCCACCCACCACAGGTGCTGCGCTGGCGCCTTGCCTTGCGCCGCGCCCGTGATGGCCACACCCAGCAAGCCCAGGGCGCTCAGACTGAGCAGCCACCTGGCAAGGCCGGCCTTGCTGCGTCTCAAGACCTGGGACAGCGGCCTCATGACACACCTCTTTTCATCGGCACACCATGATCCGCATTGCCATCGTTGATGACCACGCCATCGTCCGCACGGGGCTGTGCCGCTTCTTCGCCGACCAGGCTGACTTCCTGGTGGTTGCAGAGGCGGCCAACGGCCGGGACGCCCAAGAAGTGTTGCGCCATGTCGGCGTTGACGTGCTCATCCTGGACATCGCGATGGCCGAACACAATGGCGTCGATGCGCTGGCCGCCATCACGGCACGCCACCCGCAACTGCCCGTGCTGATCCTCAGTGGCTTTCCGGAAGAACACTACGCCACGGCCTTGCTGCGCCAGGGCGCCAGTGGCTACCTGAACAAGGCCTGCGACCCGGAAGAGATCATCCTGGCCATACGGACGCTGGCCAGAGGCCGGCGGTACATCTCGGCGCGCGTGGCCGAGCAGCTGGCCGACAGCTTGTCGGACGACCGGTGTGCTTCCTTGCATGAAGGCCTTTCAGATCGGGAGTTCCAGGTCTTCCTGCGCCTGGCTCAAGGTGAGACCGTGGGCCACATGGCGGACGGCATGTCGCTGAGCATCAAGACGGTCAGCACCTACCGCACGCGTGTGATGGAAAAGATGAGGCTGGCATCCAACAGCGAGCTCACCTACTACGCGATGAAAAAGGGCCTGATCCAATGAACACCAGATGGCCCCGTGCCGCTATGCCGACTTCCAGACCGAGGTGTTGAGCAAGACGTCCCTGACCTTGGCGGCATCCTCGGCATCGCCGTGCACCATCAGGACGTACTTGTCGGCTTTCAGTGCCGTCTCGTACTTGATGACCTGGTTGTCGGGCACGCCCATGCGTGTCAAGGCTGCGCCCAGCGCAGAGACACCGCCCACCACGACCGCTCCCTCCAGCGCGCCCACCAGGGCGGCCACAAAGGGGCCAGCCATGGCGACCACACCCACCCCAGGGATCAGGAAGACAGCCGGGGCCAGCAACATGCCCCAGATGCCGCCCCAGAACGCCCCCATGCCGCCCCAGGACTTGATCTTGTCGCCGGTCGAGTAAAAGCCAATGGGGTGCTCTTCACTGTGGTATCCCTTGCCGACCAGCGAGAGCTTCTTGACATCGAAGCCAGACCGGTTCAAGGCCTGGATGGCCTCTTCGGATTCGATGTGGGTGTTGAACACGTAAAAGGGCAGTTCTGCCTTGTCCATGATGCTTCCTCGTTTGACACCGGTATTGATGCCTGCCCTGTATGCCCGGTGACCAGTCCCTGGTCTGTGCGCCAGCGCACCACCTGGCGTGGGTCCGCCGGGAGGGCCCTTCAGAACTTGAACAGCGTCAGCCCCAAGCCCACGCTGGTCTGCCTGAAGTTGTAGTCCAGCATGGTCTCGCCAAAGCCATTGAACACCTGCCCGTACCAGCGCAGGCCGTCCGGCCGCTCTTTGGACACGGGGTAGGTCCAGTCCAGCTGCACAGACCCTCGGCCTCTCAGGGCTGGCCGCCACAAGAGCGACGACGTGGCGCGTCCCGGCGACCAGTTCAACTGCGCCTCCAGCCTGCCCAGGTGGCTCACGATGTCCGGGTTGTCGTCGCCGTGGCTGCTGCCTGGGTCCGTGCGCTGCTCCAGGCGCAGGTTGGCGGTCACGTCGCCTTGCTCCAGCCCGACGGCGGCATACACGCGGTTCCAGCTGCGCGACAAGGCACCCGATTGCCCATTGGACTGGTGGACAAGCCCCAGCTGGGCCAAGCGCCAGCGCCAGGCCAGGGGCCAGGCCTGCAAGGCCGCCGGCACGGGCACGACGTAGATCAACTCGGGCTGGAAATCGCTGTTGCGAAACGGCGCTGAAGCCGCCTGATTCCAGAGCTGCCACATGGACTGCTGCGTGTAGGCCACCCACAAGTCTGCTTGGGGCAGCAAGAGGCCCTCCATCACCTTGGTGCGCATGGACAGTTGCAGCTTGGTCTCACCGCGCTGGTAATGCGGCAGGTTCAGCGCCGGCCCACGCGTGGGGCTGTTGGGCTCGTGGTTCAGCGACCGCATCACCCGCAGGGGCAAGAAAAAGTTGGGGCGGTAAGCGGTGTAGTTGAAGGTGCCGCGCTTGTCGTCGGCGCCCAGCTCCCAGTAGCGCGCCAGGAACGATGCGCCTTCAGCCCCGGCAGCGCCTGTGGCCTGGGGCACCGCCGGCGCGGGCAGCGCCACCATGGCCTGTTGGCCTGCGTGGTGGTCATAACAGGCCAGACGCTCTTCGGCCTGGGCCAGGCCCAGGCAAGCCTTGAAGTCCGGTGGTGCCTGGGCCCAGGCCTGACAGGCCATGAACAGAACGCCAAGCAAGGCAGCGGCGGGCGCTGCCCCGGTTTGGCCGGCACCCAGGCGGGTCACCGCGCCATGAGCACCACGATGAAGCGCCCCTCTTGGGGGTCGACGTTGATGGCCGCATGGCACAACCGGTGTGCCTCCACACCGGTGTTCAGCCGCAACTCACCCGACTTGATGCCGGCGCCCTGAGATGCCGTCGACAACAGCAGCCGCAGGTCGCTGGCGCTGGCTTCGGTCAGGAAGCCATCCAGCCGCTGACCGAACAAGGCCTCGCGGTCGGTGGCCAGCAGTTGCGCGCCGGTCAGGTTCACCTCCATCAGGCGCATCTGCGCATCCACGGTGAACTGGGCGACCGGGGCACTGTCATAGAGCTGCACCTGCCGGGCCAGTGCGGTCTCCTGATCGGCCAGGGCCGATCTCAACTCTTCAGACTGCATCTCCAGTTCCACCTGGTGGACCTGCAACTCATGCAGCACCGCCAGCGCGTCGGCAGCCGTGTCTGGTGAAGCGGCCAGGTCCAGCAGCACACCCAGGGCCGCCGCGCCCCCGCTTGCCACATCCTCCTGCACGCCCTGACCGGTGAGCCGAGCGTGTGCACGCATGCGCAGCTTGACTTGTTGATCTAGCTCTTGGATGTGCACTGCCATGGGAACCTTTGTGTACTGCTGTCGGGCTGTTCGCACCTTGCGGGCGCATCAACTCCGGCGAGATGACTGACGTTGAATCTGCGCTTTGCGCAGCAGCCTGCTGCTGACCCTGGTCTCTCGCACCTCGGCCGCATCGGCCACGGCACGTTGCCGCCTGGCGCCGTGGCTGGAGAAGGCGCCGCCTGCTGAAGCCACATCGACTTCATCGCTTTCGATCAGATCATGCCAGTGATCCCTGGTTTGATCGATGAGTTTCTTCAGGTTCTGCCTGATGAGGTCTGCACCCATGTTGCGCTCCGTCAAGTGATGACTGCCTTGCCTTGGCCCCGTGCCAGGCTGCAAGTCTGCGGAATGCGGCGAAAGATTTCTGTGCGTTGACGCACCGATGGGCGCCAGCCTGGATCGCGCAAGGACGCGAATGACCCGCGGAAACGATCCGTCTGTGCGCTGGCGCACAAGGCAACCCGAATGGGGGGCCTACACTGGTGGCAACCTGACTTCACCTTGTTCTCTCAGGCACACCAACCACGCAAAGGGGCGAAATGCCTTTCGCTCCAGACGCCAGAATGAACGGCCTGATTGCCTTGCTCCCCGAGGCCGAGTGGCAACGGTGGCAAGCAGAGTTGGAGGTCATGGACATGCCATTGGGCCTGGTGTTGTACGAGTCGGGGCGCAATCTGGAGCATGTCTACTTCCCGACGACAGCCGTCGTCTCCAACCTGTACGTGACCGAAGATGGCTCGTCTTCCGAGTTGTCCATCGTGGGCAGGGAGGGCGTCGTGGGCACGGCCTTGTTCATGGGCGGCGGCAGCGCACTCCACCGCGCGGTGGTCTTGTGCGGTGGCCAGGGCTATCGCCTGAGCGCACGCAAGGTGCTGGCAGAGTTCGAGCGCTCCGGTGCCGTGGCGCACCTGCTGCTGCGCTATACCCAGGCGCTGATCTCGCAGGTGGCACAGACGGCGGTCTGCAACCGCCACCACGTGCTTGGCAAGCAGCTGTGCCGCTGGCTGCTGATGCTGCTCGACCGCTTGCCCGGGACCGACATCGTGATGACGCAGGAGCTCATCGCCCACATGCTGGGGGTGCGCCGCGAGGGCGTGACGGAAGCTGCCATCGGGCTGCAAAGGGACGGTGTGATCCGCTATGCCAGAGGCCACATCACCGTGCTGGACCGGGCCGCCTTGCTGCTGCGCAGCTGCGAGTGCTATGCCGTGGTCAGGCAGGAGTACGACCGCCTGCTGCTGGAGCCTGGCCCGGATTGGGCGCTCATGGCGTCGTGATGCGTGCTGCGCGCCTGGTGCGTGCTGCAGCGAACAGACGACCCCCCAGGTGGCGATGGACCATGGGCCTGGCATGGCGCCTGGGGCAAGCCCGGCACATGCACCTCATCCCTCACCTTCATGGAGATTCACATGCCCATCCCATACAAGCTGCTCGCAGTCGCGCTGGCCGGCACCGTTTGCTTCAACCTGGCGCAAGCCGGCTCGCAGCACGACGAGTCAGGCCATGTCAAAGTGACCGAGATCGCCACGGTGCAGACGCAACTGGTGGCGAGCGGCACCAGCCCCTGCCCTGAGCGGCATTTCGGCCCACTGGACCACATCGGCGACAACGGGCTCGGGCTGCCACCGTCCACGGTCGTGCCTGAACCGTCCACGTCCGCCCTGCTGCTGTGTGGCCTGGGGCTGTACGCCTTGTGCGTGCACCGCAACGGCCGGCAAGACAGAGACTGAGCCCTGCACTCAGCTGCTGCGCAAGCGTGCCTCCAGCGCCTTGGCACCCGTGATGTCGACGAAGGTGAGCACGGCACCCTGGATCATGTTGGTCAAGGTGCGATACGGCATGATCCGGACCGCGTACCAGTGCCCATCGGCAGTGGTCACCTGCTTCTCGCAGGGCGTCAAGGTGCGCAGCGTCTCCTTGGCATCGGCGTACAAGTCCGGGTAAGACAAGGTGTTGGCCAGGTCGGTCAGCGGCCGGCCGATGTCACTGTCTCTCAAGTGGAAGATGCGCGTGGCCTGCTCGGTGAAGCGACGCACGTTCAGGTCGTTGTCCAGGAAGAGCGTCGCGATGTCGGTGCTGTTGAGCAGGTTCTGCATGTCGCTCTGCGCCAGCGCCAGGTCGTCGAGCCGGGTTTGCAGTTCGCCATTGATGGTCTGCAGTTCCTCGTTCATGGACTGTGCCTCTTCCTTGGACGTGGTCAGCTCTTCATTGGCCGACTGCAGCTCTTCGTTGATGGACTGCAGGGCTTCATTGGCCATCTGCAAGGCGTCTTTGGACGCCTGCATCTCCAGCCTCAGCGCCTGAATCTCCTCACGAGAGCGCTCCAGTTCAGCCGCCAGAGCCGTGTCCATCGCTCCTGCAGACGCCCCTTTGCGGCTGCGGGTGCCAGGGGGCACCAGCACATCCTTGAACACGATCATCAGCATGCCGGCCAGGGCCTTGGGTTCTCGCACGGCCTGCACCGTGATGTGCAGGCTGTGGTGAGGGGCCTCGTCGATCTTGAGGCCGGGCAGTTCAACGGGCTGCGTGCTTTGCAAGGCCTGGCGCATGGCCACCGCCAACTGGGTGCGGATGGCGCGATGGGCCATGACATGGATGTTCCAGTTGGCCTTGCCTGCGGCTGGCTCCAGGTACTTGCCGGTGCGGCCACTGATGTAGAGGATGTCGCCCGCCTCGTTGACCAGCACAGCAGGCGGAGAAAAGGTCTGCAGCAGCACCTGGTCGGCCAGGGCCTGCAAATTGATGGGATGAGACTCGGTAGGGGTCGACAAGGCAGGCTCCTGCGGATGTGCGCGTGGCGGTGCATAGCGGTTGACTGGAAAGTCCACGGCGCCGGCATGCAAGGCCCGCTCGCTGCGTTGGTAAACGCGCGACTTGGGGATCAAGGGAACGAACAGCGACTGGGCCCGGCCCACGGTCTCGGAGCCCCCCAGCACCAGCACCCCTTGTGGGCGCAGGCTGTAGTGAAACAGGGGCATCAGGCGCCGCTGCAACTCGGCATTGAAGTAGATCAGTACATTGCGGCAGGACAGCAGGTCGAGCTTGGTGAACGGCGGGTCCAGGATCACGTCATGCTGGGCAAACAGCACCATGTCCCGTATCCCTTTGTCGATCTGCATGCCGCCATGTTGGGGCGTGAAGAAACGTGCCTGCCGCTCAGGCGACATGGCCTCCAGCGACTTGGCCGGGTACAACCCCCTGCGGGCCACCAGGATGGCATCGGCGCTGAGGTCGGTCGCGAAGATCTGCAAGGTCCCTGCCTGCAAATCGGGCCGCGTCGCCCGCACCTCCTTGAAGACCATGGCCAGCGAGTAGGCCTCTTCGCCCGTGGAGCAGCCCACGACCCAGGCACGCAATGGCGTGTGGCCATCCAGGCTGTTGATGTGCCTGGCCATCAGGTCGGGCATCACCTGCCCCTGGATCTCCGCCCACACGTCCGGGTCGCGGAAGAAGCCGGTCACCCCGATCAGCATCTCGGCGAACAGCAGGTCCATTTCCTTCGGGTTGTGGCTCAGGAAATTGGCGTAGTCCGCCATGGAAGGCAGACTGTGCACCGCCACCCGCCGCTCGATGCGGCGTTCCAGTGTGTTGGTCTTGTAGAGCGACAAGTCATGTCGGCAGTGCTCTCGCAGCATGTCCAGGATCCTGCTGAGGGCGGACGGCGCTGCGCCCGCGCCGGCACCCGAGGAGCCGTCTGCAGTCAGGCCCGGGACCATGCGGTGCGCCGTGATCTGGAGGATGCGCGCCGGCATGTCCGCAGGCGGGGCCACGATGTCCACACACCCTGTCGCGATGGCGCTCGTGGGCATGGCCGCAAACAAGGCGGTGTCGGGCAGTTGTGCCAAGGTCAGCCCCCCCTGGCTCTTGATGTCCTGCAAGCCCAGGCTGCCATCGCTGCCCATGCCGGAGAGCACCACCCCGATGGCACGCTCACCCTGGTCCTGTGCCAGAGAACTGAACAGCACGTCGATGGGCAGGCGCAAGCCATGGGCCTGCTGTGGGTGGCGCAAACGCAGTTGCCCCTTGAGCACCTGCAGCTCGAAATCCGGTGGGATGACGTAGACGGTGTTGCCTGCCAGCGCCATGCCCTCGGCGGCCTCGTGCACGGGCATGGTCGTGACCCGCTGAAGCAACTCCACGAGCATGGTCTTTTTCGAGGGCGACAGGTGCTGAACCACCACGAGGCTCAAGCCGCGGTCAGAAGGCACAGCCGCCAGGAAATCGGTCAGTGCCTCCAGACCGCCCGCCGACGCACCCAGCCCGATGATGCGCAAAGGCGCATCCTGGCTTGGGTGCAGAGGGCCATCAGACATGCCCGAGTATGCCTGCATGCGCCGAGCGTGCCGGCCCGTGAACTGCCGCACGCTGAACGCCATGGTGTGGCTTGTCCATGGGGCTTGCCTGGGGGTCTCAACCGCGGCCGCCCGGTTCACACTGCAGCGGAGCCCACGAACCCACACGATTGGAGGCCCCCATGCAATTGACAGGCAGCGTGATCCTGATCACGGGTGGCAGTTCCGGCCTGGGCGCCGCCGTGGCCCGCATGGCCCTGGCCGCCGGCGCGCGCGTGATGGTGGCCGACTTGAAGCCCCCCCTTGCCGGCACCTTCGACACCACCCCGGACTTTCAGCACGTCCTCACGGACGTGACCGATGAGGCCAGTGCCCAGGGGGCCATTGACGCCACCGTCGCCCACCACGGCAGGCTGGACGTGCTGGTCAATGCCGCTGGCATCGCCCCTGGCGAGAAGCTGCTGGGCAAGCAAGGCCCGCACCGCCTGAGCACCTTCGAGCGCAGCCTGGCCGTCAACCTCACCGGCAGCTTCAACATGATGCGGCTGGCTGTGCCCGCCATGCTGGCCAGCCCGGAGCGCGCGCTGGCGCCCGCTTCACGCGGGCTGATCGTGCACACGGCTTCGGTGGCCGCCTACGATGGCCAGGTGGGCCAGGTCGCCTATGCCGCCGCCAAGGGCGGGCTGGTGGCCCTGACGCTGCCCGCCGCCCGCGAACTGGCCGCCCACCGCATCCGCGTCATGACGGTGGCGCCCGGGGTGTTTGAGACGCCCATGCTGCAAGGCATGCCCCAAAACGTGCAAGACAGCCTGGGGCAGTCGGTGCCCCACCCTGCCCGCCTGGGCCGGCCCGATGAGTACGCCCAGCTCGTGCGCTGCCTGATCGACAACGACTACCTCAATGGCGAAGTCATCCGCATCGACGGGGCGCTGCGCTTGTCGGCCCGTTGAGGAGGGCGCCCCATGCACGACGACCCCGTGGTGATCCTGGCGGCCCAACGCACGCCCATCGGCGCCTTCCTGGGCCAGTTCATCGGCACGAGCGCCACCCAGCTGGGCGCTGCCGCCATCGGTGGTGCACTGGCTGCGGCCAAGCTGCCCGACACCTTGGTGGACGAGGTCCTGATGGGCTGCTGCCTGATGGCGGGCCTGGGCCAGGCGCCAGCGCGCCAGGCGTGGCTGGGCGCCAACGGGCACACGGCAGCGGGTGCCACCACGCTGAGCAAGATGTGTGGCTCGGGCATGAAAGCCGTGATGCTGGGCCATGATTTGCTGCGCGCCGGTTCGGCCCGGGTGGTGGTGGCCGGCGGCATGGAAAGCATGAGCCGCTCGCCCCACCTCATGCCGGGTTCACGACAAGGCCATCGCATGGGGCCCATCACCTTGCTGGACCACATGCTGCACGACGGCCTGCAGGACGCCTATGACCACCAGCTCATGGGCGTGCACGCCGAGCGCATGGCGCGGCAACATGGCATCAGCCGCGCCGACATGGACGGCTGCGCGCTCACTTCAGTGGCGCGTGCGCAGGCTGCGGTCAAAGAAGGTGCCTTCACCGAAGAGGTCAGCCCCGTACAGGTGGTGCAGGGCCAAAGCGTGAAGACCTTGCAGCAAGACGAAACCCCCATGCAATGCCAGCCCGACAAGGTTGCCCAGCTGAAGGCGGCCTTTGCACCGGGGGGTCTCATCACGGCCGCCAGCTCGGCGTCCATCTCGGATGGCGCAGCAGCCTTGCTGCTGTGCCGCGCCAGCACCGCGCAAGGCCTGGGCCTGCAGCCCCTGGCACGCCTGGTGGGGCACAGCACCTGGGCCGGCCCGCCCGGCGAGTTCGTCACGGCCCCCATCGGCGCCATGCAGCGGCTGCTGAGCCAGTTGGGCTGGCAGGCGGCAGACATTGACCTGTTCGAGATCAACGAAGCCTTCGCCCTGGTGCCGATGCTGGCCATGCGGGCCTTGGGCCTGCCTGCGGACAAGGTCAATGTGCGAGGTGGCGCCTGCGCCCTGGGGCACCCCATTGGTGCTACGGGCGCCCGCATCCTGGTGACGCTGCTGCACGCCCTGCGCCAGCGAGACCTGCGGCGCGGGGTGGCCTGCCTGTGCATCGGCGGCGGCGAAGCCACGGCCGTGGGGGTGGAGCTGACGTGACGCACCCCTGACTTGCCGCGCAAGCATGTGGAAGATCACACGGCACAAGATCGCTTGCGCCGATAAGCTCCATGGCTTCGACAGCCTGGATTGCCTTGCCATGAAGCGCCTCACCTCTCACCTGTATTTCTGGGTCGTGCTGGCCATCGTGGCCGGTGGCGCCCTGGGCATTGCCGACCCCAAGCTGGGCGTGCAACTCAAGCCCCTGGGCGACGGCTTCATCGCGCTGGTCAAGATGCTGATCGCCCCGATCATCTTCTGCACGGTGGTGCTGGGCATCGTCAACGGCGGCGACATGAAGAAGGTGGGCCGCGTGGGCGCCAAGGCCTTGATCTACTTCGAGGTGGTGTCCACCGTGGCCCTGGCCATTGGCCTGGTGGTGGTCAACGTGCTCAAGCCAGGTCAGGGCTTCAACGCCGACCCGCACACGCTGGACGCGACCGCCGTGTCCAGCTACGCCAAGAAGGCCGGTGAGCAAAGCACCACCGACTTCGTCTTGCACATCATCCCCAAGACCTTCACCGATGCCTTCACGGCCTCCGGAGACCTGCTGCAGGTGCTGCTGCTGGCCCTGCTGTTTGGCTACGCGCTGCAAGGCCTGGGCGACAAGGGCCGCGTGGTGCATGGCTTCATCGAAGACTGCTCACACATCTTCTTCAAGATGATGAACGCCATCATGAAGCTGGCGCCGCTGGGTGCGGGTGGGGCCATGGCCTTCACGCTGGGCAAGTACGGCTGGGCGGCGCTCAAGCCACTGGCTGCGCTGATGGGCAGCTTTTACCTGGCCTGCGGCCTGTTTGTGCTGCTGGTCCTGGGCGCCATCGCCGCCGCAACAGGCTTCAACATCTTGCGTTTCATCGCCTACATCAAGGCCGAATTGCTGACCGTGCTGGGCACGTCTTCGTCCGAATCGGCCCTGGTGCCGCTGATGGCCAAGCTGGAGCACCTGGGCTGCTCCAAATCGGTCGTGGGCCTGGTGGTGCCCGCCGGCTACTCCTTCAACCTGGACGGCACCAACATCTACCTGACCATGGCCGCGCTCTTCGTGGCCCAGGCCCTGAACATCGACTTGACTCTGGGGCAGCAACTCAGCATCCTGGGCGTGGCCATGCTCACGTCCAAAGGGGCATCAGGCGTGACCGGCGCGGGCTTCATCACCCTGGCCGCCACGCTGGCTGTGGTGCCCGACGTGCCGGTGGCAGGCCTGGCCTTGATCCTGGGCGTGGACCGCTTCATGTCCGAAGCCCGCGCGCTGACCAACTTCATCGGCAACAGCGTGGCCACCGTGGTGGTGGCCAAGTGGGAGGGTGAGCTGGACCTCGACCGCCTTCAGCGTGTGCTGGCAGAAGGCGACGAGGACCTGCCGCTCACCTGAGCTCAGTTGTCAATGGCCAGCAGTTCGACCGTGAAGGTCAGGTCGGCGTTGGGCGGGATCACGCCGCCTGCGCCCGAGGGGCCGTAAGCCGTTTTGGACGGGCATTGCAGCTTGGCCTTGCCGCCCACTGCCATGGTCTGAACGCCCTGCGTCCAGCAAGGGATGACGCGGTTGAGCGGGAAGCTGATGGGCTCACCACGCTTGTAGGAGCTGTCGAACACGGTGCCGTCGGCGAGCTTGCCTTCGTAGTGCACCTTGACCGCGCTGGTGCCCGTGGGCTTGGCGCCCTTGCCCACTTTGATGTGAGTGACTTCAACGCCTGACGGCAGCTTCTGGGTGCTGCCTTCGGTTTGGGCGAAGGCGCTGGCGGCCGCGACAGCCAGGGCAAGGGTGGCGATGGTTTTGATGGTCATGTTGCTTGGTCTCAGCTGAAGCAAGAGGCTTGCAGTGTATCGGCTTGGCACCTGCCGCTGCGCTGGCGGTTGACCGGCGCCCAAGGGGGCGGGCGGGCGGCCCGTAAAATCCGCGCTAGGCCAGCACCTCACCCCCACCCCGCATCGATCGACCCGACAATGAACCAACCCATGGCTTCGTCCCCGCAGGACCAAGAGGTGCTCAAGCAGCGCGCGTATTACAAGGAAACCGCCGGCATCTACGAAGACCTGCATGTGATCGACAAGGACGAGCACTACTTTGCGCTGCGGCTGCTGGAGTCGGCCATCGATTTCTACGACATCCGGTCCGTGCTGGATGTGGGCGCCGGGACGGGCCGTGTGGCGCGCTACCTCAAGGAAAGGCACCCCGACCTGAAGGTGGTGTCGATCGAGCCGGTGCAAGAGCTGCGTGAAGTCGGCCATCAAAAGGGCCTGACACCGCAGGAGCTGATGGACGGCGATGCCACCAGCTTGGCCTTACAGGACGGCGCCTTCGACCTGGTGTGCGCCTTTGGCGTTTTGCACCACATTCGCCAGCCCCACCTCGCCGTCAACGAGATGCTGCGCGTGGGCGCCCGGGGCGTCTTCATCTCGGACGCCAACAACTTTGGGCAGGGCAGTTTCCTGGCCCGCAGCTTCAAACAGGTTGTCAACGTGCTGGGCCTGTGGGGCGTGGCGAACTGGGTCAAGACCAAAGGCAAGGGCTACACCATCTCCGAAGGCGATGGCCTGGCCTATTCCTACTCGGTGTTCAACGACTACAGGCGCATCAGCAAGCTGTGCCACATGCACCTCTTCAACACCCAGCCGGCGGGGGTCAACCCCTACCGGACCGCGGCGCACGTGGCCGTTCTGGGCATCAAGAAGTGATGCCGGTGTGGGCCAGCCCCGCCGCCTGAGCGGCAGGGCCGGCACCGCCCTTCAAGATGGCGTCAGGACGGCAGGAAGTCCACCGGCCAGGTCACCACCATCTGGTCCACGTCTTTGGCGCCGAAGTCAAACTGGCGGATGCGCGCCATCAACTTGGCTTCCAGCTCGGGGGTGTGCAGTTCGCTGGACACGACGCGGCAGGACATGACCTCGCCCGTGGGCGCGATCTTGAGTTCGACGACCACCTTGCCTTGCAGCGTGGGGTCTTCGCGCAGGGCACGGTTGTAGATGGCGTAGATGGCGCCCTTGTTGCGCTCGAAGACCAGCTTGATGTCTTCGATCGATCGGGAGGCTTTGCCGCTGCTGCCGCGCTTGACGTCGCCGCCCGCAGCGCCGCGTTGGGCTGCACCGGCGCCGCCGGCCGCACCCGTTCCGGCGCCGCCACGCCCGCTCACGCCGCCACCTCCGGCACCACCACCACCGCCCCCACCGGCCGCGCCGTCCACCAGCGTGGTAGCGCGGCCCGCCAGCCCGCCGCCGCCCGTGTTGCGGCTCAGCGCGGCCGTGTTGATGCCACCGCTGCCGCCCGTCGCGTTGGACGTGATCACCGAACGCGCAGGCAGGCCCGCCTCAGACCCCGGCCCCACGCCCGGTCCCGTGCCACTGCCCACGCCGCTGCCTTGCTTGATGTCGGTCTTGAGCTGCACGGCCACCGGTGCGCCCCGCACCTCGGCGATCTCGTCCCTGGCGGCCAGCAAGCCCATGCCCGCCACCTTGCGGCGCGCGGCTTCCACCTCCCCTGCCGGCTTGTTGTCCTGGGGCACACGGGCTTCAGGCACGGGCACTGGTCGGGTTTCACGTGGCTTGGCCTTGACCGGCTCAGGCTTGCTGTCTGGCGGCGGTGCCACATCGGGCTTGGCGTCCACATCGGGCTCTGGCTGGGCTTTGGGCTTGACCGGCGGCGGCGGGGGCGTGTGCTCCAGCAGCAAGCGGGCCATGGGCGCGGCCAGGGCCTGCGCCTGAGACCGGTCCGGCTTGGGTGCCGGCCACAGCAGCAGCACGAGGCACAAGAGCACCGTGACGCCCAGCACCGTGCGCGTGACGCGCTTGAACAGGCGCTCGTCATCGGCCGAATCCGACCACGCCAGCACCGGCGTGCGGAAAGTCACCAAGGCGGCGCTCATGAGGCGCTCCTTTGCCGCACGGCGAACGACACGTCGCCAAAGTTGGCGCTGGCGCTGGTGGCCATGATCTTGCGCAACAGCCGATAGGGGATGTCCTTGTCGCCCATGATGGTCAGCCGCCTGGCCTGAGAGGCGTTTTCCTTGCGGATCACCTCCCGGCTGGCCAGCAGGTCCAGCTCGGCCTTCAAGGGCTCGATGAGGTCACCGGGCTTGTTGATCACATCGGCCACGCTGGCGACCAGGTGGCCGTCCACCACGATGTCGGTCGCGTTGACGATGACCACCACGGTTTCACGCGGCGCTGTCTGCGACTCCGACATCGGCAGCTGCACCGACTTCGGGTTGGCCAGGGTCTCGACGCCGCCCGAGTTGGACAACAGGAAGAAGATGAGGATGGTGAACACGTCGATGAGCGACACGAGGTTCATGTCGACCGCATTGCCGTGGCGCGAACGTCGCTCCGCGCGTCGTTGCCTGGGGGTGAGCTGCATGGCCCCTCGATTCAGCGTGTGGCGACCGGCGCATCGCCGATCGAAATGTTGGGGAAAAGCTCGCCGCGCACCAGCTTGCCGCCCTGCACCACGTGACCGGCGCGCAAGGCGTCCATCACCTGCACCAGGGTGTCGTAAGGGGTGTCGGGTTGCGCCAGCACCGTGGCGTCCTGCTTGTCGGGGTACTTGGCCTTGACCTGCTGCACCAGGCGGGACAGTGCCTTCACATCTGGCGCCGCGTCCTTGAAGGGGATGCGTTCGATGAGCCCGCCCATGCGGTCGCCCACCTCCAGCGCATCCGGCCGGATGACGACTTCGAGCTGCAGGTCATTGACCTTGAGCTGCGCCACGCCCGAGCTTTGCGCCGGCAGGCTGAGGTCGATCACGGCCAGGCGAGAGAACACCGCCGTGGACAGCAGGAAGGGCACCAGCACCACGATCAGGTTGATGAAGGCGGTGATCTCGAGGTGCGCAGGCGTCTTGCGCAGCCGTCTGATGCGGGCCATGTCAGCGCACCGTGGCTTGTTGCTCGGCGCGGATGCGCGTCACCACGTTGAGGAAACTCATCTTGGCGGCTTCCAGGCCGTCGACGATTTCGCTGGTCTTGGACTGCAGGAAGGCGTGGATCAGCAGGAAGGGGATGGCCACCATCAGCGCAAAGGCCGTGTTGTTCATGGCGATGGAAATGGATGCCGACAGCATCTCGGACTTCTCAGCCGGGTTGACCTGGGCCACGGCCGTGAAGCCCTTGATCAGGCCGATGATGGTGCCCAGCAGGCCGACCAGCGTGATCACGTTGGCGAAGGTCGCGATGTAGTGGGTGCGCTTCTCCAGCCGAGGCACGATTTCCATCATGCCCTCTTCCATGGCGGCATCGAAGTCTTCACGTCGACCGGGGCTTTGCATGCGGTCCAGGCCATGGTGCACGATGTTGCCCACGGCCGCATCTGAGTTGGCGGTGAGTGCCAGCACCTCTTTGAACTGGCCCTTTTGCAGCAGGGGCAGCACCTGCGCCCAGACCTTGCTGTTGTCCCTGCGGGCGCGCGAGAGGTAGACATAGCGTTCGATGGCGATGGCCACGCCCACCGCCATGATGAGGATGCTGGGGTAAATGAAGAGGCCGCAATCCTGGAAAAACTTGACGGCGGTTTGGAAGGCATTCATGGCTCAGGTCTCCGATGGCACGTGGCAACGTGATGTGGGGTATGGGGGTGTGGTGGGGCTGAAAGGCGGGCTGGTCCGCAGGGCTCAGGGCGGGGCCTCTTTGAGGATGGCCGTGGCCGCCTGCGCCTCTTGCTGGGCCTGCAGTTGTGCTTGCTGTTGTGCCAGCTGTTGGGCCTCTTTTTGCCGCACCTGCTGTTGCGACTGGTACTGCAGCTGGCGGCGGAAGACGTCGCGGTCGATGGGCGCCAGTGCCTCGTCGACCACGCTGACCAGCGGGCGGCCGCTCAGTTCGCCCGGCAAGGGCTTTTTCCAGGGCACGATGTAGAGCACCTTGGGCAGCTCGCGGTTGCCCAGGATGGTGGTGGGGTCGATGACGGCGCGGTCTTGCGCCAGCACCGCGACACTGGCCAGGGCCAGGGTGGTGGCCACGGCCATCTGCGTCAGGCAGGTGAATCGCTTCATGTGGCCTCCTTGGGTGCGGCGGCGGTGGTGGTGGGCTTGCGCTTCTTGATCTCGGCCACCCACTTGGTCACGGTGGGATCGCCACTGGGGGTCAGCACGAGGTAGCGCTCATACAGTGTGAGGGCACGCGCCGCGTCGCCCACATAGAGGTCAGACAAGATGCCCAGGTTGAGCACGGCTGGTGCATAGGTGGCATCCAGCGCGATGGCCTGTTCATAGGCGGCGCGGGCCTTGTCGAACTGGCCCAGCTGCCGGTAGGTAACGCCCAGCTGGTTGAACTGCGCGGGCTGTTTGGGGCCGTCCTGCACGGCCTTCTCCAGGGCCGCAGCAGACTCACTCAGCTTGGCAGCAGGCTGGCCCGCGGTGTCGACGCCATCGCCGCGTTCGCGCTTGCCATAGCGCACCGGCAGCATCTCGCGCAGGGCATCGAAGCTGCGCTGCACCCACTGGTCGTAGATGCCGGCGGCGGCGCGCCGGGCATTGACCTCGTGCAGGTCGCTGGCTTTTTCTTCAAAGGGGAAGGCCTGCTCTTCCAGCAGGACGTTGTATTGCTCCAGCTCCACCGCAGACAGCTTTTTGGGCCGCTGAGAGGCCAGCATGGCCTTGCCAAAGTCGCGGTACAAGGAGGCAACCTGGTAGGTGGCGGCGGTGCTCACGTCGGCCACGCCAGGTTCTGATGCCAGGGCGTAGGCGTTCAAGGCCTCTTCCATCCTGGCCTTCTTGAGCTTGAGCTGCTTTTGCAGGGGCTCCACCAGGGCCACCTTGCGGTAGGCATCGGCCACGGGTTCAGCCAGCGCCAGTGCGGCAGTGGCGCCCAGGAAGCGGGTGCGGTCGGTGCGGGCGGCGCCACCGTTGAGGTCGGCCTGGTAGATGTCCTTCATCAGCGCCAGCTCGCGCTTGGCATTGCCGTCCTGCCTGGCCAGGCCGGCCAGGCGGGCACGTGCCTCGATGGCGGGCACCAGGGGCACAGGCCGCAGGGCCAGGCTCTGCGCCAGGTGGCGCTCATAAGCCTTGGTGGCCGCCGGGCGTTCGCCCGCTTTCTCGTGGAACTCGGCGGCCTGCCACAGCGCGTCGCGCGCCACGGTGGCGTCGGTGCTGGTGGCCGACACCTTGTCCAGCTCGCCGGCCGCCTTGGCCCACTGGCCCTGCTCGGTGTAGGCCAGGGCCAGCTTGGGCGCCACATCAGCCTGCAAGGGGTGCTTGGGGTAGCGTTGCCGGAAGTCTTCCAGGGAGGCCGTGGCGGCCGGCCAGTCCTTCATGGCCAACATGGCCGCTGCGGCATCAAACTGGGCGTTGGCGCGCACAGCCGATTGCGGCGCCACCGCGGCCACGCGCGCGAAATGGGCCACCGCTTCGCTCAGCTGGCCCGTGGTGCGCGCCTGCTCGCCTTGTTTGTAGACCGAAGCCGCCTGGCGCTCGACGAGCTCGTTGCGGCCAGCGCTTTGGGCCGGCGTGAGCTTCAAGACCTGGTCGTAAGCCTGCTCGGCGACGTCAAAGGCGCCCCGCTCGAAGGCGGTGTGCGCCAGCACCGTCCAGGCCACGCGCCGTTGGGCATCGGCGGCCGGCGGCTGCAAGTCCAGCACCTGCTGGGCCACCAGGGTGGCCTGCTCGGCGTCGTTCATCGCATAGAGTTTCTCGGCCGTGTCGCTGAGCACCAGGCTGGCCCGCGGGTCTTGGGGAAAGGCCTGCGCAAAGTGCAAGGCACTGGCCACAGCCGCCTGCTTCAAGCCTGGCAAGGCGGCCGCATCGGCCTTCTTTTGCTGCTGGGCATGGCTGAGCAAGGCGGCATAGCCGGCGTCGGCGCTCTGCTCATGCACGGGGTAGTCGTAGGCGGCCTTCTCGTACTCGGTGATGGCGTCTGCGAAGCGCGCGTCTTCAAAGAGCAACTCGGCCAGCAAGAAGGTGTTGTGCGCGGCCTGTGGGTCGTCCGGGAAGGCCACGAGCAGTTCTCGGTACCAGCGCACGGCCTCCTGGTAGTCGGCCGGGCGCTTGCTGAGCTGCGCCTGCGCGTGGTGGTGGCGGGCTAGTTCGGCCAGGTGGGTCTGCACCAGGGGCTGTGCACCCAGCCAGGCCTGCGGGCTGGCCATGCGGAAGCTGCTTTGCCGGCCATAGCGGTCCACGAACTGCCGCTTGGCGTCCAGGGCCAGCGTGGCAAAGCCGGCGCGCTCGTAGGTGTCGATCACGCGCGCCTGCAGCCGCGGGGCCTGGGCGTCCTGTGGGGACAAGGTGGCGAACAGGTTGAAGGCGTCGGCGGCGTCCTTTGGGCGGTCCTGCTTGAGGTAGAACTCGCCGAGTTGCTCGTAGACGTGGTACGCGTAGCCTTGGCGCTTGGGCAAAGCGGTGTAGGCGGCAATGGACTCTGCGCCTTGCTGGTTGGCCAGGCTCAGGCTGATGACGCGGAAGGTGTCGTCCAGCAACTCCCGGTCGGCACGGGAGAGGTCTTCCACGGTGTCCAGGTTGCCGAATCCGAACTTGCGCGCGAGCTTGACGTCCAGCACACCAAAGAAGGCCTGCAGCGCATCGTCCAGGCGGCCCAGCTTGAAACGTGACCAGCCCTGCATGTACATCGCGCGTTCGCGATAGGGGCTGGCGTGGTCGGTGCTCAGGACGGCCGCATAGGCCTGCTCGGCCTGCGCGTACTGGGTGGCGCTGAACAGCAGCTCACCCCGGCGGAACTGGGCCTCATCGGCATAGGTGGTCTGGGGGTGCTCTTGCACCAGCAGGGTCAGGGTCTGGAGTGCGGCCTCCAGCTCGCCGGCCTGCTCCTGGGCGCGGGCCAGTTGGTAGAGCACCTGGTCGCGGTTGGCGGCCTCGGGATGGGTGCCGAGGTGCTCCTGGTAGCGTTTGGCAGCGGCGCGGTAGTCGGGTGCACCCGTGGCGGCCGCGTCCGCGCTGAGCTTGTCGGCGAGGTCCATCTCCAGGTCGGCCAGGCGCCGCAAGGCCTCGGCGCTCTGGGCCGACTGGGGCGCGCCCTGCAAGAAGGCGCGATAGGCCTTGATGGCCTGCTCTTCACTGGCCCCTTCGACTTCACCCGGGTCCACAGCGAGCTGCTCATAGGCCAGGGTCTTGAGCGTGGGCGGCTGTTTGGGCTCGCGCAAGATGCCGCAGGCACTGAGCAGACAGGCCGATGCCAGCAAAGTGAGGCTATGGCTTGGGCGCATTGGCGGCCCCCTTGTCTTTCGCAAGCTCGTTCGCAAGCTCTTTGCTGTGCGCGTCGCTGGGCTCCGTGTTGAGCTTGTCCTGCGGGATGAGGTAGATGCCACGGCTGGTGCCCAGGCGCCCGACGGCGTCTGCTGCCGCACCGACGGCGGCGTGGTCGTACAACTGAGCCACAGCGTAGCGCGCCTGCACCGTGTATGCGGCCAGGCTGTCCTTCTGGCGGGTGAGTTCGGCCACCGCGATGTCCTGCACCACACCCTGCTGCTCCGCACCCAGTGCCACGAGGCGCGGGATCATCACATCCAGCAGGGGCGTCAGGGCCTGGATGCGTTGCTCAAAGCGGTCAAAGCGCTGAGGCTCATCCTGCATGGCCTGTGCGATGGCGTCCACCTGCAGCCGGGACTGGGCCAGGCCATCCTTCATCGACTGCAAGGCCTTCTGCGCTTCCCAGAGGCGTGCAGGGAGGTCTTGCGACAGCTGCCAGTTCAGCACACCGGCGACCAGGCGCGCACGGTCTCTGGCCAGGGCAATGTCGGGCGAGGCATCGGGCGCCTGCGCAAGACCCTGGCTGATGGCCTGCACCCGCGCGACGCGGGCCAGCAGCGCTCGCTGTTTGCCATCGGCAAAGGCAAGCCCGTCCATGGTGGCTTCGCCTTGCGCCACGTCAGCGGCCAGCGCGTCAACGCGCTGTGTCAACGCGTTGACGCGCTGTTCATGGGCATGGGCGCTGACCTGCGGCAGGCGGTCGGCAAAGGCCTGACGCCGCGTGGCCAGCATGTCCTTGAACATGTCGACCTTGTCTCGCCAGGTCTGGAGGTTCTGGCTCAAGGTGCGCAGGTCACGCAGGTTCTTGAAGGCCTCCTGGAACTCATGCTGGGCGAGCAGCCCGGTCAGGTGCGCGGCGTGGGGCACATCGGGCAACTGGTCCATGTGCCAGCCCTCGCCCAGGTCGCCTCTGGGGTTGAGCGTCAGCAAGGCGCCGACCAGCTGCCCGGATTTGATCGACTCGATGGACGCATCCAGGCTGACGCGCTCGTGCTCGAAAGACCGGATGGCCGCCGCGTACTGTTGCAGCGCCTTCCGGTTGGCGCCGAGCTGGGCATAGGCATAGGGGACGGCAATGCGGGACTCCAGCACGGCCGCATCGTTGCCCTCGCGCGCGCTGAGCATCAGCCAGGGCACCAGCGCAAATTGAGGTGCGCGCAAGTCCAGCGCGGCCCAGCCGTAACCCAGCAAGGCCTTGTGGCTCTCCGGGCCCTCCATGGGCACGCGCTCCAGGTAGCGGCGGGCGGCGGCGGGCTGGTGGGCCGCCAGGGCGGCAAAGCCCAGGGCCACGTTGGTGCGGTCGCGCAAGGCGCGCTGCTCATCGGTGCTGGCGGGCGCCAGGCCCAGTTCGTCCAGCGTGCCCGTGCCCGATATCCGGTCTCCGGCCCTGATCTGGGCCACGCCCAGGTTGTAGCGCGCAAAACGCGCCCCGGGGGAGGCATCGGCCATGGCCTTGAGTTCGAGGGCAGCCCCGGCGTGGTCACCGCGGGCCATCAGCAATTGCGCGTGCAGCAGGCCACGCTCTTCTTCAAGTGGTTCGGGCAACTTCGCTTGAATCTTGGCCAGCGCTTCTTCGGCCAGCGTCAGCTGCCCTTTTTGGTAGCGCACCTTGGCCAGGTGGTACCAGGCACGGTCGCGCACCTCAGGGGTGGTGTGGCCGCGTTCGATCAAGCGGGCAAAGATGTCGCCGGCTTCGCGGTGCAGGCCATAGCTCAGCAGCATGCCACCGCGCAAGACTTCGGCCTCGTCATCGTGAGGCGCGATGCGCTGGAGCTGCTGCGACGCCATCAAGGTGGTGATGGCCGTGAAGTAGTCGGCCTGGAAGAAATGGAAGACGACCTCGCCATAGTGCGGCGCCTGGATGACATGGGGCCCCGCATCGTCGGGGTCGGCGGGCTCGCTTGCACGGGCCACCGGCGCCACACTCAGGCAGGCGAGCAAACCCAACGCAAGCAAGGCCAGACCACGCCTGGCCTGAGGCCTGGGCGGGCTGGCGCGCAGGTGCCAACGCGCTGGGGGGAACGGTTGCAAAAGA
>CANBQJ010000017.1 GCA_947371645.1 Burkholderiales bacterium | reverse complement strand
GCGTGGGCCTGGCCGTGCAGGCCGGCCAGGTGCACGGCCTGATCGGCCCCAATGGCGCGGGCAAGACGACCTTCTTCAACACGATCACCGGCCTGGTGCCCAGTGACACGGGCCGCTTCGAGCTCGATGGCCGCGGGTTCAAGCCCACGGCCGTGCACAAGGTGGCGCAGGCGGGCATCGCGCGCACCTTCCAGAACATCCGCCTGTTTGCCGACATGAGTGCCATGGACAACGTGCGCGTGGGCCGCCATGTGCGCAGCCATGTGGGCTGGTGGCAAGCGGTGCTGCGCACCGGTGCCTTTGCGCGCGAAGAGGCCGACATCTCCACCAAGGCGCAAGCGCTGCTGGCCTTTGTCGGGCTGGAGGCCAAGGCGCTGCAAGCAGCGCGGACCTTGAGCTATGGCGACCAGCGCCGCCTGGAGATCGCCAGGGCCCTGGCCACCGAGCCCAAGCTGTTGGCGCTGGACGAGCCCGCCGCTGGCATGAACGCCACCGAGAAGCAGCAATTGCGCGAGCTGATCTCGCGCATACGGGCGCAAGGTTGTGCGGTGCTGCTGATCGAGCACGATGTGAAGCTGGTGATGGGCCTGTGTGACCACGTGACCGTGCTGGACCAGGGCAAGCTGATCGCCTCAGGCACGCCTGCTCAGGTGCAGCGCGACCCGTTGGTGATCGCCGCCTACCTGGGCAGCAACCACCAGACGGTGGCTGCGGGGGCCCCGGCGTGAGCACCGCACCCATGCTGGAACTGCAAGGCCTGTGCGTGGCCTATGGCGGCATCCAGGCCGTCAAGAACCTGAACCTGACGCTGCGCCAGGGTGAGCTGGTGAGCCTGATCGGCGCCAACGGCGCCGGCAAAAGCACCACGCTCAAGGCCATCTGCGGCCTGCTCAAGCCCCGCAGCGGCGAGGTGCGCTACCAGGGCCAGGCGGTGCACGCCCAGGGCCCTTGGGAACTCGTGGCGCAAGGCCTGGTCATGGTGCCCGAGGGGCGTGGCATCTTTGCACGCATGAGCATCGACGAGAACCTGCGCATGGGCGCCTACCTGCGCCGCGACACGGAAGTGGACGCTGACATCGACGCCGTGTACGTGCGCTTTCCGCGCCTGAAAGAGCGCCACCGCCAGCTGGCGGGCACCTTGTCGGGCGGCGAACAGCAGATGCTGGCCATGGGCCGCGCGCTGCTGGCCCGCCCCAAGTTGCTGTTGCTGGACGAGCCCACCATGGGCCTGGCGCCGCTCATCGTCGACCAGATCTTCGAGGTGGTGCGCGACGTGCATGCCCAAGGCGTCACGGTGCTGCTGGTGGAGCAGAACGCCCAGCGTGCCTTGCAGATGGCCGACCGGGCCTATGTGCTGGATTCGGGCGAGCTGGTGCTGGAAGGCCCGGCCCAGGAACTGCTGGCTGACGAGCGGGTGCAGGCGGCCTACCTGGGCGTTTGATCCTGCCGGCCCTTCAGCCCAGGTCAGTCAGCGTGGGCGGCAGGCTGGCCAACAGGCTGACCAGTTCGGCCTGGCGGGCCACGCCCATCTTGCCCATGGCCGACTGGATCTGGCTGCGCACCGTGTTGTGCGAGACGCCGTGTGCCTGGGCCACCTCCGGGCCAGACATGCCCTTGCCCAGCGCCACGGCCACCTTGGCTTCTGCTGGCGTGAGCCCCCAGGTGGCCGCGACCACAAAGGGGTCCAGTTCGGCCTGCTGGGCGGGGTCATGCAACATGATCAGCGCCAGGCTCTGGCTGCCAAAGGCGCCCATGGAGGCCTGGGGGCGCAAGGCGTAGAAATACAGGCCCAGACGTTGCCCGTCGGCATGCTGCAGGCACAAGAACACGCGGTCGGATGGCGGTGCCTGGCCATGCAGGTGAGAGCGTTCACTCAGGGCCAGCTGGCGCAGGGCAATCAAGAGCTGGGCTTCGTCAGCTTGCTGGCGGGCTGCCAGTTGGCCATGCCGGTTGCACAGCAGCGGGCCCTTGTCCAGCAGGGCCTGGGCCAGCCCATTGCCGAAGACGATGCGGCGGGTGTCGTCGACCAGCAGCAGGGCTTGCGGCAGGCGCTGCAGCAAGGAGATGCCCACCGCCGCAGGCTGGGCGCGGGCCTGCTGCCTCAGGTAGAGCTTGACCGCCTCGCTCACGTGCTGGCCCAGTCTGTGGAACAGCTGCTCTTCGCCATCATCGAGGTGAGGCATGCCCGATGGGCGATGGATGCCGCACAACACCACCTGATGCGGGTCCTCGAACACCTTCATGCCTGAGGAGTAGCGGCCACCGTAGGGGATGAGGAACTCCTGGTAGAAGCGATCCTGGGCCACGAAGGCCTCGTCAAAATGGCGGTGGCAGCTGTACACCTCGCCCACTGGCCGGGTGATGGCCTGGGCCGCGCGCGGGTCGATGAGGTGGTAGCTTCGGATGAAGTCCAGTGCCGCTTCGGGCCGGGCGTCCCCCACCTCGAAGCTGAAGGCGATGCTCTGCGATGCCTTGCTGAAGCTGAACAGGTTGACCACCTGGGCCTGAAAGAGGCCACGCATGCGCTCCAGTGCCAAGCCCCAGGGTTGGTCGCCGGCGCCGGCCTTGTAGAGGTCCGCCACGGTGAGGTCGAAGGCGCCGGGGCTGCACGCGGTGTCAGGCATGGCGTTGCTCAGGCGGCATCACGCCAGTGCCGCTGCGATGCGTTCGGCCAGGGCCTTGATCTGCACCTGGTCGCCCATCGTGGTGGCGTGCGGGCGGCGCAGGTCGGCGATGGAGCCGGGGATCACGTGGATGTGGAAGTGCGGCACCGACTGCCCGGCGGCCGGGCCGTTGAGCTGCATGAGCACCACGCCTTCGGCGCCCAGGCCCTTCTTTTGTGCCTGGCCGATCTTGCGCACCGTGTTCATGCAGGCGGCGGCGGCCGCGTCAGACAGCTCGAAGAGCGTGGTCGCGAGCTCTTTGGGGATGACCAGCGCGTGGCCATCCACCTGCGGCATGATGTCCATGAAAGCCAGGGTGTGCTCGTCTTCATAGAGCTTGATGCAGGGGATCTCGCCACGCAGGATTTTGGCGAAGATGTTGTTCGTGTCGTAGGCCATGTCGGGTTCCTCTTGCATTGAAATGTGGGGGGGCGATGGCGAAGCGGCTCAGCCGGCTTTGTCGGCTGCGCTGGTGAAGGCGTCGGCAAAGAAGTGATCGGGGTTCAGGCCGGCCTGGGCGATGAAGTCGTCGCGGGCCGACTGCACCATCACCGGGGCACCGCAGGCATAGACCTCGTGAGCGCTCAGGTCTGGCAGGTCGGCCAGCACGGCCTGGTGCACGAAGCCGGTGCGGCCCGTCCAGGCGTCGTCGGGCTTCGCGTCGGACAGCACGGGCACATAACGCAACCAGGGCGTGGATGCCGCCTGTTGCAGGGCCCAGTCGTTCAGGTAGAGATCGGCCTTGCTGCGGCAACCCCAGTAGAGCACGGTGGGCCGCTGGATGCCGCGGTGCTGCATGTCTTCGACGATGGCCTTGACCGGCGCCAGGCCCGTGCCCGAGGCCAGCAGCACGATGGGACGCTCGGTGTCGTCGCGCAGGAAGAAGGTGCCGTGCGGGCCTTCCACACGCAGGATGTCTTTCTCTTTCATGGCGCCAAAGACGTGGTCGGTGAACAAGCCGCCCGGCATGTGCCGGATGTGCAGCTCCAGGCCTTCCGCGCCGGCCTCTTTGACGCTGTGCGGCGCACTGGCCATGGAGTAGCTGCGGCGGTGGCCATCTTTCAGCACGAACTCGATGAACTGGCCGGCCCTGAAGCCAAAGTTGTGCGTGGCCGGCAGCTGCAAGCGCAAGATCATCACGTCGGGCGCGGCGAGGGTGAGGCGGGTGACCCGTGTGGGCATCTTCACCACGGGGAAGTCACCCAGGCCCACGACCTGCCGGGCCTCGATCACCAGGTCGGTTTGCGGCGTGGCGCAGCAGGTGAGCAGGTAGCCGGCGGCTTCTTCTTCTGCACTCAGGGCCTTGGCCTGGTGGGCGCCGTGGATGACGCGGCCTGCCAGCAGCTTGCACTTGCACGAGCCGCAGGCGCCGTCCTTGCAGCCATAGGGCAGGCCGATGCCTTCGGCCAGCGCGGCGCTGAGCACGGTGTCGTCGCGGCGCATGGTGAACTGGCGACCGCTGGGTTCGATGGAAACGGAGATGCTCATGGTGGCTCGTGCGTGGGTGCAAGTCGGCTCGGCCCCACAATGTGCCGCCCGATGCCGTGATTTTCGCTCAGAGCCGCCATGTTGAACCCCGCCCCCAGTCGCCACCGCAGATTTCGCCAGACCCGCGTGCTGATCGTGGGTTGTGGTGACGTGGGCCTGCGGGCCGCCAGGCTGTTGACACCGCACCTGCGGGTGCTGGCGCTGACCTCCAGCCCCGAGCGCTGCTCGGCCTTGCGGCAAGCCGGCATCCAGCCTTTGTTGGGCAACCTGGATGACCCGAGGACCCTGGCGCGTCTGGCAGGCCTGGGCCAGCGTGTGCTGCACCTGGCACCGCCGCCCGGGCAAGGCCGCACCGACCCCCGCACCGCGCGCCTGCTGGCCGCGCTGGCGCGCCGCAGCCGGCCGCTCAGCCTGGTCTATGGCAGCACCAGCGGGGTCTATGGCGATGCGCAAGGTGCCTGGGTGAGCGAGACCCGCGCCGTGGCGCCGCTCACCGACCGTGGCCAGCGCCGCGTGGATGCGGAGACCCGCGTTCGCCGCTGGGGCCAGCGCCTGCCCGGCGCCACGCGCTGCGCCCTGCTGCGCATCCCCGGCATCTACGCCCTGGACCGCGAAGGCGGCGACCCGCGCGAGCGCGTGCGGCGCGGCAGCCCCGTCCTGCTGCCTGAGGACGATGTCTACACCAACCACATCCACGCCGACGACCTGGCCCGTGCCTGCGTCCTGGCCCTGTGGCGCGCCAAGCCGGGCCGCGTGCTGCACGTGAGCGACGACAGCACCTTGCGCATGGGCGACCACTTTGACCAGGTGGCCGATCACTTTGGCCTGCCGCGCCCGCCGCGCATCAGCCGTGCCCAGGCGCAGCTGCAGTTGAGCCCCATGCAGATGAGCTTCTTGAGCGAGTCTCGAAGGCTGCGCAATGGGCGCATGAAAACCGAGCTGGGGCTGCGCTTGCGCTACCCCACGGCCGACCTGGCGTTCACGGCCTTCACAGGCTGAGCAACTCAGGCTTTGGGCGCGGGTGTCTTGGGCTTGAACTGGCAGACCTCTGCCACGCTGCAGGCCCAGCACTGGGGCTTGCGGGCCTGGCACACGTAACGCCCGTGCAGGATCAACCAGTGGTGGGCGTGCAGCATGTAGGGCTGCGGGATGCGCTTGAGCAACTTGAGCTCCACCTCCAGCGGCGTCTTGCCCGGCGCCAGGCCGGTGCGGTTGCCCAGGCGGAAGATGTGGGTGTCCACCGCCATCGTGGGCTCGCCAAAAGCCACGTTGAGCACCACATTGGCCGTCTTGCGGCCCACGCCCGGCAAGGCTTCCAGGGCTTCCCGGCTGTGGGGCACCTCACCGCCGTGATGCGCGATCAGCATGCGGCAGGTCTCCAGCAGGTGTTTGGCCTTGCTCTTGTACAGGCCGATGGTCTTGATGTAGCCGCACAGGCCTTCTTCGCCCAGGGCCAGGATGGCCGCAGGGGTGTTGGCCACCGGGAAGAGCCGGGCCGTGGCCTTGTTGACGCCCACGTCCGTGGCCTGGGCCGACAGCAGCACGGCCGTCAGCAGCTCAAAGGGCGTGCTGTAGTTGAGCTCGGTCTCGGGCTGCGGGTTGGCCGCTTGCAGGGTCTCGAAAAAGGCCGTGATCTCGGCCGGCTTCATCATTCGGGGCATGGGTGGGGCTTGGGGTCAGGCTCAGGGTTTGGCAGGTGCAGGGGCCGCGTTCATGGGCTTGAGTTCACCACAGCTGGCGCCCAGCCATTTGGCCAGGGTGCGGATGTGCATCTGAGTCGCTTTGCCTTGGCGCTGTGAGCTCATGTTCATGTCGGAGATGTAGGACGCGCCACCGTCGAAGGTGATGCGCATTTCTCCCTTGGCTTCAGGGTTCTGGCAACTGAAGTCCATCGTCCAGGTGTTGCCGCTTTGGCTCATGGCTGAATTCTTGCAGCGTGTTTCTTGCTGCTGCCAGCGGTTGTCTTTGATCATGTCCTGGCTGATGCACATGCGCATGCTGCCTGGTGTGCTGCCGGCCGCACCCATATGCAGCCCCTTGGCTTTCATCTGCGCCTCCATGCGGGCGCGCATCTCGGGCGGCAGCTTGTCCAGGGTGGCGGCCATCTGCGCCGTCGGGTTGGGCATGGGCTTGCCATCCATCTCGTGGCTCAGGATCTGCGTTTCCCAGAGGCCGGCTTGCATGGGCGGGTTCGCGGCATGTGCCCCGTTGGGCAGCAGCATGAGCGACAGGGCCAGGGGAGCGGGGGCAAGGTGCGGACGCATGGGTGACTCCAGGCAGCTTCAAGTTGGCTGCGATCATGACACGCGGCCATGGACGGGCCCAGGTGCACGTGCTCAAGCCCCAGTGACGCAGCAGGCCAGATCCCTGGGGGTCACATCAGCACGACGGCATCCGGCAATTCGTTGGGCCGCTGGGCACCCTCGGGGGCGGGATGGTGCGCGCGCAGCAAGCCGCTGACCTGCTGCAGGGCGAGCTGCAAACCGGCTTCGACCTCACCGGCCGCCAGGGCCTGGGCGATGTCGTGCGCAATGCGCGGCCAGACCTCGGCAGGGGCCAGCGCGTGCAGGCCACGGTCGGCCAGCACCTCGATGCGGCGGTCGGCCAGCAGCAGGTAGATCAGCACGCCGTTGTTGTGCGCCGTGTCCCACACGCGCAACTGGCCGAAGAGGTCGATGGCGCGCTGGCGGGCGTCCACACCCTGCCTCAGGGCCGACCAGGGCAGGCTGGCTTCGACGCACAGGCGCACCTCGCCCAGGTGCAAGGCCTCGCTGGCGCGCACGGCGGCTGCCAGGCGGGCACAGGCGCTGGGGGGCAGCAAGTGGCGGCTGTCCGCCGTGTCCATCCACAGGTGGCGCAGCCAGCGGCGCCAGCCTGATGCCGAGGAGGGGGGCTTGGGAGCGTTCATGGGCAGGTGTCCTTGGTGTTCACCAGCGTCCGGAAGCGCCGCCGCCACCGAAATCGCCACCACCGCCCGAGGAGAAGCCGCCACCGCCACCGCCACCCGACGACCAGCCGCCACCGCCCAGCCCGCCACCCCAGCCGCCCAAGCCACCAGGCCCACCGCGACCGCCCGAGCCCATGGCCAGGGTGAACAGCGACAACAGCACCCAGGCCACACCGCCCAGCGCCAGGCTGGCTGTGATCCACCAGACGATGCCACCGCCCAGGATGCCCGTGGTCACGGCGGCGACCTTGCGGCCCAGCACCGTTTGCAGCACGCCGAACACGATGGGGGCGCCGATCAGGCCAAAGACCAGCAGGTCTTGCAGCTGGAAGCCATTGGTCGCGCGGTGGGACGAAGAGGCGGGCGTGGGCGCGGGCAGCGCTTCGCCTCGGATCGCCTGGCCCAGCATGTCCACCGCCCGGTTGAGGCCGCCGGCGCGGTCACCCTGGCGGAAAGCGGGCACGATGGCCTGGTCGATGATGCGAAACGCGATGACATCAGGCACCGCGCCTTCCAGCGTCTTGGCCACTTCGATGCGCACGGCACGGTCCTGCAGGGCCACGACCAGCAGCAGGCCATCGCCCACGTCCTTGCGGCCCAGCTTCCATTGGTCGGCCACGCGCTGGGCAAAGGCCGCGATGTCTTCCGGCTTGGTGCTCGGCACGATCAGCACCACCACCTGGCTGCCGGTCTCGCGCTCCAGTGTGGCCAGTTTGTCGCTGAGTGCGCTGGCCTGGGCGGCGTCGAGGCCCTGGGCCAGGTCCACCACGCGGCCGCTCAGCGGCGGCACGGGCAGAGGCCCTGAGGGATCCAGAGACAAGCTCAGGCCGCTGCTCACCGGGGCCACGGGCGCGACGTCGGCGGCCTGGGCGCCGGCCATCAAGGCCCAGCATAGACACAGCCAGAGCAGGCGGCGCATGGTGGGGCTCACTTCTTGTTGAAGTCGACCACTGGCGGGGTGCTGATCTGCGCCTCGTTCTGGACGGTGAAGTTGGCCTTGGGCTGGTAGCCCATCACCATGGCGGTGAGGTTGGCCGGGAAGCTGCGCGCCAGCACGTTGTAGTCCTGCACCGATTTGATGTAGCGGTCACGCGCGACGGTGATGCGGTTTTCGGTGCCTTCCAGCTGCACGCGCACCTCCTGGAAGCCGGCGTTGGCCTTGAGGCTGGGGTAGTTCTCGCTGACCACCATCAGGCGCGACAGGGCGCCAGTGAGCTGGCCTTGCGCCTCCTGGAATTTCTGGAAGGCGGCCGGGTCCTTGACCAGTTCAGGCGTGGCCTGGATGCTGGTGGCACGCGAGCGGGCCTCGATCACCTTGGTGAGGGTGTCTTGCTCGAAGTTGGCTTCGCCCTTGACGGTGGCGACGATGTTGGGGATGAGGTCGGCGCGGCGCTGGTACTGGTTCAGCACCTCTGCCCAACGCGCTTTGGATTCTTCGTCCAGGCGCTGGAAGTCGTTGTAGCCGCAACCGGACAGGGCCAGCGTGCCAACCACCAGGCCGCCAGCCAGGCTGAGCCGGGCAAAGCGGGAAAGCCGGGCGGCGTTCAGGGTGGCGTGGGTCAGCGGTTGGCTCATCTGGGCTCCTCAAGCGGTGCACGACGGTGCACCTTGCGCCCAAAGATGATGCCACCGCTGGGTCTTTCAAGCCCCGCTGTGGGTCAATTCAGCTGCAAATCAATGGAAAGCAGCGCCCCAGGCCTGGCAGGACAGCACCTGGTGGCGGCGCGAGCGGGGGTAGCGGTCGCGCACGATGTTGATCGCGCCTTGGGGCGTGTCGGCCAGCACCTTCAGGACGCGTTGTACCGCCTGCTGAGACGACTGGGACGACTGGCTCACCACCAGGGCGGACACTTCAAACAGCTTCATGGCCGGTTCGATGGCCAGGTTCATGAGGGCACGCATGGCTCACACTCCACTTCCAGGCGGTGACATGGCGCCACCGCTGCAGTGGCTTGCATGTTGCGGGCCCGAGGTGACCCGGTCATGACACCCGGTCATGGGGTGCGCTGCGGGCCCCTGAAACAAGCGCCCCCGCATGGGGGGGCGCTGGCGGCTGGTGGCGGCGTTCAGCGTGCGCGGCGGCGGCCCATCCACAGCAAGCCCAGGCTCAGGGCGGCCAGGCCCCAGCCTTCGGGCTCGGGCACGGCGGCGGTCACCGAGACGGCGCGAACTGCCAGCCAGCTGCTGTCCACATAGCTGCCCTGGTCAACGACGGCCCAGCCCAAGCTCAGCTGGCCCGACTGGCCCAGCGTGAGGTCAAAGCTTTGCCAGCCGCTGTCCAGCCAGCCGTTGACGGCCGTGCCGCCGCTGAGCAGGCCCAGGTCGGCCAGCTTCACGGCCTGGCTTGCACCACCTTGAACCACGGTGCTCAGCCAGGCGCTGTCCGGCCCCGAGGCCAGATCGGCCTGCGCCGTGCGGGTGGCCAGGCGCCACTCGAAGTGGACCTTGTCTCCGGCGGTGACGCTGAAGCTTTGGCCCAGTGCAGAGCCTTCATAGGCCTCGGCGCCAAACAGGCCCAGGGGCTGGTTCAGTGCGCTTTCCACGCCGCCCACCTGCCCGGCTTCCACGGGGTCCTGGCCAGAGACGTTGAACGTGCCGGGGGCCTGCGGGTCGTCCTGGTAGATGCTGCTGGCCGTGCCCAGCACGAAGGCGCTGCCATTGCCCAGGTTCAGGCCAGCCACCGTGCCGCTGCGCACGGCCACGTCGCCGGCGGCCTGCCAGCCTTGCAGTCCGGCGCTGCCATCGAGGTTGGTGGGGGCCGCGGCGTGGGCGCTGCCGGTGAAGGCCCCGGTGGCCAGCATGAGCGCCAGTGCAGGGGTGAGGGCTTGGGCGATGGCGCCAGCGCGCCAGTTCTTGGTGGTCATGGGTGCTTCCGTTTCAAACTGTGGGTTCACAGCAGCAGGTCGCGCGAGGCGACGAACTGTGCCGAGCTGACGCCTTGCAGGCGCACCAGGGTGCGGGCCGTGCCGGCGCCGGTGGCGCCATCGCTGTCGATGCGCACTTCCAGGCCATTGGCCGTGTCGACCAGCACGATGTAGCCAGCTGCGACCAGGTTGGTGCCAGCGCCAGCGCTGGCACGCAGGGTGGTGGCCAGGGCGCTGAGGTCCAGCTTGTCGTCGCCAGGCGTGAAGTCGGTGATCACGTCCAGGGCATCGCGCAGGCTGGTGTAGACGAAGGTGTCGCTGCCACCGTTGCCAGTCAGCGTGTCGGCGCCAGCGCCACCGGTGATGCGGTCATCGCCCGGGGTACCCACCAGGGTATCGGCGCCATTGCCACCGTTGATGGCCTTCACCAGCTTGAGGCCCACCACCACCGGGTCGTGGTCCGACGAGCGGTAAGGCGTGGCGCTGTAGTAGTCCGGGCCACAGGTGGCGCAAGCGGGCTGCTTGAACTCGGTGTTGTAGTCGATGATCGACGGCTCGTCGGCATTGATGTGCCAGTGGGTTGCGCCCGTGACCTGGGCGGCCAGGGTGCCGGTGACCAACGCGTGGTCGATGTAGCCGCTTTCGCCATCGAAGACATAGGAGTAGTCGCTGCTGCCGGTGTAAGTGGCCAGCAGGTCGGCCAGGCCGTTGCCCGTCAGGTTGAGCACCGGGTCTTCCTTGCCGTAGGCGTTCAGGTCACCGATCAGCAGCACGTCGGCATCGGCACGTGCCGTCTGCAGGTTGGCGATGAAGCCGCGCAGCTGCGTGGCCTGTTGCACGCGGCGGGCATTCCAGCAGCCCTGGCCATCGCCACTGTCGAAGTTGCCGGCGTAGTCCACATCGCCTGCCACGGGGCAGCTGCCCTTGGACTTGAAGTGGTTGACCACCACCGTGAACTGCTCGCCATTGGCGGCTGCAAAGGTCTGGGCCAGGGGCGGGCGGTTGTTGATGGCGTCGACGTCGCTCACCGACGCGCCAGCCAGACCCAGCTTGGCCGGCTTGTAGATCATGGCCACGCGGATGGCATCGGTGCCCGTGCCCGAGCCACCGCCGGAGATCGGTGTGGGCAAGGCCACGGCGGCGTAGGTGCCGGCGCCCATGAACGCATTGAGGCCGTCGACCAGGTTCTGCACGGCCGTGTTGCCCTGGTTCTGGATCTCCATCAGGCCGACCACATCGGCGTTGATGGCCGAGATGGCGCGCACGATCTTGTCACGCTGGCGGTTGAACTCGTTGAGGTCGTCGGCACCACGGCAATTGGCCGCCGCCACCGAGCTGCCCAGGCTGCAGCCCTGGCCCGTCTGCCCGGAAGCGGTCGCACCGTTCTGGAAGGTGGTGAAGAAGTTCAGCACGTTGAAGCTGGCCACCTTGACGTTGTTGCCGCCCACTGCTGGGGGCGCGATGGTGCGCGGGTTGGCGCGCGCGAAGCTCACGCTCTGCGTGGGGTGGACCTTGTAGCTGGCCAGGCCGGTGTTGTCGCTGGTGCTCAGGCCGTAGTCGATCACCCCGGTCAGGCTGTCGATGGTGTCGCCGGCGCGCAGGGTGTTGTCGGCGGCCATGTAAGGCGTCGGGTTCACGTTCTGCAGCGAGGAGCCGTCGTCCAGCAGGATCTGGCGTTGGGCGTTGCTGGTGGCCATCGCGATGGCATCCACCGTGCCCGCCTGGAACACGTTGGTGGGCTTGATCAGGCGCCCGCCTGCCGACAGGGTGACCTGGCCATAGCGGCCCTGGAAGTAGTTCTGCGAGGCGGTCAGCTGCTGGTTGATTTGCACCAGCATGCCTTCGACGGCTTCCAGCTGGGCATCGGTGGCGGGCAGCGTCAGCACGGTGGGCGTGACGCTGAAGCCACTGCCTTGCACGGTCACCGTGGGCGAGCTCAGTTCGGTGACCGTGTGGGCGGCGGTCAGCGCGTTGCCCGCGGCGCCAGTGTTGAACTCGGCCACGGTGCCGCTCACCTGCACCAGCTGGCCCGCGCTCACGGTGGGCGCGGTGCTGGTGAAGACGAAGATGCCGTCCGAGGTGGCGGGGTTGCCGTCTTCCACCTGCGACTGCATGAAGAAACCGTTGTTGTTGACGCGGGTGACGATGCCCTGCGTGACCACGCTCTGGTTGAGCAGCGGGCTGGTGGGGCCGCTGCCCTGGATGCCGGCGATGGTGACGACGGTGCCCCCAGTGCCCCCCCCGGTTCCGCCGCCCGTGCCTCCACCTGTGCCGCTGCACACATTCACGGCGCTGCCCGTGTTGCGCGGAGTGGGTGTGCCGCTGGCGAAGTCACTGGCGTTCTGGTTGGCGTCGGTGCAGCCACTGGCGGCACGCAGCACGGCCGTGGTGTTGGAGGGTGCGGGCGTGGGGGCCGTGCCTTCAAACAGGCTGGCGGTGCTGCCAAAGCCCACGAAGTCCACCACGTTGCTGCTGCTGGCCGTGGCCGTGCTGGTCAAGGCAGTGGTGCCGCTCACCAGGGCCACCTTGCCGGCGGTGGCGCTCAGGGCCAGGGTGCCGGTGGCGTCGGGCGTGGGCAGGGCGGTCGTGCCGCCGGCGCCCACCGCCTCTTGCACCAGGTAGTACTGGCCGGGTTGAAGGGTGACGTTGCCCAGGGCGGTCACGGCCCAGCTGGTGCCGGCAGCCGATGCGTACTGCACCGACCAGCCCGACAGGCTCACCGGGGCGCTGCCAGCGTTGAACAGCTCGATGAAGTCGTTCTTCCAGACCGAGCCGCTGTTGCCGCCGCCGCCATAGACCTGGCTGATGACCACGCCGCTGGTGGAGGCCTGGGCGGTGCCCAGCAGGCCCAGCGCCATCGCGGCCGCCAGTGCAGCGGGGCGAAGTGCCCAGCGGGAAGGGGTTTGGGTGTGACGTGAGCGCATGGAACCTCTGGTCTGGTGAGCTGAATCGGATCAGCCCAGTCTGGACAAGAGGTGTGGCAAGGTGATGGGGTCAGGTGGCCTTGACGCTGGTCCGCACGGGCCAGTGGCGGTGGCAGTTGTGTGCCGCGCCGTGATCAGCTTGGCGTCAGGTCGGTGTCTGGCGGCGTGCGCGGGCACGGGCCAGGGCGGCCTCGATGACGGCCCGCTTGCTGTCCAGCGCCACCGGGTCGGTCAGGCGTGATGCCTCTGCGAGGTGCGCCAGCTTGTGCTCGGCCTTGGCCAGCAGGCGGGCCTCGTGCTCGGCCTTGGCGCGCACCAGGCGGATGCTGCGCTGCCCATAGCGGTGGCGGGCCTGGTCGGCGTTCGCCTGGGGCCAGGCGGCCCAGCCAGTGGGGGCGGGTGTGGCCTGGCTGGCGGGCACCAGGCTGATGCAGTCGACCGGGCAGACGGGAATGCACAGCTCGCAGCCCGTGCAATCGGGCTCGATGACGGTGTGCATGTGCTTGTTGGTGCCGATGATGGCGTCCACCGGGCAGGCCTTGACGCACAGCGTGCAACCGATGCACCAGGCCTCGTCGATCACGGCCAGTTGCAGTGGGCCTTCGCTGCCATGCACGGGGTTCAAGGGCTTGGGCGGCAAGCCGGTCAGTGCGGCCAGCCGGGCCACGCCTTCTTCTCCGCCAGGCGGGCACTGGTTGATGTCAGCCTCGCCCAGGGCGATGGCTTGCGCGTAGGCCGCGCAATCTGGAAAGCCGCAGCGCGTGCACTGCGTCTGCGGCAACAGGGCGTTGATGCGATCAGGGTCAAGCATGGCGCGGGGAGTGTAGCCCGCGCCAACCCAGGCTCACTTGTTGTTCGCCAGGATGAAGGCCCGGATCTCGGGGTAGGCCTTTTCGCGCCAGCGGCGGCCACTGAAGATGCCGTAGTGGCCGGCGCCTGCCACGTCGTAGTGCTTCTGGCGGCTCTTGGGGATGCCGGTGCACAGGTCGTGGGCCGCCTTGGTCTGGCCGGCGCCGGAGATGTCGTCCAGCTCGCCTTCGACGGTCAGCAAGGCCGTGGTCTTGATGTCCTGCGGCTTGACCAGCTCTTCCTTGCCCTTGGGGTTGCGCACCTTCCAGGTGCCGTTGACCAGGGCGAAATCCTGGAACACGGTCTTGATGGTGTCCAGGTAGTACTCGGCGGGCATGTCCAGCACGGCGTTGTACTCGTCATAGAACTGGCGGTGGGATTCGGCGCTGTCGTCGTCCCCACGCACCAGGTCCAGGAAGTAGTCGTAGTGCGAGGTGGCGTGGCGGTCCGGGTTCATGGCCACGAAGCCCGTGTGCTGCAAGAAGCCCGGGTACACGCGGCGGGTGGCGCCTGGGTAGTTCGTGGGCACGCGGTAGATCACGTTGTTCTCGAACCACTCGAAGGACTTGTTCATCGCCAGGTTGTTGACGGCCGTGGGCGACAGTCTGGCATCAATGGGGCCGCCCATCATGGTCATCGTGCGGGGTGTGGCCTCGCCGCGGCTGGCCATCAGCGACACGGCAGCCAGCACCGGCACGGTGGGCTGGCAGACCGAGATCACGTGCACCTCGGGGCCCACCTTGCGGATGAACTCCTGCACGTAGTTGACGTAGTCGTCGAGGTGGAAGGGGCCGGCTTCCATGGACACCATGCGGGCGTCCACCCAGTCGGTGATGTAGACCTTGTGGTCTTGCAGCAGGGTGCGCACCGTGTCGCGCAGCAAGGTGGAGTGGTGTCCCGACAGCGGTGCAACCACCAGCACCGAGGGCTGCAGCCGCATCTTTTCGAGCAGCGCGCCGTCGTCGGTGAAGCGCTTGAAGCGGATCAGCTTGCAAAACGGCTTGTCGTCGACCACCTGCTCCTGGATGACCACGTCGCTGCCGTGCACGCTGACCTTGTTGATGCCGAACTCCGGCTTCTCGTATTCCTTGGTCAGGCGGTGGATGAGGTCAAAGCCGGCCGAGACCCGGTGTGCCGACGGCACTTGCGCCATGGGCGACAGGGGGTTGCTGTAGAGCTTGGAGGCGGCGCTGGCGAATTCCGAGAAGGGACTGATCCAGGCGCGGTTGGTTTCGTAGATCTGGTAGAGCATGAAATGGCCTCAGGCTTTTGGTGTTGTCAGGCAAGGTGGGCACGGCTCGTGACCATGCTGCATTGCAGCATAGTGGAGTTTTGCCATGTTTGCATGCCCCTTGGCAAGCCGAGTGGGACAAGAAGACCGTGAAGGTCGTGCTTTTTGACACCGAAGACCATCGGCGACTGCCCGGGGTGGCCCGTGAATCGGGGGAGGTGAGGTGGCCTTGTGCCAGGCATGCAAAAAGGCGCCTCGCGTGGCCGCAAGGCGCCTTTTTCAAGGACCCGCCGCGCCGAAAGCGCGGCGGGGTGTCATCAAGCCTGACGACGGCGGGCCCAGCCCAGCAGGCCCAGGCCCATGCCCACCAGGGCGAGGCTGGTGGGTTCCGGCACGGCACTGATGTTGTCCAGGCCAGCCACGTTGGCGGTGCCCGTCAGGTCGAAGGACTTGGCCACGCCAGCGAAGTTGAAGGTGGCCTTGGACCAGGTGTCGTAGGCGGTCAAGCCGTCGACCGTGGTGTTGAAGTCGTTGGCGGCGAAGTCAAAGGTGCCGAGCAGGGCGCCCGTGCCGTTGAGGCCGGCGTAGGCCTTGATGGCGCCGGACAGGGCGGTGGGGGTGGAGTAGAAGAACTCCAGGCCACCGTCCACGCCGTTGGCGACGTTCAGGAACGCAGACGTGTTTTGGATGCCGTCCAGCTGGGCCATGGCCACGCCCAGACCCGAGGGGGCGTTGGTGTAGTAGGTGAAGCTGTTGTCGGCAGGGTTGGACAAGCCCAGCACGTTGGTGAAGCTGGCGCCGTTGGCAGCGTAGGTGTTGTCCACGAGACCAACGTAGCTCCAGTCTTGTTCGAAGTCTGCCAACAGCACGGGCGAGGCGGCCGAAGACAGGGCAGGGGCTGCGGCGAGGGCCAGCAGGGACAGGGCAGAAACAAACTTCATGGGGGACTCCTGGTGATGGGGGGATGTGCGCTGCGCGGCGAAATCACGGCAGACCGCATCCGGTACCTGACCAGTCTAGAAATGCCGCACGACAAACATGTGACTCGCCGGGGCAGGTGTTCGGGCCATGCACTGTCGCAGCGGCGCCACCGGGTGGGCTTATCGGACCACGTCCTGCCAATCCTCGTCACGGCCCTTTCACTGGAGCTGCATAGCCTCAGCGGTATCCGGTTCATGCCGGGTGCGGGCCACTGCGGCTCGTGCTGCCTAAAGCCCCCCCCCATCGGTTCCGATTCAGACCCTTACAGGAGCAGTCCATGTCCTTCCGCTTTCACAAAAGCCAAGTCGCCCTTGCCGTGGTGACCGTGCTGGGTGCCGCGACGTCCGTCGTTGCCCCCACCGTGGCCACCGCCGCCACCAAGGTGGCCGGCCAGTACGTTGCTGGCGACTTCCACAACCACACCACCTGCTCGGATGGCGCCATCTCGATGCAGAAGCTGGTCAAGAAGGCCACCGAGAAATCCACCGGCAACTGGGGTCTGGACTGGTTCGTCCAGGCCGGCCACGGTGGCAACGGCAACCGCAACTGCACCCTGGTGGAAGACGCCAGCCTCGACACCCCTGCATACCCCTTTGTGTCCGGCAAGGGCCCCACGACCACGTGGGCCAACAGCATTGGCTCCGCTGCCATCAAGGGTGATGGCGGTGGCGTGGGTGGCAATGGCAACATGTGGCGTTGGCAGTCCCTCCAGGAATTCCAATACCCCCTGATCGAGTACCTTGCCGCCTACAAGAACACCCCGCTGTTCCTTGGCATGGAGTCGGTCGTGGCCGGCCACGAGCACGCTTCGATGTCGGTGATCACCGGCCAGATGCCCGCTTCGGTGGACACGGCTGTGCTGCCCACCACCCCTGGCTACACGGCACTGGGCAATGCCAGCGCCCTGGCCCAGTGGGAATACTGCTTTGACCGTGGCGACACCGACACCAGCCGTGGCAACACCACTGGCACCTCCATTGGCAACAACTGGAACTGCTCGGTCACCGGCAGCCTGAACTCGGCCGACGTGAGCTGGAGCGCTGCTGCCCAGAAGCTGATCCCCGCCAGCGGCACTGGCACCGGCACCAAGGGTCACCTGAAAACCCTGGAAGCCCTGAAGTGGATGGCTGAGAACCACCCCAATGGCAGCTACTACGTGCCTGCTCACTTGGAGCGTGCAGGCCAGTTCGACCCGAACGGCAACCAGGGCTACAACGTCGAGCACCTGCGCAACTTCAACAATGCAGCCCCGAACATCGCCTTCGGCTTCGAGACCCAGCCGGGTCACGGCGCTTCGGCCAACCGTGGTGAATACCAGGTCAAGCGCAACAACTTTGGTGCAGGTAACTTCAACGAAAACGGCACCCTGGTGAACGTGGACTCCGTCGGTGGCACCACCTTCGGCGGTACGGGTGTGTACGGCGCCATCGTGGGCGGCGTGTGGGACTCGATGCTGGGCGAAGGTCGCAACTTCTGGTTCTTTGCCAGCTCCGACTGGCACAACCGTGGCATTTTCGGCCCGGATGACCGCCGCTCCACGCAAGACTTCCAGCCTGGCGAGTACCAGCGCAACTACACGATGGTGCGCAACGGCAGCGACAAGCTGCGCCCGCAAACCATCGTCAATGGCCTGCGCACCGGCAACAACTGGGCGTCCAGCGGTCAGCTGATCGACCGCCTGGCTTTCGTGGCCTGCTCGTCGTACGCCGGGATCACCGCCCGCAGCAACGCTTCGGTTGAAGCCCTGGCTGTGAAGGCGGCCACCGCCAACACCGACATCGACACGGTCGGCTGCGTCACCATGGGTGAAAAGCTGGTGGTGCGTCCTGGCGCCGACATCGTGGTGTCGGTGGTCGTGCGCGACCCGGCTGGTACCAACAACTCGCCGTACTCCTTCCCCAATCCGTCGCTGGCACAAGTGGGCATCAACGTGCCGACGAACACGCCGGTGCTGGACCACGTGGACGTGATCCGCGGCCTGGTGACGGGCTATCGCCAACCAGGTGCTGCCGACTACGCTGGCGAATGGCCGCGCAACACCAACTGGCTGAAGACCGACGGCACGACCGCCGACCTGTCGGTGGTGCCCGCCGCGGCCAAAAACACCACGGCAGCCTTGCTGAAGTCCTTCAGTGGTGCCGGCAGCGCCACCTGGACGCCTTTCACCTCCAGCGTGGACGGCACCCAGTTCCTGAAGATGACCTTCCGCGTCCCGGCGGTGCAGGCTTCGCAATACGTGCGTCTGCGCGGCACCAACATGCCCGCTGCGGTGCCGTATGAAACCGATGCCAATGGCAACCCCCTGGCCGACTTCTACACGAACGCCCAGACCCCTGCCAACCTGCGCATCCCCTGCACCACCGTGGGCACGAACGTGCCGACCAACGCCGTCACCTGGACCGCCACCAGCGGCACCATCGACGGCTGCCCGGCTCACCTGTCGACCGCGCCTGCAGGCATCACCACCGCCACGGGCCCTGTGGCCGCTGGCCAGAAAATGGTGTCCTTCGACGTGGCTGCCTGGGCCGACCTCTGGTTCTACAGCAACCCCATCTTCGTGGAAGTCAATGGCTCCACCCTGGTGGCTGGCGTCAAGTAAGGTCTGACGCTTGGCTGGTGGCCCAAGGCCACCACAGCAAGGCACCGTGCCAAGTGAGGCACGGTGCCTTTTCGTTTTGTCATCTTCCTGGCATGAAGCATGGGTCTACTTCAGCCCCAAGGAGTTCCAACATGACCGCCCCAGTCCATCCTGACGCGCGCTGCGCCATTGGCTTGCCTTTGCACCGTCGCCAGTTCATGAAAGTCGCCACCTTGCTGGCGGCACCCCTGTTGGGCACATCGGCGCGCGCTTGCGAATTTTTCACCAGCACCTTGCGCGTCACCCACCCCTGGACGCGCGTCACCGCCCAGGAGGCCCCATTTGCCGTGGTGATCATGAAGATCGACCAGGTCATCCGGGACGACCGCCTGATCGCCGTGACCACGCCCGTGGCCACCCGCGCTGAAGTGGCTGGCTTGCCGGACGCCTGGCAAGGGGGGCAGTCGCGTCCTTCGGGGGTGAGCCTGCCGATCGCTCGTGGGCAGAGCCTGGAGCTCGCAGAGCAGGGCGTTCACCTGCGCCTGTTCGGCTTGACCCAACCGCTGCTGATCGCCCGCACTTACCCCATGAGCTTGTGGTTCGAGCACGGCGGTGAGCTTCAAGCCGAGCTCAACGTCGACTACGAAGCCGCCTGAACCTGAAGCCCTGGCGCCACGCCTTCACACCACGCCCTTACACCACGCAGTACCCAGCATGTCCCAGACCTTGAGCACGGCCCTGCCTGAAGCCACAGACCTCGCCACCCCTGCCCCTGCCAACCGCCTGGCCTGGTGGCGCGAACCCTTGTTGCACTTCCTCTTGCTCGGCGGCCTGCTGTTTGCTGCCGACCATGCGCTGGTGAGCCGCTCGGACGACCCCCGCACCATCGTCGTGGGCGCCGAGGTCGACGCCGAGGCCCGACAGACCTTCAAGGCCGCCCGGGGCCGCGAACCCAATGCCCAGGAGCTGGAAGCGCTGCGCCGCGTCTGGCTGGACAACGAGGTGCTCTACCGCGAGGGCCTGGCGCTGCAGGTGGACAAGGGCGACACGGCCATCCGCGAGCGCGTGATCTTCAAGGCACTGAGCGTGGTCGACGCCAACACCAAGCTGCCGCCCGTGGACGACAAGGTGCTGCGCCAGTATTTCGACGGCCACCGCGCCAAGTACGACGACCCACCCCGCTACGACTTCCAGGAAGCGGTGCTGGCTGGTGAGCAAAGCGAATCGCGCGTGCGCGCCCTGGTCGCCAACCTCAGCAATGGCTCGGGTGGTGACACGGACGCCGGACTGCGCGTCTTCAAGGCACGCCCCCAGCCCAATCTGGACCAGAGCTATGGACCTGACTTCACCAAGGCGCTGCAGGCCTTGCCCGTGCAGACTTGGCAGACGGTGCACAGCAAGGACGGCTGGCGGGCGGTCCGCGTCGACGCCATCACGCCCGCGCGCCCGGGGCAGTTCGAGGCCTTGCGCAATGTGGTCCTTCAAGACTGGACGGACGCCACCCTGGCGGCGCAACGCAGCGCGGCCGTTGAGAAGCTGTCCAGGAAGTACACCATCAAGCTGGCGGGGAGCGCACGGTGAACCGGTCGCAAGAGCGCCATCGTCGCGTGTTCGCCTGGCTGTCGGGCCTGCTGTTGGGGCTGAGCCTGGCTTTGGGCTGGAACCCTGCTCATGCGCACGAAATGAGCATGGCCGAGATGCAGGTGCGTGAGGTCTCTCCCGGCGAATTCATGTGGCAATGGACGGCGTCAGAAAAGCGCTCGGCGGCAGACGACCTGCAGCCCGCCTGGCCGGACGGCTGCCGTCCTGAAGCCAATGCGCTGCACTGCGGAGAAGACGGCCTGCAGGGCATGTTGTCGGTCAAGGGCGTGGGCAAGACCTATTCGGCGGCGCTGGTGAAGGTGTTCTGGCTCAACGGCGACAGCCGGGTCTACACGCTCACGGCTGCGCAGCCCACGGTTCACCTCTTCGGTGCCGCCGACGACAACCGCGGCATGGGCGAAGTGGCCCGTGCCTATGTGGTGTTGGGCGTGGAGCACATCCTGTCCGGTGTCGACCACCTCTTCTTTGTCATCGGCCTGCTCTTCCTGGTGGGTTTCAACAAGCGCCTGCTGTGGACGGTCACCGCCTTCACGGCCGCGCACAGCCTGACCCTGGCCTTGAGCGCCCTGGGCTGGCTGACCCTGCGCCCACCGCCCGTGGAGGCCTGCATCGCACTGTCCATCGTGCTGGTGGTGGTCGAGTCCTTGAAGCAGCAGACCACGCTGGCGCGGCGCTGGCCGGCCCTGGTGGCCTTCCTGTTTGGCCTGGTGCATGGCCTGGGCTTTGCCGGCGCCTTGCAGGAAATCGGCCTGCCGCCGGATCACCTGTTCACGGCCTTGCTCACCTTCAACGTCGGCGTCGAGATCGGCCAGCTGATGACCGTGGGCGCCGCCTGGGCGCTGTGGCGCCTGGCGTCGCGATGGCCTCGGCTGGCAGCCATGCGCACGGCCGCGCTGTACGGCATGGGCGGCATCGCCTCTTTCTGGGCCTGGTCGCGCGTGGTGGCCATCTTCGCTTGAATTGACCATGGACGAAGTCATTCCCCTGTTCCCGACGCCCTTCATGCGTTGCCCACAGGCCTTGCCGCCTGCGCTCGTGCAAGGCCTGGCGGCGCACTTCAGCGCCCAGGCATTGCAGGACAACAACAGCTCGGCCAAGCTGTCGCACACGCAGATGCTCAAGCCTGGCGACAGCCCCTTGCTGGTGGAGGCAGCGCGCCTGATCACGCCCAAGCTGGTGGAGATGGGCGCGCATCTGTTTGGCGAGCGCCTGGGCTGGTCCATCAAGGAGATGTGGGTCAATGTGCTGGACCACGGGGGCCACCAGGCCATGCACAACCATGCCAACAGCTTCATCTCTGGCGTGGTCTACCTCACCCCCACGCACAACTCGTCGCGCACCGTGTTCATGAAGTCGCCCGGCGGGCACGACTACAGCTTCAAGAACGACCATGCGGGCGTGGTCACCGGCCCCTTCAATGCCGAGAAGTGGATCAGCCCCATGCCGGAGCCCGGCGACCTGGTTTTCTTCCCCAGCTACCTGATGCACGCCGTGCCTCCCAACGAGGGTGAGCGCCGCATCTCCCTGGCCCTCAACGCCATCCCCACGCGCCTGGATTCCTGGGGTTACGCGGTGCAGTTCAGCGCATGACCCTGCACAAGGGGCGGCACAACGGGCCGAACACGGGCCAGCGCTTGGGCTTGCTGGGCCTGATGCTGGCCTCGGGCTTTGCCGGACTGGGCTACCAGCTTGTGTGGACGCAGCAAATGGGCCTGTGGCTGGGCCACGAGTCTGCCGCCGTGCTGGCCGTCGTGGCTGCCTTCTTTGGTGGCCTGGCCCTGGGCGGCCTGGCCCTGGGTCAGCGCATCGAGCGCAGCCCGCAACCCTGGCGCTGGTATGTGGCCTGCGAGGCGGTGATCGGCCTGTGGGCCTTGCTGCTGACCCTGGCGCTGCACCCGATCGGTGACATGCTGCTGCACTGGATCGGCCCTGACCCTTCCGCGACGCGGCAATGGGCACTGGCATTTGGCGGCGTCTTCGTCTGCCTGCTGCCAGCGACCGTGGCCATGGGTGCCACCTTGCCCGCCATGGAGCGGGCGCGGTCTCATGCCCTCGGTGGCCCGCGAGAGCTGGCCGGGCTGTATGCAGCCAACACCTTGGGTGCCGTGCTGGGGGTGCTGTCCGCTGCTTTCGTGTTGCTGCCTGCGCTGGGCTTGCGCCAGACGGTGCTGCTGTGCGCGGGGTTGAACCTGGCTTGCGCGGTGGGTGGGGCGTTGGCGCTGGGCCGTCACTCCGCATCAGGCGCCAAGCAGGCATCGGTCATGACCGGGCCACCACCCATGGGCTTCGCCGCACCCCGGGAAGGCCTCTGGCGACTGGCCTGCACCGGCTTGCTGGGCATCGCCTACGAGGTCCTGGTCGTGCGTGTGATCAGCCAGGCGGCAGAAGACACCGTCTACACCTTCGCTCTGCTGCTGGCGGTCTACCTGGTGGGCACCGCGCTGGGCGCTGCGGCCTGGCAGCGTTGGCGCGGGTCTCCGATGGGGCAGGGTGGCGGGGCGGATGCAGCGCTGGTGCGCGACCGCCTGCTCGTCGCCATGGGCGCCGCCGTGCTGCTGGGCATCGCGGGCCTCTATGCCGCGCCAGCCCTGGTCGATGGTGGTCGCAGCCTGGGGCAGGGCATGACCGTGGCCCTGGCCGCAGAGGCGCTGGCCGCGCTGGTGGCATTCGGCATGCCCACCCTGTTGATGGGCGCCTTGTTCAGCCACCAACTGGAGATGGCGCTGGCTCAGGGCCAGGACGCCGGCCGCGCCATGGGCATCAATGCCCTGGGCGCCGCGGCGGCCGCGCCACTGTTTGGCGTGTGGCTCACACCTGGCTTGGGCGCCAAGCTGGCCTGCCTGCTGGTGGCGGCGGCCTACATGCTGCTGGTGTCGCCTGCGCGGTGGCGTCGCGCCTGGGTGCTGGGCCCTCTGCTGGCCCTCGGCGCCACCGCACTGCTGGCGCCGCCGCTGGCCTTCGTGGACCTGCCCGATGGTGGCCGCGTGCTGAGCTACGACGAGGGCGTCATGGCCGCCGTGAGCGTGGTGCAAGACGCGCAAGGCGTGGCCCGCCTGCGCATCAACAACCGGCAGCAAGAGGGCAGCTCAGGCACCTTGTTCGTCGACGGCCGCCAGGGCCTGTTGCCGCTGATGTGGCACCCCCATCCCCAGCGTGCGCTGTTTCTGGGACTGGGCACGGGCGTCACCTCATCCACTGTGGCCGAAGACGCCCGCATGCGGGTCGATGTGGCCGAGCTCCTGCCCGAGGTCATCGACGCCTCCCACCACTTCTGGTCCGTGTTCGACCGTGACGGCCCGTCGCCGCGCCTGCATGTGCATGCCGCCGACGCCCGCCGCCACGTGCGCGTGGACACCGGCCTCTACGACCTGGTCGTGGCCGACAACTTCCACCCGGCGCGCAGCGGCTCTGGCGCGCTCTACACGGTCGATCATTTCCAGGCCGTGCGCGAGCGCCTGGCGCCGGGCGGCCTGTTCTGTCAGTGGCTGCCCCTGCACCAGCTGGACTTGCCGACCTTGCGCAGCATCGTGCGGTCATACCAGGCTGTGTACCCGCATGCCATCGCCATCCTGGCCAGCCAGAGCCTGGAGACGCCCGTGATCGGCCTGATGTCCCGCCGTGATGGCGAGCCTTGGGACGCGGCCGACCTCATGGCCTCACCGGCCGCCTTGCGCATGCCCATGTCGCCACAGGCCTTTGGCCTGGGCGATGGCCTGGCCGTGCTGGGCGCCGTCGTGGCGGGCCCGCAAGCCCTGCGAGCCTGGTCGGCCACCGCACCCTTGAACACCGACGACCAGCCCGTGGTCAGCCACCTGGCCCCGCGTGCCACTTACGCGCCGCAGGAGCCGCCAGCGCAGCGCCTGCTGACGCTGCTCGACGCCTGGTCTGCCCAGCCCCGGGAGCTGCTGTCCCCAGCATCGTCGGCCCAATGGGGTGCACGCGCCCAAGCCTACTGGCAGGCCCGCAACCAGTACCTGAAGGTGGGGCTGCACGTGCAGCCCGCCGCCGATGTGCAGGCCATGCTGGCCCAGGTGCGCGAGCCCCTGTTGGCCGTGTTGCGCATCAGCCCGGATTTCCGCCCTGCCTACGAGCCCCTGGTGGGCATGGCCAGCGCCTGGGCCGCCAGCGATGCGCCCGCCGCCCGCGCCCTGCTGAGTGAGCTGGCCCGGCTGCAACCCGCCTGGCCCGAAGCCCGCCTGGCGGCAGAGGCCATCGGCGTCACGCCATGAAAAAAGCCCCCCAAGTCCTGGCGAGGCCAGGGTCTGAGGGGCTTGTCGTCACCAGATGACGCCGCCTCGCAGGCCAGCATCACGGGGCACAAGTCACATCACATCACGGCCTTGATCGCCGCGGCCACGGCCTGCAGGTTGCCGGAGTTCAAGGCGGCCACGCAGATGCGGCCCGAATCCACGCCATAGATGCCGAACTCGCTGCGCAGGCGCTGCATCTGGGTGGCGTTCAGGCCGGAGTAGCTGAACATGCCCTTCTGGCGGGTGATGTAGCTCAGGTCACCTTGCACGCCAGCGGCGCTCAGCTCCTTGACCAGGGCGGTGCGCATCAGCTTGATGCGGTCGCGCATCTCGGCCAGCTCGTCTTCCCACAGCTTGCGCAGCTCAGGCGAGGTCAGCACCGAAGCCACCACCTGCGCGCCGTGCGTGGGCGGGTTGGAGTAGTTGGTGCGGATCACGCGCTTGAGCTGGCTCAGCACGCGGGCCGACTCTTCAGCCGATTCGCTCACGATGCTCAGGGCGCCTACGCGCTCGCCGTACAGCGAGAAGCTCTTGGAGAAGCTGGTGGACACGAAGAAGCTCAAGCCCGACTCCAGGAACTGGATGACGACCTGGCCGTCCTCTTGGATGCCATTGCCAAAGCCCTGGTAGGCCATGTCCAGGAAGGGCACCAGGCCACCGGCCTTGATCACCGCGATGACTTCGGCCCACTGGGCATCCGACAGGTCGTAGCCGGTCGGGTTGTGGCAGCAGGCGTGCAGCAGCACGATGGTGCCGGCCGGCGAGGCCTTCAACTTGGCGATCATGCCGTCGAAGTTGATGCCACGGTTGGCGGCGTCGTAGTAGGGGTAGACATCAACGGGGAAGCCGGCCGACTCGAACAGGGCGCGGTGGTTTTCCCAGCTGGGGTCGGAGATCAACACCTGGGCATTGGGCTGCAGGCGCTTGAGGAAGTCGGCGCCCAGCTTCAGCCCTCCGGTGCCACCAATGGCCTGCGCCGTCGCGATGCGGCCGGCCTTGACGGCGGGGTGATCGGCGCCAAAGACCAGGCCTTGCACGGCCTTGTCGTAGGCCACGATGCCGTCGATGGGCAGGTAGCCGCGGGCCTTCGGTGCCTCGGACATCTGCTTTTCGGCAGCGGCCACGCACTTGAGCAGGGGCAGCTTGCCCTGGTCGTCGGTGTACACGCCCACACCCAGGTTCACCTTTTTGGGGTTGGGGTCGGCGTTGAATTGTTCGTTGAGGCCCAGGATGGGGTCACGGGGGGCCATTTCAACGGCAGCAAACAGCGAGGCCATGCAGACAGTCTCCGGTCAGTCGGGGGTGCGTCAGGTGTTACAGCTCAAAAGCGGCTAAGCTGAAACTTTGTACATTGTTCCGGCCCGCCGCGACACACCAACCGCCTCCGAAAAGGCCGTTCTGTGCGCGCCTGGCGAACCGGGCAAACCCTTTATTTTACCCGGACCGTTTGCGGATGTCTCGCCCCCCTGAAAGTCCCCCTGCAGCGTCACCCCTTGAAGTGCTGGGTGTTGCGCCTTCCGTCACGGCCGTCACCGCACTCCTGGGCCCGGGCGACCCTCCGCCTGGCGAGTTCGTCGACTTCCCCGATTCGCCCTTCCACCTCTACCAGCCCTACCCGCCGGCGGGCGACCAGCCCACGGCCATCAACCAGCTGGTCGAAGGCATCGAAGACGGCCTGAGTTACCAGACCCTGCTGGGCGTGACGGGCTCGGGCAAGACCTTCACCATGGCCAACGTCATCGCCCGCATCGGGCGGCCGGCCATCGTCTTCGCGCCCAACAAGACCCTGGCCGCTCAGCTGTACGCCGAATTCCGCGAGTTCTTCCCCAACAACGCCGTGGAGTACTTCGTCAGCTACTACGACTACTACCAGCCCGAGGCCTACGTGCCCCAGCGCGACCTCTTCATCGAAAAGGACAGCGCCATCAACGAGGCCATCGAGCAGATGCGCCTGAGCGCCACCAAGAGCCTGCTGGAGCGCCGCGACGTCGTCATCGTGGCCACCGTGTCGGCCATCTACGGCATCGGCAAGCCCGAGGACTACATGCAGATGGTGCTGATCGCCCGCGCGGGCGACAAGATGGGCCAGCGCGACGTCATCGCCCAGCTCATCCGCATGCAGTACAAGCGCAACGACATGGAGTTCGGGCGCGGCACCTTCCGCGTGCGCGGCGACACCATCGACGTCTTCCCCGCCGAACACTCCGAGCTGGCCGTGCGGCTTGAACTCTTCGACGACGAGATCGAATCCATCCAGCTCTTCGACCCGCTCACCGGCCGCATCCGCCAGAAGATCCCGCGCTTCACCATCTACCCCAGCAGCCATTACGTGACCCCGCGCGAACGCGTGCTGGTGGCCATCGAGGGCATCAAGCAGGAGCTCAACGAGCGCGTCAAGTTCCTGGTGGGCGAGGGCAAGCTGGTCGAAGCCCAGCGCCTGGAGCAGCGCACCCGCTTCGACCTGGAGATGCTGCAGGAGGTGGGCCATTGCAAAGGCATCGAGAACTACACCCGGCACCTTTCGGGCGCCAAGCCGGGCGACCCACCGCCCACGCTGGTGGACTACATGCCGCCCGACTCGCTCATGTTCCTCGACGAGAGCCACGTGATGATCGGCCAGCTGGGCGGCATGTACAACGGCGACCGATCGCGCAAGACCACGCTGGTGGAGTACGGCTTTCGCCTGCCCTCGGCCATGGACAACCGGCCTCTCAAGTTCGAAGAGTTCGAAGGCAAGATGCGCCAGGTGGTGTTCGTCACCGCCACGCCGGCGGCCTACGAGCAGGCCCATGCCGGCCAGGTGGTCGAGCAGGTGGTGCGCCCTACCGGCCTGATCGACCCGCTGGTGGAGGTGCGCCCCGCCACCCACCAGGTGGACGACGTGCTGCAGGAGATCCGCATCCGCGTCGACAAGAACGAGCGCGTGCTCATCACCACGCTGACCAAGCGCATGGCCGAGCAGCTCACCGACTACCTCACCGACAACGGCGTGAAGGTGCGTTACCTGCACTCCGACATTGACACGGTCGAGCGCGTCGAGATCCTGCGCGATCTGCGCCTGGGCGTCTTCGATGTGCTGGTCGGCATCAACCTGTTGCGCGAAGGCCTGGACATCCCCGAGGTCTCTCTGGTGGCCATCCTGGACGCCGACAAGGAAGGCTTCCTGCGCAGCGAGCGCAGCCTGATCCAGACGATCGGGCGCACGGCCCGCAACCAGAATGGCCACGCCATCCTGTATGCCGACCGGGTCACCGAATCCATGCGCAAGGCCATGGGCGAAACCGAGCGCCGCCGCAACAAGCAGATCGCCCACAACCTGGCACACGGCATCACGCCCAAGACCATCAACAAGAAGGTCAAGGAGCTGATCGATGGCGTGATGTCCAACGCCGCCAAGGACGACCTCAAGGCCGCAGAAGCCTTCGCCAAGTCCATGGAGGGCACCGAAGCCTTGTCAGAGAAGGACCTGGGCAAGCGCATCAAGCAGCTGGAAAAAGAGATGATGGAGGCCGCCCGCGCCCTGGAGTTCGAGAAAGCCGCTCGCCTGCGCGACCAGCTGGCGATGCTCAAGGAGCAGGCCTTTGGCGCCGCTGGTGGCGACCACATCGTGCCCATCCAGCCTGCCCGCGCCTGAGCCTGAGCCAGATCTGCACATGGCCCTGCCTTCACTGTCTTCCCTGATGGCCCGTGTCCTGCCACCAGCCGGGCCTCAACCGGTCCGGGTCCTGATGGTCTGCATGGGCAACATCTGCCGCAGCCCCACGGCCGAAGGTGTGCTGCGCCACAAGCTCCAGGCCTGGGGCCTGGACCACCAGGTGGAGGTCGATTCGGCAGGCACCCACGCCAACCATGTGGGCCACGCGCCGGACGCCCGCGCGACGAAGCACGCCTTGCAACGCGGCTATGACCTCAGCCGCCAGCGCGCGCGCAAGGTCAGCCCCCAGGACTTCACCCGCTTCGACCTGCTGCTGGCCATGGACTGGGACAACCTGGCCCTGCTGGAAGCGGCATGCCCGCCCGAGCCGGCCATGCGCCGCCGCCTGCGCCGCCTCACCGAATTCCTGCCCCCTGATTCGCCCCTGGCTGGCGCCCAGACCGTGCCCGACCCGTATTACGGCGGCCCGCAGGGCTTCGAGCACGTGCTCGACCTGGTGGAGGCGGCCTGTGAAGGCCTGTTGCCCCACCTGCAAAACCTGGTTGCCAACAGGGACAAGGTCGCCGAGGGCGATGGCGGCCAGGGCTGAACACCCCCGTCAACCTTACAAAACTTCCGACAAGAACGACAAGACCGACACGTTTGGTCCGCAGGATGGCACGGGGCAGGTGAGAACCTGCCTGGCCCGGAACTTGATTGATTTCGTCAATCACTGCGATGCATCCATTGCGCGGGTTTGTCCCCGGGTTGTAGTTGACTAAAACAGTGGGTTTCCTTATCATCTCAACACTGAATGGACGCGTCACCGGTTGTTCCGTTGGAGATCCCAACGGCGCGGCGCAGGCTCTCAATCCAAGGAGCCGGAGGTGATGCACCCCTTCCTGACCCAGGAGAATGCAATGCGTTTGACAACCAAAGGCCGTTTCGCAGTCACGGCCATGATCGATCTGGCCCTGCGTGAACACACAGGTCCGGTGGCCCTGGCCGCCATCAGCCAGCGTCAGCAGATTTCGCTGTCCTACCTGGAACAGCTGTTTGGCAAGTTGCGCCGCCATGAACTGGTCGAGAGCACCCGTGGCCCCGGTGGCGGTTACTCCTTGGGCCGTAAGGCCGAAGACATCACCGTGGCCGACATCATCGTGGCCGTGGATGAGCCCATCGACGCCACCGGTTGCGGCGGCAAAGAGAACTGCATGGGCGAAGACGGCGGCCGCTGCATGACGCACGACCTCTGGACCAGCCTGAACAACAAGATGATCGAGTATCTCGATTCGATCAGCCTGCGCAAACTGGTCGAAGACCAGTTGGCCAAGGGTGTGTCCATCGAGGCTCAGCCCATCAAGCGTGCCATTTCCACCCAACCGGTGGTCAAGCCCATCAAGGTCACCGCGCCCAACTCCGTGTTCGCACTCGGAGCAGCCCTGACGAAATGATGGTGGGCGCCCGTCGACTGCGCAAGCGAGGGCGGGTGGCTTGATAATCGTGGGTTGGCCCGATTGGTTTGCCGCATGGCGAACGATGAAGGCTGACCTTGAACAACTTCAAAAACTGCTGAGGCCAGCGGCACTGCCTGTTGTGGGCATTGACGTCAGCGTCAGCGTGTGTGAGTCCCCATGGACATGACCCCGCATTTCCCGATCTACATGGACTACGGCGCCACCACGCCGATGGACCCCCGCGTCGTCGACGCCATGATCCCCTGGATGCGTGAGCATTTCGGCAACCCGGCTTCACGCACCCATGCCTATGGCTGGGAAGCGGAAGCCGCGGTCGAGAAGGCCCGCGTGCAGGTGGCCGAGCTGATCGGTGCCGACCCGCGCGAGATCGTCTGGACGTCCGGAGCCACTGAATCGAACAACCTGGCCCTCAAAGGCGCAGCGCAGTTCTACAAGACGCGCGGCAAGCACATCATCACGGTCAAGACCGAGCACAAGGCCGTGCTGGACACCGTGCGCGAACTGGAGCGCCAGGGTTTCGAGGCCACTTACCTGGACGTGCAGGACGACGGCATGCTGAGCCTGGACGCCCTGAAGGCCGCCATCCGCCCGGACACCATCCTCATCTCGGTGATGATCGTGAACAACGAGATCGGCGTGATCCAGGACATCCCGGCCATCGGCACCCTGTGCCGCGAGAAGGGCATCATCTTCCACGTGGATGCCGCCCAGGCCACCGGCAAGGTCGACATCGACATGGCCACGCTGCCGGTCGACCTGATGAGCCTGGCCTCGCACAAGACCTACGGCCCCAAGGGCATCGGTGCGCTGTACGTGCGCCGCAAGCCCCGCATCCGCATCGAGGCGCAGATGCACGGCGGCGGCCACGAGCGTGGCATGCGCTCCGGCACCTTGCCTACGCACCAGATCGTCGGCATGGGCGAAGCCTTCCGCATCGCCAAAGCCGAAATGGCCGAAGAGAACGTGCGCATCCGGGCCCTGCGTGACCGCCTGCTGGCCGGCCTGCAAGGCATCGAGCAAATCTTCGTCAATGGCGACCTGCAACGCCGCATCCCGCACAACCTGAACGTCTCGTTCAACTACGTGGAAGGCGAGTCGCTGATCATGGGCATCAAGGGCATCGCGGTCTCATCCGGTTCGGCCTGTACCTCGGCCAGCCTGGAGCCCAGCTATGTGTTGCGCGCCCTGGGTCGCTCCGATGAGCTGGCCCACAGCTCGCTGCGCATGACGATTGGCCGCTTCACCACCGAAGAGGAAGTCGACTTCGTGGTCAGCACCTTGAAGGACCGCGTGGCCAAGCTGCGCGAACTCTCGCCGCTGTGGGACATGTACAAAGACGGCATTGACATCAGCACCATTCAATGGGCCGCGCACTGACTTCCTGTCAACGCGCTAAGCTCATTTCGTTCTTGGAGTTCTCTCATGGCATACAGCGACAAGGTCATTGACCACTACGAAAACCCCCGCAATGTCGGCGGCTTTGAAAAAGGCGACGAATCCGTGGGCACCGGCATGGTCGGCGCCCCGGCCTGCGGCGACGTGATGAAGCTTCAGATCAAGGTCAACCCGTCTACCGGCGTGATCGAAGACGCGCGCTTCAAGACCTACGGCTGCGGTTCGGCCATCGCGTCGAGCTCGCTGGTGACAGAATGGGTGCGTGGCAAGACCCTGGACGAGGCCCTGACCATCAAGAACACCCAGATCGCCGAAGAGCTGGCCTTGCCCCCGGTCAAGATCCACTGCTCCATCCTGGCGGAAGATGCGATCAAAGCCGCCGTCAACGACTACAAGGCCAAACATGTTGCCTGACACTTCTGTCGCCCCCGCTTCCTGCACCAGTGGCCCTGGCAATGGGCCTCTGGCCGACATCGCACAGGTCACCGCCAGCATGTCGGTGGGCCTGACGGAAGCGGCCGCCCGCCACATCCAGCGCTACATCAGCCGCCGCGGCAAGGGTGTAGGCGTGCGCCTGGGTGTCAAGACGACTGGCTGCTCCGGCCTGGCGTACAAGATCGAGTTCGCCGATGAAACTGCGCCCGAAGACATCATCTTCGAGCAGCTGGGCGTGAAGATCCTGGTCGACCCGAAAAGCCTGCCCTACATCGACGGCACCGAGCTGGATTTTGTGCGCGAGGGCCTCAACGAGGGCTTCAAGTTCAACAATCCCAACGAACGTGACCGTTGCGGCTGCGGCGAATCCTTCCGCATCTGACAAGGCACGCGCCTTGCGTCGAATGAGGCCCCACCGTGTGGTGGGGTTTTGCTTTTTCGACCTGACTGCACTGTGGCCATGAACATCGACGC
>CANBQJ010000016.1 GCA_947371645.1 Burkholderiales bacterium | reverse complement strand
TCGGCCAGCGAGCGGGCATAGGCCATCATCAGGCGCGTGTCCACCAGGTTGTGCAGCGTGCGCCTGAACAGGGCTGGCGGCGGAGACGGCTCGTCGTCATCGGCAGTCGTCACTTCGGCGTAATCGGCCTGGTAGCCCCACCAGGGCATCTTCCGGCTCAAGGCGATGCGCTCACTCAATGGGCCCGCGCCCGGGTGGGGCGCGTAGATGTCGGCGGCGGCCAGGTAGTCCAGGGTGCACCACAGACCCATGAACGCCATGACGGCACCGCCCCAACTCACCCAGGTGCTGGAGGCCTTGCTGGCGGGCACCGCACGGGCCATTGCCGCAGGGCTTGCGCGGCCAGCCCCTCGCCAGCGGCTCACCGCAGCCAGCCCCATGCCCCAGGCAAAGGCCGTGGGCAGCAGCAAATGGGCATACCACAGGGGGTATTCCAGCATGCTGTGCAGGCTGGAGATGGCCACGATCACCCCACATGCACCCAAGGCGGCGTCCAGGCCGGGCCGAGCCTCTGGCGCGTCGCTGGTGCGCGCGTGGTCAGCACCCAGTGGCCACCAGCCCCGCAGCAACGGCCACAGCCCCACCAGGCTGGCGGCCAGCATCAGGGTGGCCAGGGGCAGGCCCAGCTCCACGGCCCACTGCAGCAGCACGTTGTGGGTGTGGTCAAAAAAGGCCAAGGGCCGCGTCGGGAAGGGCGTGAAACTCCAGGCCACATTGAACTCGCCCACGCCCACCCCGGCCCAGGGGTGCTGGGCAATCAAGCCCAGCACATTGGCCCAGATCTTGAAGCGGCTGCTGGAGATGTCGCTGTGGTCGTGCAGCCGGGCTTCGGCCGCGAACGTCACGTCGGTGCCCAGGTGGGCCCAGGCGTACATCACGCCCCACCACAGCCCGTAAATCAGCGGGGCGGCCAGCAAGGTCCAGCGCAGCGTGCGTGGTGCGCCCTTGTACACCAGCCCCCACAGCAGCAAGAAGCCCATGCCCAGCATGCCGGTGCGCGAGGCGCTCAGCACCACACCCCAGATGAACACCGCAGCCAACACGCAGGCCCAGCGCACCGGCATGCGGCCACGCCCGCCCAACGCAGCCACGGCCGCGGTGGCCCACACCAGCAGGGTGCTGAAGTGGTTGGGTTGGCGCAGGTTGCCAACGGCACGGCCGGGCATGGTGGCTTCAGCCAGGAAGCGGCCATCGGTCCAGTCGGGCTGGAAGGCCTGCAGCATGGCGATGACCCAGCCGATCAGGCCTGCTGCCGTCAAGGTCCACAGAAAGAGGTCCATCAAGGTGTCCCATTGCGGCCAGCGGCGCGACTGCCAGGCCGCCCAGAACACCAGCGCAGCGGCGGCACACAGACCCGCATGCATCAGGCCCAGCCCGATGGGCAACTGCCCCCACACGAAGGTCGAGCCCAGGCTCATGGCCCCGTAGACCAGCCACATGCCGCAAACCGCCACGGCCCCGCGCTTCACGCTGAAGGGCGTCTGCGTTTCGTCTGGCGGCAGACCGGGTGCTCCGGGCACGGTGGCACCCATGGCCGCCAGCCACATGCCCCAGCCCACCACGGCCACGATCTGGTTGAAAAATGTCATGGACGGTGGCGTGTGGAAGGCCACCAGGGTGGGGGCCAGCACGGCCATCAGGGCACAGGCCCATTGGCCCAGGCCCGCCCGGGCACGCGCCGAATCTGCGGAGGGCGTCAAGCTTGACGTCGAGGTGTTCATGCCCGCTATTGTCCCTGCTCCCCGGGGCCTTTGATTTGCCCTCACACTGGAGTGCTGCCTGCGGCGCAGGCATCACCCCGTGCCCCTCACTTTTCAACCGCCCCCATGTCCGCCACGCCCCCCGCCACCGCTGGCGACGCCACCCACCTGCAAATCAACGAGCGCCTGCTGCTGTGGAGCCTGGCGGCCATCAACTTCACCCACATCGTCGACTTCATGGTGATGATGCCCCTGGGGCCCCAACTCACACGGCTGTTTGGCCTGAGTGATGCCTCCTTCGGCCTGCTGGTCTCTGCCTACTCGCTGGCGGCGGGTGTGTCCGGCCTGCTGGTGTCCATGGTGATCGACCGCTTCGAGCGCAAGCGCGCCTTGCTGTGGATGTATGCGGGCTTCGCCTTGTCCACGCTGGCTTGCGCCCTGGCACCCACCTACCTGGCCTTGATGGCAGCCCGGGTGGCGGCAGGGGTGTTCGGTGGCGTGCTGGGGGCATTGGTGCAGACCATCGTGGGCGATGCCGTGCCGTTCGAGCGGCGCGGTCAGGCCATGGGCCTGGTGATGGCGGCGTTTTCGCTGTCCACCGTGGCCGGCGTGCCTGCGTCCTTGTGGCTGGCCACACATTGGGGCTGGCACATGCCTTTTGTGGCCATTGCCGCCTTCTCGGTGGTGATCTGGCTGGGGGCCTGGCGTTCGGTGCCGCGCATGACGCGCCACATGGCGGGTGTCTCGGCCCAGCCGCCCCTGCTGCAACTGCAGCGTGTGCTGGGTGAGCCCAACCACTGGCGCGCCTTCGGCCTGTCCATGCTGATGCTGTCGGGCAGCTTCAGCATCATCCCCTTCATCACCATCTACACCACCACCAACGTGGGGCTGAGCAGTGAGCAGGTGCCCCTGGTTTACCTGTGCGGCGGCGTGGCCACCTTCTTCACGGCACGGCTGTGGGGCCAGCTGTCCGACCGCTGGGGCAAGGTCTTCACCTTCCGTCTGGTCGGCGCGCTGGCGGTGTTGCCCATGATGGCCTTGACGCACCTGCCGGTGGTGCCCTTGTGGGTGCTTCTGGTGGTGACCACGGCGTTTTTCGTGTTCGTCTCTGGCCGCATGGTGCCCGGCATGGCCCTGCTCACTGCGGCCCCTGATCCGGCCTTGCGCGGTGCCTTCATGAGCGTCAATGGCGCCCTGCAGTCGGCCACCATGGGCGTGGCGGCGTGGGTGGGCGGCATGCTGATTTCGCGCGGGCCGGATGGGCGCGTGGAGGGCTACGGCTACACCGGCTGGCTGGCCCTGGTCACCACGGTCATGATGCTGTGGTGGGTGGGGCGTTTGCGCCTGCACACGGCACAGCGTTGAGCGCCTGGCAAAGCCAATCGATGGTGCCACAAGTGCGCGCCAAAGGGGGGCATCGGAGGCGACAAAAAGCGCCCCGATTGCGTGCTCACAAGGCCTCTGCCAGTTCCTTCACACCTCCATACAAACACTGATGTCATGGACTTGTCATCCGGCCGGGACAGGCGCAAACTGACCTTCCGGTTGACGGTTTGGGTGCCCTGGCAACCCAGCCGGATTCAGGCCCACAGCCCGCCAACTGGGTGTGTCTTCAACGCTCTGCTCTCGAAAGGAGGCAGCATGAATTTGACGATCAGTGGCCATCATCTGGAAGTGACCCCTTCGCTACGTGAGTACGTCCTCACCAAGCTGGATCGCGTCACCCGTCACTTCGAACAAGTCGTGGACATCAACGTCTTGCTCACCGTTGAAAAGCAAAGGGAAAAGGACCGACGCCAACGCGCCGAAGTCAATCTGCACGTGAAGGGCAAAGACATATTCGTGGAAAGCTCCCACGAAGACCTCTACGCCGCCATTGATCAACTCATGGACAAGCTAGACCGCCAGGTCTGTCGTCACAAAGACCGTGTTCAGGACCATCACCATGCTTCACACAAGCGCCAGGACGCATCCTGGGACGCTCCTCTCCCATAAGCACGCGCTGACGCCGCAAGCCTCTCCTCCAGCGTGCTTGGTGTGACCTGATAGTGGGTCGCCAGCGCAGGTAGACACCAAGTTAACGGCCCTTCGGGGCCGTTTTTCATGGCTTGACGCGTTTGCTGCTGGCGCACATTGATCCCCACGGCGGGCCTCGGGGCAGGCGCGTGGGGTTTGTGGGCAATTGACACTTGCTGCGGTGCAGCAAGCGGTGCAGAATCCCTCAAATCAGGGTTGCCCACTTGGCTTTGTCAGCCATTGTCCGTCCCTATAATCCGCCCCTTCATCCGTCTCGGGAAGCGGGACAAGGCATGAGCCGTCCACCCGCTTGAATCAAGATGAACCGTCTATCCGCCATCCTCCCCGCCAGTCAGGTGCTGGTGGACGTGGACGCCAGCAGCAAGAAGCGCGTCTTCGAGCACGCGGGCTTGCTGTTCGAAAACCAGCACGCCATCGCGCGTGCGACCGTGACGGACAACCTCTTCGCACGCGAACGTCTGGGTTCCACCGGCCTGGGCCATGGCGTGGCCATCCCCCACGGCCGCATCAAGGGTTTGAAGAACCCCCTCGCCGCGGTGATCCGCCTCAGCCAGGCCATCCCCTTTGATGCCCCGGACGACGAACCCGTCAACCTGCTGATCTTCTTGCTGGTGCCCGAGGCGGCCACGCAACGCCACCTCGAAATCCTGTCCGAAATTGCAGAGTTGCTGTCTGATCGTGAGTTGCGTGAACGCCTGAGGACAGAAGGTGACGCCTCCCAGGTGCATGATCTGATCGAGCGCTGGCAACCGCTGAAGTCCGTCGCCTGACTGTTTCTGACGGCAGCCGGGCCCAACGCACGCTGTAGCCCAGTCCCATTCACCGGTGCCGGTCGTCCACGCAGGCAGTCCTTGCGTTGAAGATGGACCGACACCCAACAGCAGTCACCCGTGAGCGTCAAGGACCTTGCCGTCATCAGCGCTGAAGCGCTGTTCGAAGCCAACCGCGCTGCCTTGCGCTGGGAATGGATCGCTGGTCACGCCCATCCAGAGCGCCGTTTTGACGAAGAAGCGGTGCAGACGGCGCAATCTGCCGCCGATCTGGTGGGTTACCTCAATTACATCCACCCCTACCGCGTGCAGATTGTTGGCCGCCGGGAAGCCGCGTACTTTTCTGGCTCCACCCCGGAAGACCAGGAGCGCCGCATCCAGCGCATCGTCACCTTGGAGCCGCCGGTGGTGGTGGTGGCCGATGCCCAGCAGCCCTCCGATCGCCTGGTGGCCATGTGCGGCCGCGCCGGCATCCCGCTGTTCGTCACGCAAGAGCCTGCCGGCCACGTCATCGACGTGCTGCGCAGTTACCTCACCCAGCACTTTGCCGAGCGCATCACCCGCCACGGCGTGTTCATGGACATCCTGGGTCTGGGCGTGCTGCTCACCGGGGAGTCCGGCCTGGGCAAGAGCGAGTTGGGCCTGGAATTGATTTCGCGCGGCCACGGCCTGGTGGCCGATGACGCCGTTGACCTCTACCGCGTCTCGCGCACGGCCATCGAAGGGCGCTGCCCGGAGCTGCTGCTCAACCTGCTGGAAGTGCGCGGCATCGGCTTGCTGGACATCAAGTCCATCTTTGGCGAGACGGCGGTGCGCCGCAAGATGCGCCTCAAGCTCATCGTCCACCTGGTCCGCAAGGAAACCATGGAGCGCGAATTCGAGCGCCTGCCGTATGAGCCCTTGTATGAAGAGGTGATGGGCGTGCCCATCCGCAAGGCGGTGATCGCTGTGGACGCCGGCCGCAACCTGGCCGTGCTGGTGGAAGCAGCCGTGCGCAACACGGTGCTGCAACTGCGCGGCATCGACACCTACAAAGAATTCATCGAGCGGCACCAGAAGGCCATGGAGCGCGGCGGCATGTGAGCCGCGCTGCCCGTGGCTGGCCCGCCCTCAGCCCAGGTTGAGGTTGGGCGGGCGTGGGGCCTGCCGACGGCCTTCACATTCTGCTTTTTCACACACGACATACAGCGCCAGGGCGTGGTCCTGCAGGCGGTAGCCGCGCGTGCGGGCCACCTCGTGCTGGAGGCGCTCGATCTCAGGATCGAAAAATTCTTCGACCTTGCCGCAGTTGACGCAGACAAGGTGGTCGTGGTGCTTGCCTTCGTTGAGCTCGAAAATGGCCTTGCCCGACTCGAAGTGGTTGCGCGACAGGATGCCCGCCTGTTCGAACTGCATCAGCACCCGGTAGACAGTGGCCAGGCCGATGTCCGAGCCTTCATTGAGCAGCACCTTGAACACGTCTTCTGCGGTCATGTGCCGCTGGGACGCCTGCTGGAAGACCTCCAGGATCTTGATGCGAGGCAAAGTGGCCTTGAGCCCGCTGCTCTTGAGTTCTTCTGCGTTGGACATGACTGGTGGGGCTCCTGCGGCACTGATCCGGTGCTCCTGGCGGTGTGCGGCGGGCCAGGGCCGGCCCCGCTAGAATCCCCAATGATATCGACAAGGGTCGCGTCCGTCTGTGGCGAGACCCTTTCACCACCTCTGCCGCGCGGCCGACCTGCTCCTGCGGGTTAAGCTGCGCGGTGCGCTGGTTTCAGCGCCCCAACCCTGATCGCATGAGCCACAGCCCCACATTGCCGGCCGCAAGCGCCCCACGAGCCCGACGCACCTCCACAGCCACGCACCTGTGCCGCCTGGTGGCCGCACTGGGCGTGGCCACCAGCCTGAGCGCCTGCAGCAACCTCAACGCGCACAGCCCCGAAACGCTGTTTGGCCTCATCGAGCCCTACAGGGTCGACGTGGTCCAAGGCAACGTGGTCACCCAGGAGGTGATGTCGCAGATCCAGCCGGGCCTGGGTCGCATGCAGGTCAAGGAGATCCTGGGCACGCCGTTGCTGGCCGACCCCTTCCACGCCGACCGCTGGGACTACGTGTTCATCCTGCGCCGCCAGGGTGTGGCCGACCAGCAGCGCCGCATCACCGTCTTCTTCAAGCAAGACGCCGTGGAGCGCTTCGACACCCAGCCGCTGCCCACCGAGCGCGAATTCGTGGCCGCCATCGACAAGCCGTTGCCCGATGACCGCAAGCCGCCCCAGAACCTCACCGAGGCGCAGATTGCGGCCTTGCCGGCACCCGTCAAGGCGCCCGAGGCTCGCAAGCTGCCCCAGGGCGCCGTGCGCGCCTACCCGCCGCTGGAGCCTGGTCAGAAGTGACCTGGTCTTCTGCCCCAACCTTTCAACGCACCACACGCTGACCCGCCCATGAGCGCTTCTGCCATCGCCCGACCCGCCCACGCCATCGCCATCGCCGGGGCTTCCGGCCGCATGGGCCGCATGCTGATCGAAGCCGTGCACCAGGCCGACGACACCCGCCTGGCCGGTGCCCTCGACCAGCCCGGCAGCCCGTCCCTGGGCACGGACGCCACCCTGCTGCTGGGCGTGCAAAGTGGCGTGGCCATCACCTCTGATTTGCGTGCCGGCCTCAAGCCGGCCAGCTACCTCATCGACTTCACCCGCCCTGAAGGCACGCTGGCTCATTTGCGCGTCTGCCGCGAGCTGGGCGTCAAGGCGGTGATCGGCACCACCGGCTTCACCGATGCGCAAAAGGCCGAGATCCGCGACGTGGCCCGCGACATCGCCATCGTCATGGCCCCCAACATGGCCGTGGGCGTCAACGTGGTCTTCAAGCTGCTGGCTCAGGCCGCCCGTGCCCTCAAAGAGGGCTACGACATCGAAATCATCGAAGCCCACCACCGCCACAAGGTCGATGCCCCCAGCGGCACTGCGCTGAAGATGGGCGAGATCGTGGCCGAAGGCGTGGGCCGCAACCTGGCCGACTGCGCGGTCTATGGCCGCGAAGGCGTGACCGGCGAACGCGACCCCTCCACCATCGGCTTTGCCACCATCCGTGGCGGCGACGTGGTGGGCGACCACACCGTGCTGTTTGCCGGCATCGGCGAGCGCATCGAGATCACCCACAAATCATCCAGCCGCGCCACCTATGCCCAGGGCAGCCTGCGTGCCGTGCGCTTCCTGGCCAACCAGCCCCATGGCCTGTTCGGCATGGACGACGTGCTTGGCCTGAACTGATCGGAGTTGCAGATGGACGGTTTTTCGCAGTTCTGGAGCCAGGGCGACGCAGTGGGGCGCGGCGTGGCCATCATGTTGCTGATCATGTCGATCGGGGCCTGGGTCGTGATCTTCTGGAAGGGCTGGCTGCTGCGGCGCGCCCGCACCGACCTGCAGGCCGGCACGCAGGTGTTCTGGCGCGCCCATGACTTGAGCGCCGCGCGCCAAAGCCTGGTTGAGCTGGACCGTGAAGCCTTGCTGCTGCCGCTGGTGGACGCCGCCCAGGCCGCGCCCGTGGCCGGCTCTCTGGAAGCTCAGGGCGACCGCGAAGCCCAGCTCACCCGGCGCCTGCGCGACAGCCTGCACAGCGTGCTGGCCCGCCTGCAAGCCGGTCAGGTGCTGCTGGCATCGGTGGGTGCCGTGGCGCCCTTCGTGGGCCTGTTTGGCACCGTCTGGGGCATCTACCACGCCATGGCCCGCATCGCCACCGAAGGCTCGGTGAGCCTGGACAAGGTGGCAGGCCCGGTGGGTGAAGCGCTCATCATGACGGCTGCCGGCCTGGCCGTGGCCATTCCCGCGGTGCTGGCCTTCAACGTGTTCGGCAAATTCGTTTCGGCCTGCGAAGCCGATCTGGAAGGCTTTGCGCACGACCTGCGCGAAGCCCTGCTGGGTCAGCCCGCCCGCAGCGAGCGCTGAACGCTGATCAAAGGTTCACGCACATGGCATTCGGTCGACTGGAACGCCCGCAGGGCAGCGCCCCGATGAGCGACATCAACATGACGCCGCTCATCGACGTCATGCTGGTGCTGCTGGTCATCTTCATGCTGACGGCGCCCTTGATGACGTCCAAGCTCAAGCTGGACCTGCCCAAGGCCGACACCCCGCCCGCGCCCGACAGCCAGACCCCCGTGCTGGCACTTGCGCTCACGGCCGATGGCCGCCTGCACCTGGAAGAGGCCGACATCAGCCGCGAGGCCCTGGCCGCGAAAGCCGAGGCCAGCGCCAAAGCCAATGCCAACACCGAGGTGCAGTTGCGCGCCGACAAGGCCGTGTCCTACGGCCAGGTGGCTGAGCTGATCGGGCTGCTGCAAAAGGCCGGCCTCAACCGCATCGCCTTCGTCACCGAAGGCGAGCCCACGCCCGCAGCCGAAGGCGCCCTGGCACCGGGCAAATAGGCCTGATCGCCGCTGTGTGTATTGCCAGCGACAGCGTGGGTCTCACCGGGCATCTCCAGCGCTGAGGGCCAGCGCGCACGCGCACAATGGTTGCAACCGTTCGCTTCGGATGCTGCCATGCCTGCCCCCAAGTTCCCCACCCAGAGATTCGACAACGCACAGGCTGCGCTGGACCACGTCACGCGCCTGTACGACTCGCAGGTGGCCTACCTGCGCGACAGCCTCAAGCGCTATGTGGCCGGCGAGACCTTCAAGCAGCACGTGCGCGCCAAGTACCCGTTCGTGCGCATCCACACCGAGACCGTGGCCCGCGCCGACTCGCGCCTGTCCTACGGTTTCGTGGCCGGCCCCGGCACCTACGAGACCACGCTGACGCGGCCTGACCTCTTCGCCGACTACTACCTCGAACAATTCGAGCTGCTGCTGGCCAACCACGGCGTGTCCATCGAAGTGGGCCTGGGTGGCGACCCCATCCCCGTGCACTTCAGCCTCGATGAGCACCAGCACCTGGAAGGCAGCATGCCGGCCGACCGCCGCCTGCTCTTGCGCGACCAGTTCGACCTGCCTGATCTGGCCAGCATGGACGACGGCATCGCCAACGGCACGTATGAAACGCGTGGTGGCCCCAGGCCGCTGTCGCTGTTCACCGCGCCGCGCGTGGACTACTCGCTGCACCGCCTGCGCCACTACACCGGCACCTCGCCCGAGCACTTCCAGAACTTCGTGCTCTTCACCAACTACCAGTTCTACATCGACGAGTTCGTGCGCATGGGCCACGAGCTGATGCGCCATGCACCCGACCCGGCCAACCCCCGTGACGACGACGACTGCATCGCCTTCGTGGAGCCGGGCAACGTGATCACGCGCCGCGTGGGCCAAAGCGTGGAAGCCGGCGATGCCCTGGGCTCGGTGCCGCCGCGCCTGCCGCAGATGCCGGCTTACCACCTCATCCGCAAGGACCGCAGCGGCGTCACCATGGTGAACATCGGCGTGGGCCCGGCCAACGCCAAGACCATCACCGACCACATCGCCGTGCTGCGCCCGCACGCCTGGATCATGCTCGGCCACTGCGCCGGCCTGCGCAACTCACAGCAGCTGGGCGACTACGTGCTGGCCCACGGTTATGTGCGCGAAGACCACGTGCTGGACGAAGACCTGCCGCTGTGGGTGCCCATCCCGCCGCTGGCGGAAATTCAGCTGGCGCTGGAAGGGGCGGTGGCCGATGTGACCAAGCTGCACGGCTACGAGCTCAAGCGCATCATGCGCACGGGCACGGTGGCGTCGACCGACAACCGCAACTGGGAGCTGCTGCCGCAGCGCGAGCCCGAGCGCCGCTTCAGCCAGAGCCGCGCCGTGGCGCTGGACATGGAAAGCGCGACCATCGCGGCCAACGGTTTCCGGTTCAGGGTGCCCTACGGCACATTGCTCTGCGTGAGCGACAAGCCCTTGCATGGCGAGCTCAAGCTGCCCGGCATGGCCAACACCTTCTACCGCGAGCGTGTGGACCAGCACCTGCGCATTGGCCTGCAGGCCATCGAGCGGCTGCGCGCCAACCGCGCAGGTCAGCTGCACAGCCGCAAGCTGCGCAGCTTTGCCGAGGTGGCGTTCCAGTGAGGGCCTGCGCGGGCCAGCGGCCCCGCGCGGCATCGTTTGTACCCTGTTCAGGGTTCCTCACCTGTTCAGGTGAGGAGACGCTGTGATACTGTTACGCACCACAAGCATGGCAAGGGGTGCGACGTCACCCCGTCAGGCCGCAGCCAGGTGTGCCGTTGGCGCATCTGCAACAGGCATGACCTCGCGGCGCACCTGCTCGCCGGCCAGGTCTTCGGCCACGCGCAGGTCGTAAGCCGCCTGCAGGTCCATCCAGTACTGCGGGGTGTTGCCAAAGAAGCGGGCCAGGCGCAAAGCCGAGTCCGGGCTGATGCCGCGGCGTTCACGCACGATGTCGTTGACGCGCGGGGCCGGCACATGCAAGCGGATCGCGAGACCGCTGGCAGACAGGCCATGTTTGGCCATGAACTGCGCGCGGAGGATCGCGCCAGGGTGGACAGCTTGCGAATTGGTCATTTGAGGCAGTTTTTCATGGATACTGCCCCGATGCTATGAGCTTTGTGCGCCACACATTGTCAATAGCAGGACAATTACACGCAGGGCATCTAACCCCTATCAGGGGGTTGCATGCGTGACATCCGACCGTTTTCGCATCGCGCATTGCCATGGGCCGCCGAACCGAGCCAACCCCTCTGAGCCTCCTGGCCGCCCTGCAAACCCAACTGTGGTTTGCCTCATGTGACCCCGAATTCCAGACGGCACTGGTCGAGCGCTCGCGCCTGTGGCACCTCAAATCCGGCGATTACCTCTTCACCCAGGGTGACGAAAAGGAAAGCCTGTGCTGCGTGGTCGCGGGTGCCCTGAAGCTGGGCTCTACCGACCAGCACGACGGCAGCCTGCGCCTGACGCTCTATGTCGAGCCCTACACCTGGTTTGGCGAGATCTCGACCATCGACGGGTTGCCGCGCAGCCAGGACGCCGTGGCCGACGTGGACAGCACCGTGATGGTGGTCACCGGCTCGGCCCTGCTGGAATGGCTGGAAGCGCACCCGCGCAACTGGCGCGACCTGGCGCGACTGGCCTGCGGCAAGCTGCGGCTGGTGCTCACGGCCCTGGAAGACGCGGCCACCCTGTCCATCGAACAACGCCTGGCGCGCCGACTGCTGATGTCGGCGTCCAACTTCGGGCAGTCCACCCAGCCCACCATCAAACGGCGCGTGCGCCTGCCGCAGGACTACCTGGCGCGCATGCTCGGCGTGTCTCGTCAGACCATCAACAAGCTGCTGCGCTCCATGGAGCGCGACGGCGTGCTGTCCTTGCACTATGGCGAGATCGAGATCGTCGATTTCATGGGCCTGCTGCAACGCTCCGGCCCCATGGACCGCACCGCGCGCTTCATGAGCCTGCCAACGCCGCCGGCGCCTTTGCGATCGGCTTGATGGCGCCGCCCGGACGGGGGGGAAGGGGCGACATGGCCGCTCTGCCTAGGGATAGCACGGGTGGGGCCATTGGAGGCAGGCTTTTAGGCTCTTGAACACTACAAACCGTTCAGGAAGAAACCATGGCCTTGCCCATCAAGGACGTCACGTCCACGTCTGCCAACGAGACCTTCACCGACTACGAGATGTATGACTCGGGCCCGATCGGTGACGTGCCTGGCCCCACGGTCGAAAACCATTACCTGTTCGACACGGCATTTGGTTCGGACACCATCGTGACCGGCGCGCCCAGGCAGTGGATGCCGCGCAGTTCTGCAGGCCTGCAGTTCGTCGATCCGTATGTGATCAAGCTCGGTGCGGGCATCGACCCGACGACCGTCACGCTGTCAAGGCTGACCGATGTGTATGTGGACCGCAACCCGCTGTCATTGAGCTCGCTTCAACACGACACGGGCTGGGAGGTCAGCTGGTCGATCAATGTGCAGCGTGACTGGGAGACCCAGGACACGATCGTTGTGAAAGACTTCTTCAGCGGTTCAGAGGACGTCTACGACCCCAATGCCTTGCACGGGCAGGTGCGTGGCCTGGTGTCCATCGAGTTTGCCAATGGTGTGGTGTGGTCTGCCGACGAGGTGCTGGCTCGCCTGGCCCAGGGCCCTCAGCCTGAGGCGCCCTTTCATGTGTACCAGGGCTCTGATGCAGATGAAACCATCTTTGGCAGCGCAGGGCGGGACACCCTCTACGGCCTGGCTGGCAATGATGTGCTGGACGGCTTGCAAGGCCGCGACGAACTGTGGGGTGGCCAAGGCAATGACACCTTGTACTCCGGTGGTGAAGGCGACATCCTGCACGGCGGTGAAGGCAACGACCGCTACATGCTGTTTGGCGGCAGCCCGGTGCGCGATCCCAACACGATCGGCGGGCAGCCCACGGCTGGCCCCAATGTGGTGATCATGGAAGACCAGAACGCCGGTGAGGACACGGTCATCATCGGGCTCAACATGGGCTCCAGCTTCAGCCTGGTCAATGGCAGCACGCTGCGCATCACCACGGGTGATCCGGCACTCATCCCGGCCGTCGATATCCTGGGCTTTGTGGGCGGCACGACGGCGCAGCCACAGGCTTCCATCGAACACTTCATTCTGGGCGATGGCACCACGCTGTCGGGGCAACAGGTGCTGGCCATGGTCCTGCCGCCCCCGGTGGTCAACCTGAACCTGGTGGGTGGCGCCGGCAATGACTACCTGGCAGGAAAGGCGGGCAACGACACCCTGAGCGGTGGTCGGGGTGACGACACCCTGGTCGGGGGCGGCGGCAATGACACCTACCGGTGGGCCCGTGGCGATGGCTGGGACGTCGTGTACAGCAACGATGACGCCCAGGGCGACGTGGTGGAGCTGGGGGTCAATGCAGCGGACGCGGTGTTCCTGCTGGGCAACGACGGCGCGCACGCCAACCTGACCGAACTCTATGTGGCGCTCAAGGACGGCACGGGCGGCGTGGACCTGCGCAACCTGTCGCAGGGCTCTGCCTCTCCCGGCGGCTTGTCCAGCCTGACCGCCATCCGCTTTGCCGATGGCACCGTGGTGAATGCCGCCGACTTCGCCTCCAGACTCACCAGCAATGTGGTGACGGGTGGCCGCTACACCGCCTGGGTGACCAACCCGAGTGGCGCGACCTTGACCGGTGGCAGCGGTGCCGACCAGCTTTACGGCTTGATGGGCAACGACAGCCTCGTTGGCGGCGCTGGCAACGACAACCTGATCGGTGGCGCGGGCAACGACACGCTGCAAGGCGATGCGGGCGCCGACACGCTGCGGGGCGGGCAAGGCACCGACTTGCTGGTGGGCGGCAAGGGCGCCGACACCTATGTGTATGGCCGTGGCGATGGCCGCGACACCATCGTCGACACCGACAGCACCTGGTTCGTCACCGACACGCTCAAGCTCGCGGACGTCACGTCCAGGCAGCTGTGGTTCGGCCGCCAGGGCAATGACCTCGACATCCAGGTCATTGGCAGCAATGGCGCTGACGACATCCATGTGCAGAACTGGTTTGGCGGCTCGGCCAACCAGGTGGAGCGCATCGTGGCCAGTGATGGCAAGACGCTGTCGGCCTCCAAGGTGCAGGGCCTGGTCAACGCCATGGCCAGCCTGACGCCACCGGCGACGGCCGACATCTCTGCAGCCACCACATCGACCAGCCTCAACAAGCTGGTGGCCAGCAGCTGGGTCTGAGCCCGACATCGGGATTGGGCATGCAAAGAGGGCGTCAGGTTGATGCCCTCTTTGCATTCATCGATCACGCGACGCACATCACCAAATCATCGGGAGGCTTCACATGACCATCACCATCACATCCACGTCTGCAGACGAGACCCTGGTCACCGACAGCACGTCGAACTGGACCCAGCCCCCACCTGCCCCGGTTCTGGTTCAGGTGGTTTTCAACCCTGGTTTTGGCCAGGACCGGCTGGTGGTGGACGGCGCCGCGTCGCAAGGCCCGTTTGGCGGCGGTGCTCGCGTCACGCCCAACCCGTACACCATCCATCTGGGCGCGGGCATTCGCCCCGAAGACGTGCACCTGTTCAAGCTGGATGACGTCTATTTCAATTCGCCGACCAGCAACACCTACTACCCCAATGTCGAAACGGGGTGGAACGTCGGCTGGTTGTTGAAGGTCGAGCACACCGGAGACCAGATCTTCGTGGACGACTTTGTGCATGACACCAGCCCCACCAAGCCAGCGAACCTGCTCGACCGCATCCAGGGCCCGGTGCAGATTGAATTTGCGGACGGCACGGTGTGGTCCACGCAGCAGGTGCTGGACATGCTCAGGCAGTCGCCGCTGGTGGACACGGTTCAGGGCAGCAGCGGCAGCGACCTGTTGACGTCGACGCAAGGCAACGACCTGATCGACCTGAGCACGGCGGCGGGTGGCACCGATGCCCTGGTGGCCTGGCGCGGCGATGGCAGTGACACGGTGAAGGGTGCGCTGGATGAGCTGCGCTTGCAGGGTGGTATCCGCAAAGGCGACTTGCAGTTCTCTGACAGTGGGCGGCTGATTGTGATCGAAGGCCAGCATGTGGCCTACCAGCTGACGGCCGAGCAACTGGGGCACATCACCTTTGACGATGGCTCCAGCATGAGCGCCAATGAGATCGCGCAAGCCCGCTTGCAGGGCTCACGGCTGGACGACGTGATCCAGGGCGGCGATGGCGATGACCGCATCTTCGGGCGGGAAGGCAATGACACCTTGATTGGCGGTGCGGGCAACGACTACCTGGATGGCGGCCAGGGCTACAACCTGCTGCAAGGCGGGGCCGGGGACGACACGCTCGTGGCCACCAGTGACGCGGGCTCCACGCTGGACGGCGGTGCCGGGCACGACACTTATGTCGTGGCGCAAGGCCATTCTGTGATCATCCGCGACGTCGTTGGCGATGACCAGGACCTTGTATTGCTGGACGCCAGCAGTCAAGGCGCCCAGTTCAGCTACGACGGCGCGAACGGGACCTTGAGCATCGCGGCCGGCAGCACCAGGGTGGGCATCGCGAACTTCGCGGGCACGGCGGTGGACCAGCCTGCGGCCATCGGCAGCGTCCAGTTCAACGATGGCAAGGTCTACACCGCATCCGACATTTACAAGCTGTTGGCGCCGGGTACGGCTGGCAATGACCTGATCAGCGGATTCTCCTGGGCGGATCAGTTGGCTGGTGGCTCGGGCGACGACACCATCTATGGCTACGGGGGTAGCGACACGCTGGTGGGTGGATTGGGCAACGACTCCTTGGTGGGCGGCACAGGCAACAACGTCTACCGCTACACCCGTGGCGACGGCCAGGACGTCATCGAGGTGCAAGGCGGTGGTGCTTCAAACGACACCCTGGAGTTGGGCGCGGGCATCACGCTCAAGGACCTGGCCGTGGTGGCGGGTGCCAACGTCGATGGCCTGAGCTACCTGGACCTCATCTTCAAGGATGGCAAGGGCAGCATCCAGTTGAGCTGCCGCGACAGCAGCCTGAGCGCAGCCGCCACGCTGGCGGCCCTGCCCAAGGTCAAGTTTGCCGATGGCACGGTGATCAAGGGCAGTGACTTGTATGCCAAGGCCGTGAGCAACAAAGGCACCAACGGGGCGGACAGCCTGTACGCCGACACCACTTTTGCCACCCTGGAGGGCGGCAAGGGCAGTGACTCGCTGGTGGGCAACCTGGGGACGGATTTTCTCTCTGGCGGTGACGGTGCCGACACCTTGCGGGGTGGCGCAGGCGCCGATTACCTGGACGGCGGCAAGGGAGGCGACACCTACCTGTATGCGCGTGGCGACGGGCAGGACACCATCGTGGACACCGACAGCAGCTGGTTCGTCACCGACACGCTCAAGCTCGCGGGCATCACGTCCAGGCAGCTGTGGTTCGGCCGTCAGGGCAATGACCTGGACATCCAGGTCATTGGCAGCAATGGCGCCGACGACATCCATGTGCAGAACTGGTTTGGCGGCTCGGCCAACCAGATCGAGCGCATCGTGGGCAGTGACGGCAAGACGCTGTCGGCATCCAAGGTGCAGGGCCTGGTCAACGCCATGGCCAGCCTGACGCCACCGGCCACCGCGGACATCTCGGCCACCACCACTTCGACCAGCCTCAACAAGCTGGTGGCCAGCAGCTGGGTCTGATCAGGCCAACTCAGCCCCGGGGGCGCGCGGCTTGACGGCCGACGCGGCCCGCAGGGCCTTGGCGCGGGCACTGTCCACATCGGTGTCTGCCGCCAGGGCCACGCCCATGCGGCGCTTCACGAAGCTCTCGGGCTTGCCGAACAGGCGGATGTCGGTGCCGGGCTCCGAGAGGGCCTGGGCCACGCCGTCGAACACCAGGTCGGCCGCGTCCACACCGCCATAGATCACGGCCGAGGCGCCGGGGTTGCGCAAGCGCGTGTCCACGGGCAGGCCCAGGATGGCGCGGGCGTGCAGCTCGAACTCGCTTTGCGCCTGCGTGCACAGCGTCACCAGGCCGGTGTCGTGGGGGCGGGGGCTCACCTCGCTGAACCAGACCATGTCACCCTTCACGAAGAGCTCCACGCCGAAGAGGCCCTGGCCACCGAGGTTGTCGGTCACGGCCTTGGCGATGTCGCGGGCACGTTGCAGGGCCGTGGTCGGCATGGCCTGGGGCTGCCAGCTCTCCACGTAGTCGCCGCTGACCTGCTTGTGGCCAATGGGCTCGCAGTACTGGGTGACGATGTCGTCGGCCTGGGCGCCCTGGCCTGCGGCACGCACGGTCAGCAGGGTGATCTCGTAGTCGAAGTCGATGAAGCCTTCGACGATGACGCGGCCGTGGCTGACGCGCCCGCCCGCCATGGCGTGGTCCCAGGCCTTGCCCACGTCGGTGGGGCCGTCGATCTTGCTCTGGCCCTTGCCGGAGGAGCTCATCACGGGCTTGACGACGCAGGGGTAGCCGATGCCCGGCTTGCCGCCCACGCCATCGATGGCGGCCTGCAGCTCGGCCAGCGAGTCGCAGAACTGGTAGGGGCTGGTGGGCAGGCTCAGGGTTTCGGCGGCCAGGCGGCGGATGCCTTCGCGGTCCATCGTGAGGCGGGCGGCGCGGGCGGTGGGGATGACGCGCACGAGGCCGGCGGCCTCCAGCGCTTCCAGCTCGGCCGTGGCGATGGCCTCGATCTCGGGCACGACCAGGTGGGGTTGTTCGGCTTCGATGAGGGCGCGCAACTGCACGGCGTCGCTCATGGTGATGGTGCGCGCGTGGTGGGCCACCTGCTGGCCGGGGGCGTGGTCGTAGCGGTCCACCGCGATGGTCTCGACGCCCAGGCGCTGCAGGGCGATCAGCACCTCCTTGCCCAGTTCGCCGCTGCCCAGCAGCATCACGCGGGTGGCAGAGGGGGACAGGGGGGTGCCCAGGGTCAGGCGTTGCACGGTCGGCATGGGGGAGGCGCTCCGGTCGGTGGTGGCGTGGACTTCAAACCACCATTGTGCGGCCACCGTGCCAGGTGAACAGCCCTCAGGGCTGGGGCCACTGCACGCGGAAGGTGGTGCCCCGTTCGGGTTCACTGTCGACCTGCAGCTTCAGACCCAGGCGCTGGGTGAGCAGGCGCACCACGGCCAGCCCCAGCCCTGAGCCTTCTTCGTGCCCGACACGCTGGTCTTCCAGGCGCACATAGGGCTCGAAGACCTGCTCGAGGCGCTCAGCCGGGATGCCGATGCCGGTGTCCAGCACCTCCAGGCTCAGCGGCTGACCCGCAGCGCCCGGGCTGTTGAGGCGCAGCAGCACCTGGCCATGCGGGGTGTACTTCAGTGCATTGCTCAACAGGTTGCCCAGCAGCTGGCGCAGGCGGCGGCCATCTGTGCGCACTCGGGCCCAGGGCGGGGGCGGCAAGCCCGCGGGCACGGCGGCGCCATCGAGCTCCAGGTGCAGGTCCAGCCCTCGTGCCTGGGCCTGGGGTGCGAACTGTTCGCACAGGTCTCGGCCCAGCGCCAGCAGGTCGACATCTTCTTCACGCAGCTGCCAGGCGGGGTTTTCCAGGCGGGTGTATTCGGTGACGTCCCGCAGGTGGGCATCGAGCTGGGCGGCGGCGTCGCGCAGGCGGTCCACGGCGCGTCGTTCGGGGGGGGACTTGGCCTTGAGCGCCAGCAGGTCGATGGAGCCCAGCATGGCCTGCAGCGGTGTGCGGATCTCGTGCGACAGCATGGCCAGGAAGCGCTCCTTGCTGTCGTGGTGCACGCGTTCGCTGCGCGCCAGCCGGCCCTTGAGGGTGCTGATGTACTGCAGGGCCAGGATGTAGGCGGGGTTGGAGGTGAGCACCGCCAGCCAGATGTGCTGCGGCGTGTTCACCTCGCTGGGGCTGCGGTGCCCGTTGAGGCCACCAAAGTTCACCAGGTAGAGCGCCAACATCGCCAGGTAGTGGGCCCAGCTGATCCAGCTGGCGCCGCGCTGCAAGGCCACGAAGGCCGAGATGTAGAGCAGCGGGATGAACTGCGAGACGGCGGCCAGGGAATGCCAGCTGATGGGGTTGTTGGCCAGGGCGGCCAGGTGCATGCTGCCCAGGCAGAACAGGCTGCCCGGCACGAGGGCGCCCACAACGGCCCACTGGCTGTATTGAGGGCGCAGGTGCAGCGTGGTGGCCGCGCCCAGGGCCCCCAGGCCCACCAGCGGCACGCCATAGGTGTCCAAAGGGGTGTTGGTGTGTTGCAGCTCGCCAAAGCCCCAGTCGACGAAGATGCCCAAGGCCGCCAGGGTGGCCAGCCAGAAGAGCAGGCGAACGTGGGTGCGGTCCACGCGCGGCCGCACGGGCAGCGCCTCAGGCGGCATGGCGCTTGGTGACGCGGTCCAGGCTGCTCTGGATGGCGGCCGTGAGCACGGCAGGGCGCACCGGCTTTTCAAAGAAGGTGACGCCCTGGGTGCGCAGGATGGTGGCCAGCGTGGCTTCGGACGCGGTGCCGTCGCGCAGCTGGCCGGTCAACAGGATGATGGGCGCTTCGGGCTGCTCGCTGCGGATGCGTTGCACCAGGGCCTGCGAGGTCTGGCCGCCGGCCAGGATCAGGTCGACCACGTAGGCGTCGTGCGAGACCCCGGGCGTGTCCAGCAAGGCTTCTGCGCTCTGGTAGCTGTCGGCCTGGTAGCCCAGCTCGTTGAACCAGTCGGCCAGGGCGTCGGCAGAGCCGCGGTCGTCGTCCAGCACGGCGATGCGGGCCAGGGGCGGCTCCTCGGGCACGCGCATGTGCAACTGGTCGACGTCGTAGCGGGGGCTGTGGGCGCTTTCTTTGGCCAGGCGGGCCGTGCTGCCCACCATCCAGCCGCGGATGGGGTGCAAGGTGGCCAGCAGGGCCGCGCTGCCCGCCTGGGAGCGGAGCCCGCCCAGGCGCACCTCGCAGTCGAGCTCGACGTCGTCCAGGTAGAGGGTGGCAGGGTAGCTGGCGCTGGTGACGAGGGCGGCTTGCCCGCTGTGGGCCAGCCCACTGGGGTCGACGCCGCCGCTGCCCGGCAGGAACACCGGGGTGGCGAAGACGGCGTCCAGTCCCTGGCCAAAGTGCCGGCACAGCGCCGCGACCTCATCGAAGGTCCATACCGAGCCCTTGAGCTTGCGTCGGGCCTGGCTGATGGACAGCAGGCAAACCTGGGCCACGAGCGTGGCTTGCTGGCGGCTGTGCACGCCATGGCGGGCCATCAGCTCGCTCAGGCACTGGGCCACCCACTCCCCGGACGAATGCGGGTGCTGCAGGGCGCCGCTGTAGGCGGTGTCTGGCACGTCCATGGCTGCTCCGGCTTGAGGGTTGATTTGGCTGGGGGTCGATTATCACCGGGCGAAAGGGGTGAAGCGTCAAACCTGCATGCAATGGTAACAAAGCGGCATTTGTGCGCGTAATGTCCAAAAATGACACATACAATGCGGTGGTGCACTCGTCATCACAAGAATATGGGGCACTGCTCAGGGAGAGCTTGATTCAACGGACCAGCAGATGAGTCCGGCATGCCAGCCCCTTGCCGTGGCCAGACGGCATGGACTGGCAGCAAGCCGCAAGGCCTTGCGAAACCACCCCTTGGGGTGGTTTTTTTTTGCCCGTGGCCTTGCCCATGCCCTGGCTCAGTGGCCCTGGCTGCCGCGGTGCGCCCAGGCCGTGGTCCGGTGCTCGATGACGGCAAACAGCTCGTAGAGCACCATGGCCATGCTGCCCACCACCACCAGGCCACCGAAGGCCAGGCCCATCTGCATGGACGAGCCCGCGCTGATGAGCAGGTAGCCGATGCCCTCGTTGGAGGCGGTCATCTCCGACACCGTGGTGCCCACGAAGGCCAGCGTGATCGCCACCTTCAGGGAGCCGTAGAAAAACGGCATGGCGCGCGGCAGGCCCACTTTGGTCAGCACGTCCCAGCGGCGGGCGCCCAGCACGCGCAGCACGTCTTCCAGTTCGGGCTCCAGCGTGGCCAGGCCGGTGGCGATGTTGACCGTGATCGGGAAGAAGCTGATCAGGAAGGCCGTGAGCACCGCCGGCCCCACGCCAATGCCGAACCACACCACCAGGATGGGGATGAAGGCGGCCTTGGGCAAGGCGTTGAAGGCCGTCATCAGCGGGTAGATGGCGGCGTAGGCCAGGCGCGAGCTGCCGATCAAAAAGCCCAGCAGCACGCCCACCACGATGGCGATGCCGAAGCCCAGCAGCGTGACCCACAGGGTGCGCCAGGCGTGCTTCAGGATCTCGCTGTGGAACTCGACCATCTGGTTGGCGATGCGGGCCGGGCTGGGGAAGATGTACTCGCTGACGTGGAAGGCACTGCACAGCACTTGCCAGATCAGCAGCACGATGAGCAGCAGGCCCCAGGGAGCCCAGCGTTCGAGTTGGGCGGGTTTGAGCTTGAGCGCCATCAGGCCACCTCTTGGGTCTGGCCCATGCGCGTGGGCTGGCGCATGGCGCCGATGTGGGCGCGCAGCTCGTGCACGATGTTGGTGAACTCGGGCGTGTAGGTGAGCTCCAGGTCGCGCGGGCGGGGGAAGGCGATCTCGCGGCGTGCCAGGATGCGGCCCGGGCTCTTGCTCATCACGTAGACGGTGTCGGCCAGGAAGACGGCTTCGCGCAGGTCGTGCGTGACCAGGATGACGTTGAAGCCGCGCTGGGCCTGCAGGTCGCGCAGGGCGCACCAGAGCTCTTCGCGGGTGAAGGCGTCCAGCGCGCCGAAGGGCTCGTCGAGCAGCAGCATGTCGGGCTCGTGGATGAGCGCGCGGCAGATGCTGGCGCGCTGCTGCATGCCGCCCGAAAGCTGCCAGGGGTACTTGTCTTCGAAGCCGCCCAGGCCCACGCTTTGGAGCAGGGCGCGGGCCTTGGCCGCGTACTCGGCGCGCTTGCGCTTGAACTGGCTGCGGTAGGGTTCGACGATCTCCAGCGGCAAGAGCACGTTGTCCACCGTGGTGCGCCAGGGCAGCAGCGAGGGCGCCTGGAAGGCCATGCCCGTGATCTTCAAGGGGCCCGTGACCGCTTGCCCCTGGATGGCGATGCGCCCGCGTGAGGGCATCTTCAGGCCGGTGGTGAGCTTCATGAAGGTGGACTTGCCACAGCCTGAAGGGCCCACGATGGCCACGAACTCGCCGCGGTGCATCTGCAAGCTGATGCCCTCCACGGCGAACTGCTGGGCGGCGAGCAACGCTTCGTTGTAGGCCAGCCAGACGTCGTCAAACAGCACGAAGTCTTCCATGGGGGGCTTCATTTCCTGGCCGGGGGCAGCACGTTGAGCTCGGCTGCGGTCGGCAGGTAGGCCGAGGTCCAGACGGCATCGGGGTTGACGCGCGTCTTGGTGGTGTAGGCATCGGCCACCTGCGACGCCATCAGGGAGAGGCGCGGCAACTTGACCTGGCCAAAGCCTTCGGCGCGGGCGTCCGGGCTGGCGACCACCTGGTCGATGGCCATCCTGAGGCGGCGCTTTTCGAGGTCGAGGTTGACGATGCCGTCGCGGGCCTTGACGGTGTCGGCGCCGGCATCCGGGTTGGCCAGCACTTCTTTCACGCCCTTGGCAAAGGCCTGGAGGAAGGCTTTGACGGCTTCGGGGTTCTCCTTGAGGATCCTGGGCGAGGCGATGATGGCGTTGCCATAGAGCTTCACGCCGTACTGGGCGTAGGGCAGCATCACCACGTCTTCGGCCTTGGCGCCGCGGGCTTCGAGGTTGAGCAAGGACGTGAACGAGAAGCCCGTGATCACGTCGACGTCACCGCGCACGAGCATGGTTTCGCGCAGCGGCGGGTCCATGCTGATCCAGTTGACGGCGCCCAGCTTGTTGGCCTTGGCGAAGATGGGCCAGGCCTTGCGGCCCGCATCGAACACCGGTGCACCCAGCTTCTTGCCCACCATGTCGGCGGGGGTCTTGATGCCGCTGCGCTTGAGCGCAAAGGCCGCAGCCGGCGTGTTGTTGTAGACCATCATGATGGCCACAGGCTTGTTGGGCGCATCGGGGTTGTTGGCGTGGAACTCCATGAGCGCGGCCATGTCGGCAAAGCCCAGGTCGTAGGTGCCCGAAGCCACGCGGGTGACCGTGCCACCCGAGCCATTGCCCGCATCGATGCTCACGTCCAGACCGGCCTGGCTGAAGTAGCCCTTGGCGGCGGGGTAGAGGAAGAGGGCGGACGGGCCTTCGAATCGCCAGTCCAGCTGGAACTTGATGGGCGTGGCCGCCTGCGCAGTGCCCAGGAGGGCCGATGCGCCCCACAAGAGTGCGGCGTGGCAGGCGATGAGGGTGCGGCGAGACAGGGCAAGGGACATGGGCAGGTCACCAAGGGGTGGACGCGATGCCTGTCGTTCAGCAATTTCTGTGCGCGACCTGGTTGACGCTGTCATGGCAGACAAAAAGCCGAACGGCCTATTGACAAAGCACTCGCTCATTCAGGTGGTACCAGTGACCCAGGTCCGAAAAGGGCACGGTTCGTGCACACGCCAGCGCCGCGCCGCCCCGACGGAGAGGGCGCGCAATCCCCACTGAGGAGCATGCATGTCCCTGAAGAAAAACGTGGCCCTGGCCATTGGCCTGAGCGCAGCCAGCCTGGCGCAAGCGCAATCGAGCTACAACCTGTACGGCGTCGTGGATCTGGCTTTCGGATCCTTCCAGTACAGCGCACTCAAGACCAGCACGACCGATGGCAAGCACACCACCAAGGTCGACCCCAACAACATCGTCACCAGCTTCTTTGGCCTCAAGGGCGTGGAAGACCTGGGCGATGGCGTCAAGGCCGGCTTCGTGCTGGAAAGCTTCCTGCGCCCTGACACGGGCGCGGCTGGCCGCTTTGACAACGACCCGTTCTGGGGCCGTGCCAGCAACGTCTACCTGCAGTCGACTTCGCTGGGCAAGTTGACGCTGGGCCGCCAGGCCAACCTGCCGTATGCGCAGGTGGTCGCCTTCAACCCGTTCGCTGGGGCATTCGGCATTTCGCCTGCCGTGCGCCTGACCTATGGCAAGTGGGGCAATGACAAGGGCGACTCGGGCTGGTCCAACGCCGTGGGCTACACCTCCCCGACGATGGCAGGCCTGACCGCCGCCGTGCAACTGCAACCGGGCGAGGCCACCGATGGCAGCGAGGCCTTGAGCCACGCCCTGGCCGTGTCGTATTCGGCCGGGCCGCTGGCCGTGGCCGCATCCACCCAGAGGCTGCGCTCCAACGAGGCCCCCAAGGCTGCGGGCTCGATCGCCGCGGGGCAGCAGCAGACCTTCTCCTTGCTCAATGCCAGCTATGACGCTGGCGTGGTCAAGGGCTTTGTCGAACTGGGCCGCTTCAGCAACAAGGGCTACACCGCCAACGCGCAAGAGATCAGCACCAACCTGTTCCAGGTGGGTGCCAGCGTGCCCCTGAGCAAGGAGGGCAAGTTGCTGGCCTCCTGGGGCTCCAGCACCGAGAAGCCCAACGGCAGTGGCACCACACCCAAGACGCGCCACGACATCGGCACCTTGGCGTACGACCACTTCTTGTCGAAGCGCACCGACGTGTACCTGGCGTACATGTTCGACAATGAGAAGCTGAGCACGTTCCAGAAGGGCAACAGCTACATGGTGGGCGTGCGCCACGCATTCTGAAAAGCTCTTTCATGAACCCAGCCGAGTCCGCAGCGTCTTCTTCCGTCACGCCCCCACTGCAGACTCGGCCTGCCTTGCCGGCCGCCATGCCCTGCCTGGGTGTCATGGCGGCCATGCCCCAGGAACTGGAGGCCGTCTTGCATCACCTGCCGGACGCTCAGGTGCACCAGGTCGGCGGCAGAGCGGTGCACGTGGGCACCTGGCATGGCCAGCGTGTGGCGGCCGTGTGGTCACGCATCGGCAAGGTGGCGGCGGCCACCACGGCCAGCTTGCTGCACTGCCGCTTTGACGTGAGCCACATCGTGTTCACCGGCGTGGCCGGCGGCCTGGGGCCGGACGTGGCCGTGGGTGACCTGGTGCTGGGCACCCAGCTGGTCCAGCACGACATGGACGCATCCCCCTTGTTCCCGCGATTCGAATTGCCAGGCACAGGGCGCAGCCACCTGCCTGCCGATGCGGCCTTGGCTGCCGAGCTGGCCCGCGCGTTCGCGGCCCTGCCGTCTCGCTGCGACAAATGGCCTGTGTTGCAGGCCAGCCCCTTTGTGCGCCCGGGCGGCTCGCGCCTGCACCAGGGGCTGATCCTCAGCGGTGATCAGTTCATTGGCGATGCGACCAGGGGACAGGGGCTGCTGGACGCCTTGCCGGCGGCACTGGCCGTGGAGATGGAGGGCGCGGCCGTGGCCCAGGTGTGCCTGGACCTGGGCTTGCCCTTTGCCGTGATCCGCGCCATTTCCGACCGCGCGGATGCCCAGGCCCACATCGACTTCGCGGCTTTCCTGGACGCCGTGGCCAGCCCGATGGCAGCGGCCTGGCTGGACTTGTGGCTGGCGGGGCGGCAACACGGCACGGCCGCCTGATCATTTTTGCCACTTTGTGCTCAATGTGGGCGACCCTGGCCACTTTGCATTTCACTTTGGTGCAGCCACGCCGATGAGCCTGACGACTACCGGGCCACCTGGTCCCGGACATGGCGTCATTGGAGGCACCACCGCATGGCCCACCCCCCCATCCCCGTCCCCGTCCCCGAAGCCGATCGTCCTGCCCAGTCCGCGGCAGACAGCCGCGTCCTGCAAGCCTTGCTGAGCTGCCACGCGTATGTCGAATTCGACATGGACGGGCATGTGCTGCACGCCAACGCCGACTTTCTGAAGTTGTTTGGCTACCCGCTTGAAGAGGTGGTGGGCCGCCACTACCGGCTCTTTTGCCTGCCCGGCGAAGAAGCCTCTGCGGTGATGGCGGCCATCTGGGCGCAATTGAGGCTGGGCCAGTGCACGTGGGGCGAGTTCCGCCGCCGCAGCAAAGATGGCCGTGACGTCTACGTGGTGGGCAACTACGCGCCTGTGCTGGACGACAACGGCGCGGTGCACAAGGTGGTCAAGCTGGTGTGCGACATGACGTCGCAGAACCAGGCCAAGCTGGAGTCCGCAAGCAAGCTCGACGCCATCAGCCGCTCTCAGGGTGTGATCGAGTTCGACATGGCCGGCAAGGTGCTGTGTGCCAACGAGAACTTCCTCAAGCTGATGGACTACAGCCTGGACGACCTCATGGGCCAGCACCACAGCTTGTTCCTGCCCGCCGAAAGCCAGGGCTCGGCCGCGTACAAACAGTTCTGGAAGCAGCTGAACGAGGGCCAGTTCCAGGCGGGCGAGTACCTGCGGATGGGCCGCAACGGCAAGCACGTGTGGATCCAGGCCACCTACAACCCCATCTTCGATCTGGATGGCACCCCGATCAAGGTGGTGAAATTCCTGCAGGATGTGACCACGTCCAAGAGCGTGGCCGCCGAACTGAACGCCCGCATGGACGTGATGTCGCGCGGCAACTGCGTGCTGGAGATGGACCGCCATGGCGTGATCACCGCCGTCAACGAGAACGCGCTGCGGGCCTTGGGCCATGGCGCGCAAGACATGCTGGGCAAGCCCGAGCCGCGCTTCATGTTCGATGAGGACGTCAAGGACGCACGCTACGAGGCGCAGTGGCGCAAGCTGCGCGCAGGCGAGTCGCTGTCAGGCGAGTTCCGCCTCAAGGGCGCTGGCGAGCGCGAAGTCTGGCTGGCCGCCACGGTCTGCCCCGTCATCGGCATTGACGGCTTGCTGGCCAAGGTGCTGGTCATCGCCCAGGACGTGACCGAGACCAAGATGCTGCAGATGGACGCGGCCGGGAAGCTGGTGGCCATCGACCGGGCGCAGGGCATCATCGAGTTCGACCTCGGTGGCCGTGTGCTGTCGGCCAACGAGAACTTCCTGAAGTTGATGGGCTATGGCCCGGACGACGTCGTGGGTCGCCACCACCGCATGTTCATGGAACCGAGCGAATCCAACGGGCCTCAATACCAGCTCTTCTGGGATCGGTTGGGGCGTGGCGAGTACGCCTCGGGCGAATACAAGCGCCTGGGGCAGGGCGGCCGCGAGGTCTGGATCCAGGCCACCTACAACCCCATCTTTGACCAACGCGGCAACCCCGTGAAGGTGGTCAAGTTCGCGACCGATGTGACGCAGGCCAAGCTGCGCAATGCCGAGTTCGAAGCCAAGGTCTCGGCCATCGAGCGGGCACAGGCCATGATCGAGTTCGATCTGGACGGCCACGTGCTGAAGGCCAACCGCAACTTCCTCACGGCCATGGGCTACACCGGGCGTGAGATCAACGGGCAGCACCACAGCCTCTTTTGCTCGCCCGCCTACACGCAGAGCCCTGAATACCAGGACTTCTGGCTGCGCCTGGGCGAAGGCGAGATGGTCAGCGGACGCTTCCACCGCGTGGGCAAGTGCAACCGCGACGTGTGGATCCAGGCCACTTACAACCCGGTGATGGACGTCAACGGCAAGGTGGTCAAGATCGTCAAGTACGCCTATGACGTGACCAAGGAGGTGATGCTGGAAAAGCACATCTCCGCCAAGTCCAAGGCCATGGCCGACCTCGTTCAGACGCTGGTGGAAAGCATCACGGCGATCGCTGCGAACACCGGTGTGGCCTCCGACATGGCCCATGAAACCAATGTGGCTGCCAGACAGGGCCATGAGGCCATCCTCAAGGCCATGAGCACCATCGAGGCCATCCAGGCGGGATCCACCCGCATGGCCGAGATCGTGCGGGTGATAGGCGAGATCGCCAACCAGACCAACCTGCTGGCCTTCAACGCAGCCATCGAAGCGGCACGCGCCGGGCAGCATGGCGTGGGCTTTTCTGTGGTGGCGGGTGAGGTGCGCAAGCTGGCCGAACGCAGTTCACTGGCGGCGCGCGAGATCGCCAAGTTGATCGACGAGTCCGTGCTGCAGGTGACCACAGGTGCGCAGGTGAGCAAAGACGCTTCCCGGAGCTTCGAAAACATCCTCAACAGCGTGGGGCGAACAGGCACCAGCATGGGCGAGATCGCGGCCGCGGCCGATGTGCAACAGCGCATGGCGAACCAGGTGGCCGGTGTGATCGAAGACCTGAGCGGCGCGGCTGCAGGCACGGTCCTGGCGTGACCATGCCCAACGCACAGCAAGACGCACAAGGCGGCCCCTCATCGCCCCTGGCCTATGGCGGCTTTGCCCTGTCCGGCATGCAGCTGGCCTTGCCCATGGACGCCTTGCGCGAAGTGGTGCCCAGCGAAGACTGGATCACCTTGCCCTGTCCGAACCCGGGCGTGGTGGGCGGGGTGAACCTGCGTGGCGTCGTGGTGCCGGTGCTGGACCTGCGTGGCCAGCTGGGCCGCAGCGCCGCCAAGACCGAGTTCGCCTGCGTGCTCATCGTGGTGGCTCAGGGCCGCCTGCTGGGCTTGCTGGCCGACGAGGTGACGGGCATCTTCCATGCCGATCACAGAGGTGAGCACAGCCTGCAAGAGGGCGGTGGCGCGGCGACCCTGCTGGCAGGCACCGTGCGCCGCAGCGACACCCAGGTGCTGGTCAGCGTGCTGTCGGTGCAGGCGCTGAGCCAGCTGCCCGGCGTGCCCCTGGTGCAAGACCCCGAGCCCGAGCGGCAGCGCACGCAGGAGGCCAGTGACCTGGTGGTCATCGATGACCGGGCCGACACCCTGGTGCTGTTGCGCTGCGGCCGCGTGCCCATGGCCATTGACGCGCTGGCGGTGCACGCCACGCTGCCAAGCCCGGAGCTGCGCGACTCGCCGCTGGCCATGGGCCATTGCCGCGGGGTCATCGAGCATGCCGGTGCCTGGGTGCCGGCCGTGGACCTGCATGCGCTGTGTGGCCTGGGCCCTGCGCCCAGTGCCGGCGCGGGCACCCAGGCCTTTCTGATGGCCTTGCCCGCCGGCCTGGTGGCCTTTCTGGTCACCGAGGTGCTGGACGTGATCCGGGCCCAGCCTGACGCCCGCGTGCCGGTACCGGCTTTTGCATTGCCCCGCCCCGAGCTGATGCACGCGGCCTTGCCAGACCACCACCTGCCGCCAGAACTGGCCCAGCGACTGGGCACAGCCGGGGCGCAGTTCCTGTTGCTGGAAGCCCAGGCCTTGATGGCCTGTGACGACGTGCGCAACCTGGCGCTGGCCAATGCACGCCAACAACGCGTGAGCGCCAGCACCCAGGCCTTCACGCAGGGCCTGAGGCCAGGCCAGCACCAGCGTGCCATGCTCACCTACGGGCTGGCCGGCGAAACCGCCACCCCGCTGGAGCAGGTGCAGGAAATCTTGCCCTATGCCCGCAGCGTGGCCATTTTCGAAGCCGGTGGGCCCTTGCTGGGCTTCACGGTGCACAAGGGCCAGTCCATCCCCGTGCTGTGCCTGAGCCGCCTCTCGGGTGGCCAGGCGCCTGAGGCCTCGCCCGCCGCCAGCGTGCTGGTGGTGCAGTCCGAAGGCGAACTGGTGGGCTTTGCCGTGCCCCAGCTCAAGACCATCGAGTCGGCCGAATGGGAGCCCGAGCTGCCTGAGGTGACCGCGATGCAGCCGGGCGTCTACCGCTCGCGCAAACTGGCTCTGGTGGGCCGGGGTGACGAGCAGCGCATGCTGCCCGTGCTGGACCTGGCACAACTGGCGCTTCAGGTGCGCAGCCGGCAGCTGGGTGTGATGGCGACGCGCTGAGCATCGCCCCTCCACTCGGCTCCGCGCCAGGCTCAACGGAAGACCTGAACGGCTTCAGCCAGCCGGTTGGCCTGGGTTTTCAGGCTTTCTGCCGCAGCGGCGCTCTGCTCGACCAGCGCGGCGTTTTGCTGGGTGATCTGGTCCAGCTCCGACACCGATTCGCCCACCTGGCCGATGCCGGTGGTCTGCTCGTGGGTGGCGGCGCTGATCTCGGCGATCAGCTCGGACACCCGGGCCACCCTGGCCTGCAGGTCGCCCATGGTCTGGCCTGCGCCATCGACCAATTTGGCACCGGCTTCCACCTTGTCGACGCTGGTCTGGATGAGCGTCTTGATCTCCTTGGCTGCGTCGGCGCTGCGGCGTGCCAGGCTGCGCACCTCGCCGGCCACCACGGCAAAGCCGCGGCCTTGCTCACCGGCGCGCGCGGCTTCCACCGCGGCGTTCAAGGCCAGGATGTTGGTCTGGAAGGCGATGCCGTCGATCACGCCGATGATGTCGGAGATCTTGTGCGAGCTGCTGGAGATGTCGCCCATGGTGCTGACCACTTGCGACATGGCGGCACTGCCGGCGCGCGCGGCCTCGCTGGCTGAAGCCGACAGCTGGTTGGCCTGCATGGCCGTGTCGGCGTTGGCCTGCACGGTGGACGTCATCTGGGTCATGGCGGACGCCGTTTGCTGCACGCTGGCCGCGGCCTTCTCGGTGCGCACCGACAGGTCGTTGTTGCCCATGGCGATCTCGCTGCTGGCGGTCTGCACATTGCCCACCTGGCCGGAGACGTCGTTGATCAGCCAGCGGAAAATCAGGCCCAGCTGGCTGATGGTGCGCAGGGTCATGCCCAGCTCGTCGCTGCGGTTCATGTGCTGCACGGACTGGCTCTCGCCCGAGGCCACCTTGAGTGCGTCGGCCAACAGTGCTTCCGCAGGCTGGGCGATCTGCTGCTGCATCCACACCGACAGGCCGCCCAGCACCACCGCCGAGACGCCGGCCAGCGTCAGGAGCACAGGCCAGGGTGCGCCGGTGGCGGCGGTGCCGGCCACCAGGGCGGGCCACGCGCAGGCCAGCATGGTGCGGATGCGCCAGCGCAGCGGCATGGTCTGCCACATCGAGCGCCAGGCCATGGCGCCCTTGTGGACGATCAGGCCTTTGTCGAAGCTCAGCTGCCCGGCGCGCCCCTCACGAAAGCGCTGGTAGAGGGCTTCGGCGGCGTCGATCTCGCTGCGCTCGGGGGTGGTGCGCACGGAGAGGTGGCCCACGGTCTGCCCGTTGCGGATCACGGGTGTGGCGTTGGCGCGCACCCAGTAGTGGTCGCCGTTCTTGCGGCGGTTCTTCACCAGGGCCGTCCAGGGCTCACCGGCCTGGAGGGTGCGCCACATGTCTTCAAAGGCTTCGACCGGCATGTCCGGGTGGCGGACGATGTTGTGGGGCTGACCCTGCAGTTCTCGCTCGCTGAACCCGCTGGCTTCGATGAAGGCCGCGTTGGCGTAGGTGATCTTGCCGTGGGTGTCCGTGGTGGACATCAGGGTGGCGTCGGCCGCAATGCGGTACTCCCGTCCTGTGGTGGGTTCATTGATGCGCATGGCAAGCCTCTTGTGTGCGTGATCGAGGTGTGCTCATGGCCACAGCAGGGCTGCCCTGCCGGCTGAACACCTGGCAAGGCATTTTCGGCGGTCCGGCTGATTTCTGGATGGGCGATCGTGCTGCAATGTCCTTTTTTACGGGTTCAAATTCTGTGTTTGGGGTTGATGCAGATCAACAAGCCATCGGTCGGTGGCGTGGCGTGGACTGGCGTGGACGCGTCATGGCCACCAACATCAGCGCCCATGCGGTCGCAGCCCATGAGGGTCGGTTGGAGTTCACGCCGGTATTCAACGTGTGACTGGAGGCATCGGTCTAAAACTGGCGCATCGCAGACCCACACCTGGACATCCGTGAAGTAGCTTGCATAGACCCCATTGGGCGATTGGCTCAGCACCTCCACGGTTCGGTAAGGCTTGAAGGGCGCATTGCCGTAGTCGTCGGCCACGGCTGTCCCGCGTCGTCGACGCACGATGCCGTGACGTCCGGGCCGCTGGTGAACAGTTGCCTGGTGTCCGCGCCAATGAAGTCGAGCTTCAGGGTGGCGTTGCGGATGACCTCTTTGGCGGGCGAGAACGCGTCGTCAGCGTCATTGGCCATGGGGCAAGGGGGCAAGCGGGGCGCTTCAGAACACGACGGCCGTGGGGCTGTGCTGGTCGGTGGTGGTGCCGTCACCCAGCTGGCCATGGTTGTTCTGGCCCCAGCACGCCATGGCGCCGTCTGCCTTGGCCGCGCAGGTGTGGAGGTCGCCTGCGGTCAAGGCCGTGACGCCCGTGACCCCGGGCACCGTGGCGGGGCTGTAGTGGTTGCTGGCCACACCGTCGCCCAGTTGACCCAAGAGGTTCCCGCCCCAGCACACCAGCGTGCCATCGGCCCTGGCTGCGCAGGTGTGGTCCAGGCCGGCCGCCAGGGCGACGACCTGGCTCAGGCCAGCGACCACCGTCGGCGCCGAGCGGTTGACCCCGGTGCCGTCACCCAGCTGGCCCCAGGAGTTCAGGCCCCAGCAGACCACGGTGCCATCGGCCTTGAGCGCACAGGTGTGGCCATAGCCCGCGGCGGCCACCAGCGCCACGACGCCCGTCAGGCCGGGCACCTCGGCGGGGCTGAGGTGGTCCACGGTGTCGCCGGTGCCCAGCTGGCCGTAGTTGTTGCGGCCCCAGCAGGCCACGCTGCCGTCGCTTCTGGCGGCGCAGCTGTGCTCATAGCCGGATGCCAGGGCGACCACGCCGCTCAGACCAGGCACGACGGTCGGCACGGCGCGACGTGTGGTCGTGCCATCTCCCAGCTGGCCGGTGTTGTTGGCGCCCCAGCAGGCCACGCTGCCGTCGCTTGTGGCCACGCAGGTGTGGAAGGCACCCGCCGATGCGGTGATCACACGGCTCAAGCCGGGCACTGCCGTTGGGGTCGGCAGGTAGGAGGTGGGCACGCCGCCATTGCCCAGCTGGCCGCCACTGTTGTCGCCCCAGCAGGCCACCGTGCCATCGGTCTTGACCGCGCAGGTGTGCTGGCGGCCCACGGCCAGGGCCTGCACCTGAGACAGCCCGGTCACCGTGGTGGGAATGGCCTTGTCCACCAGGGTGCCGTCACTCAGCTGGCCCCGTGTGTTGCTGCCCCAGCAACTCACCGTGCCGTCGGCCATCGCCGTGCAGGTGGTCGCCGTGCCCGCCGCCAAGGTGTGCGTGTTGCTGCCCCGGGGCTTGAGGGTCAAGGCCGCGCTCAGGCTGGTCGCAGCCGGTG